>JBIKOG010000401.1:0-4758 GCA_044358225.1 Bryobacteraceae bacterium | reverse complement strand
CCACCCCCCCCCCCCCCCCCCCGCCCCCCCCCCCCCCCCCGCCCCCGCGCGCCTATAGAGTGGGCCTGCCTCAACTTCTGTCCGGGAGATCTTTACATGAGAATATTGCGGAGTCTGCTCCTGCTAAGCGCTTTGGCGGCATCAATGGCCCCTGCGCAGACTGGTGGAGGCGCGACGCTGGTAGGGACCGTTCGGGACTCTACGGGCGCGATGGTCGGGGGGGCGAAGTTGACGGTGACCAATGTGGCCACGGCGTTCGTCTCCGAGAACATCACGTCGGCCGAGGGCACTTACTACATTCCGTATCTGGCGCCGGGTGAATACAGGTTGAAGATCAATGCGGCGGGGTTCAAAGAAGTCGTCCGGGAAGGGATTACGCTGCGGTCGGCCGAGGTTCCGCGTATCGATATCACGCTGGACGTGGGCGCGGTGACCGATTCGGTGACGGTGAGCGGCGAGGTTTCGTTGCTGAATACGGAGAATGTGGTCAGTTCCTACGTGATTGGGGCCAAGGCGCTGGTGGAGACGCCGGGGGTGATGAAGCGGACGGTGTACCTGCTGCAGTTCATGCCCGGGGTGGTGGCGGTGGTGGGCCAGCAGGGGTTCCACATTCAAGGCCAGCGGCAGAACGACATCGGGTTTTCGATGGACGGGATCAGCGCCAAGTCGCCGTACACGGGGACGGTGAATCAGGTGGACGGGGTGATTCAGGGCAGCACGGACGCGATGGAAGAGGTGAAGGTGCTGACGACGGGAACGTCGGCCGAGTATGGGCACTCGGCGGGCGGGTCGATGAAGATGGTGTATAAGTCGGGAACGAACCAGTTACACGCGACCTTTGAGGACCGGTATCTGAATGGTAAGTGGGTTCACCGGCATTATCTGGAGCAGATACAACGGCCGGACGTGCCGTGGTCCTACCAGGCGTTTGACTTAGTGGCGCACGGGCCGGTGGTGATTCCGAAACTCTACGACGGGCGGAACAAGACCTTCTGGCTGTCGGATTACGCGATCAATCACGAGCGGACGATTAACGTCCGGGTGACGACGGTGCCGACGCCGGCGATGCTGAATGGGAACTTCTCGTTCCCGGAGGCGCCGGGCGGGGGACTGCCGATCTACAACCCATTTTCGACGCGGCAGGTGAACGGGCAATGGACGCGCGATCCGCTGCCGGGCAACATTGTTCCGAGGAATTTGATGGATCCGACGGCGATGAAGTTTCTTGGCCAGGGAATCTGGCTGGAACCGAACCAGGTGGGAACGCCAGCGCGGTCGGGACCGAACGGGAACCTGCAGCGGGCGGAGAGCTGCCGTTGTTTGAACCGGGACCGGTGGGACGAGAAGATCGACCATCAGTTCAGTTCGAACCACAAGATATTCTTCCGCTATTCGCACGGGCACAACCGCGGACAGAACGGGGATAACTTCGCCAAGCCGGAGTTTAACGCGTCGCGGGAGATCCCGCCGACGGATAACATCAACGGTGTGTTGAGTTACACGTCGATCTTATCGCGGCGGCTGTTCAACGAGTTCCGGATCGGGTATAACCGGCGGGCGTCGTCGAACCCGGAGCGGCCGGAATCGGCGAAGAGCCTGATCACGATTCCCGGGGTGGAGCAGGAGACGTTTCCGTACTTCAACATTGGCTTCAGCATCGGGGCGATGGGGTATTTCCGGCAGGTGGGCGAAGACAAGATCATCCAGGACAACCTGACGCTGATTGCGGGGCGGCACACGCTGAAGATGGGGACGGAGACGATCCGGACGTTGTACAGCGACAAGGCGACGGCGCTGCCGTCGGGGCAGTACAACTTCGACGGCGGGGCGTCGTTGCCGTTCGCGCAGAACACGGGGAACACGTTTGCGGCGTTCATGATGGGCGCGGTGACGAGCGCCACCTATAACAAGCAGTTTGCGATTTTCATGCCGCGGCAGTGGAACCAGGAGCTGTACTTCCAGGATGACTGGAAAGTGCGGCCGGGGCTGACGCTGAACCTGGGCGTGCGGTGGAGCTACTTTTCCCCGTACACGACGCGGTGGGGGCAGCAGTCGCAGTTTGACCCGGAGGCGACGGACCCGTTGACGGGGCGGAAAGGGGCGATTACGCATCCGACGGGAACGGTGGGAAAGAAAGATCTGAACAACTTCCAGCCGCGGCTGGGGGTGGCGTGGACGTTTCATCCGAAGTGGGTGTACCGGACGTCGTTCGGCATCATGACGGTGGATAACACGGGCATTCAGGGCGGTTTTGACGAGTATGCGGGGAACTTCAACGTGCTGCAACCGGTGGGCGATCCGCGGCAGGTGTTCCAGCTTTCGCAGGGGCCGGGGACGATCCGGTATGTAGTGAACCAGGATGGGACGGTGCCGTATACGGGAGCGAACTACGGGAGCCGGACGGCTTTCTGGCGGGATCCGAAGTTACGAAACGGGTATGTGATGAATTGGTCGGGCGGATTTCAGTATCAGCCGACGGCGACGTGGCTGTTTTCGATGCAGTATCAGGGGTCGGCCGGGGTGGGATTGCAGCGGACGTGGAACATCAATGCGATTCCGTTGGACATCGCATTGGGCAACGACCGGGCGCTGCAGGACCGGGTGTTTCAGGCCCAGCAGAACTACATGATTTATCCGCAGTTCGGCAACGTGAGCTTCCTTTCCAACTTTGACCACAATACGTGGCATAGCGGGAATATCGCGCTGGAGAAGCGGTTCGGGAAGGGGTTGCTCTTTAACACGAGCTTCAACCTATCGAAGACGCTGAGCAACGATGAGACGTTGGGCTACTACAACCGGCAGGGTTCGGCGCGGACGGCCTACGACCGGCAGAAACAGTTTGGCGCCTTCGTGGTGTATGAGTTGCCAGTGGGCAAGGGCCAGAAGTGGCTGAACCGGGGCGGGGTGTTGAACGCGCTGCTGGGCGGGTGGAAGGTGAACATCAGCGAGAATGTCGTTTCCGGCGTGCCGGTGACGGTGACGCATGGGGGGAGCCCGAACCGCTATCTGACGGCGTCGCGTCCGAACGCGTTGACAACGATGGACGAGGCGCGGGTATCGAACTGGGATATGGGGCAGAGGTTCCCGACGGCGGCGCAGAACCCGTACTTCAAGATGAACTCGTTTGCGTATCCGGATGCTTATACGATTGGGTCGGTGGGCGGCGGCACGTTGCAGGCGCCGGGGCTGTGGTGGATGCAGTGTTTTGTGACGAAGAGCTGGCGTCCGGTGGGAGAGCGGTTTATGTTGAGCTTCCGGTTGGACGGGCACAACCTGCCGCACAAGAACCCAAACCTGGGGGCTCCGAACACAACGTATAATTTGAATGCCCCGAACGCCTGGGGCCGGTACACGGGCGTGGTGGGTGATTTCTCCAATTTCGGCACGGGCCAAGCGAACGTGCAAATGTCGATTCGAGCGGAGTTTTAGTTATGAACAGACGAGAGATATTGAGTGGCGCCGCGGCGATGGTTTCTTCTGCTTCGGCGGCAACGGCAAAACCGATGATCCCGATCCCACCTGGGATTAAGATTGGCGTGAGCGCCAATACGCCGAGTCCGGAGCACATGGCGTATTTGAAGCAACTCGGCGTGAAATGGCTGAGCCTGGCGGTGAACCCGGCGAAGTCGACCGCGGAGGACTTCATTGCGCAGAAGGCCGAATGGGAAAAGGAGGGGTTCGGGGTCTATAACATCGGCAGCGGCGCGGGGCCGAGCGGCAGTTTGCATAACATGCCGGAAGTGACTCTGAATCTGCCGGGGCGGGACCAGAAGATTGAAGAGTATCTGAATTACATCCGGTACCTGGGCAAGGCGAAAGTTCCTTACTCCACTTATGCGCATATGGGGAACGGGATCTGGTCGAGCGGGCGGGTGACGGCGGCGCGAGGCTATAGCGCGCGGGACGGGAACGCGAACAGTCCGGAGTGGAAAGGGTTCTGGGGCGGGAAGACGTACACGGAGCCGTTGTCGCACGGGCGGGTGTATAGCGAGCAGGAGATTTGGGACAATTACGCTTACTTTATTAAGAAAGTGGTCCCGGTGGCGGAGGAGGCGGGGGTGCGAATCGGCATCCATCCGGACGATCCGCCGAAGAAGATGCTGGCTGGGGTGCCGCGGTGTATCTTCAGCAATTTTGCGGGGTACAAGAAGGCCATTGAGATCGCCAACAGCCCGAATATCGGGGTTTGTTTCTGTGTGGGGTCGTGGCTGGAGGGCGGCACGGCACTTACCGGAGCCGATCCGGTGGATGTTATCAAGTATTTCGCCGCGAAGAAGAAGTTATTTAAAGTCCACTTCCGGAATGTGACGGCGCCGCTGCCTCATTTCACGGAGGCGCTGATCGATGACGGCTATTACGATATGAGCCGGGTCATGCAGGCGCTGGTGGATGTGAAGTTTGACGGGATTGTGATTCCGGATCACATTCCGGCGCTGGGTATGTCTCCTACGGCTGCGGATACGAGCCGGGGGGCGGGGCGGAATGCGGAGTACCGGCCTTCTGTGGGGCTGTCTTATTTGATCGGGTGTATGAACTCGATGCTGAAGGCGGCGGAGCGGAAGGGGTAGTTTTCGTTTGGTTCATTTGGGCGCTGATTCCTTCGGGGGTTGGCGCCCTTTTTTGTTTGCAGATGTTTTACGGAAAAAAATGAGGGTCGCGGTAGGGACGAATCTCACGACCCGCCCCCCGCACAGATCCGTACGAGCGGCACTACCGCATACGGCTCCTACCTCGGATAATTGGCGCCGGATCGCTCCG
>JBIKOG010000150.1:0-19130 GCA_044358225.1 Bryobacteraceae bacterium | reverse complement strand
TCGGCTTGGTCGGAATCGCCACCCAGCTACCTCCGCACCGAACCCCAAACCATCACCATCACCCCCGCCAACACCACCCAGTTCACCGCCGAACTCACCCCCCTCGCCCAACTCGCCGGCCGCGTCACCACCCCCAACCGCGAACCCATCCCCGGCACCATAGTTGGCCTCCGCCGCCCCTGGGACGAACAGTGGATCGAAAGAACTACCACCAACGCCGACGGCCGCTTCCACTTCCGCCAACTCGAACCCGGCACCTGGATCCTCGCCGCCCTCCCCGGCTTCCGGCACACGAGTAACGATCCAGCCAAATCCATCAACCCCCTCCCCAACCCCGAAATCCCCGAAGAGCAAAACCAACGACTCGGCTGGGCCGCCACCTTCTACCCCAACGCCGCCAACTACACCGACGCCGCCCGCATCCCCCTCCGCCCCGGCGCCCAGCTCGACGGCTACGACATCCGCCTCCGCACCCGCACCCTCCGCCGCATCACCGGCACCGTCCTCCACCCCGACGGAACGCCCGCCGCCAAAGCCCTCCTCTCCATCTCCGACCATGCCAACAAAGGCGTCAACAGCCAACTCGTCACCGCCGACGCCAATGGCCACTTCGAATTCCCCACCGCCAGCGATGGCGACTGGCGCCTCTTCGCCCAACACAAACGCGGCGACGAAACCGCCAAGGGCTACACCGACGTCCGCGTCTCCCGAACAGACCGCGACGACGTCGAACTCCGCCTCGCCCTCCCCTTCCCCGTCACCGGAATGGTCGAACGCGAAGAACCCCGCGACACCAAGGGCGACCGCAAAGTCACCGCCATCTACGTCATCCCGCAGGGCGCCTCCCCCGACGTCCAAACCGCAGCATTCCACCTGCAGGACGGCAGCTTCACCCTGAAGCAGGTGTACCCCGGCCGCTACCGTGTTCTCCCCGCCGGCTTCGTCCCCGGCTACTACGTCGAGTCCATCTGGTACGGCGACCGCGACATCACCACCGAAACCATCGAGATCTCGAACCCACCCCTCCCCCTCCGCATCGTCTACAAACCCAAAGCCGGCCGCGCCACCGGCACCGTCCCACGGGCCGCCGGCCACTCCGTCGTCCTCATCCCGCAGGACGAAGCCCTCCGCGACGCCCACCAGTTCATCCGCACCGCCAAGTGCGGCCCCGACGGCCGCTTCACCATCGACAGCCTCCGCCCCGGCGACTACTACGCCTTCGCCTTCGACCGTGTCCGCACCGAACAACTCGAAGACATCGACTTCGTCCGCACCCTAACCATCCAAGCCACCCGCGCCACCATCCGCCCCGGCGAAACCGCCACGCTGGAGCTATCCCCCCAACCCTGGCCCGAATACTGACGCACGTCACCCGCGGCAGCCGCCACATATTGACACATTGTGCCAAACCCGCTAATGATTGGCTATGGCAACCCACCGCACCACCGTCAACGTTTCGATCACACCCGAACTGGATGCGTTTCTCCAGGCGCGCGTGAAATCTGGCCGCTATCAAACGACCAGCGAAGTTGTTCGGGAGGCGCTGCGTCTCTTGGAGCGCCACGAACTGGAACGCGATCAGGCCTTTCAGCACCTAAAGGCCAAGTTGGAACACGGAGCGGCGGAAGCCGAACGTGGCGAACTTTTGGATGGCGACGAAGTCTTTGAAGAACTGCGGGACATGATCGAAGAACGTCGCCGCGCACGGGCCGTAAACAAGTGAGAAAGCCCTTCGTCCTTACCCCGACCGCTAAGGCGGACCTTCGCGAGATCCTCCTCGATCTTGCCGAAGACAGCCCTGACGCGGCCCGCAGTTTGCTCGAGCGATTCCAGAATGGATTTCAAACGCTGGGACGCACCCCTGGGCTCGGGCACTATCATGATGAATTGCTCAGTCGAAAATACCGCTTTTGGAACCTTCATCCATACGTTGTTGTCTATGCCTGGGAAGCCAGTCCGATCCAGATCATCAGCATCGTCCATGGAGCACGGGACCTGGCCGCGTTTCTCACCTCGAGAGAAGAGACCGCCTGAATCGAAGCCGCAAAGGCGCGCACCGATTTCATCTGCTTCCAACGCTCAATCCACAAGAGATGTGCCTTCCTGATCGCCGCTCCCTCCATCACGACGGCCCCCCGGCCACTCCGTCGTCCTCATCCCCCAGAACGAATCCCCCCGCGACGCCCACCAGTTCATCCGCCCCGAACAACTCGAAGACATCGACTTCGTCCGCACCCTAACCATCCAAGCCACCCGCGCCACCATCCGCCCCGGCAAAACCAAAAGGGCGGTGCCGGCAACTCACCTGGAACAGCATCTTGACGAGCGGCGCCGGATCGTTCCCGCGGCTCACGGAAATCGTCCTGCCGCCCAGATCAACGTCAACTTTGTCGCCCTTGATCACATCGACATTCTTTGGGTTCTCCACCTTCCCACCACTGGGAAGCCCCCCCCCAAAACACCAACATGAAATTTTCGTAGTCACACAACTCGAAAATAAACTTTTCCCCCACCAAATCAACCACTTCCAGCCATTCTCCCATCCCCACAAGTTCGTTTTCGCCCCCGCGCCTGCTACAAAGAAATCAGAAGGCCTCCAGCGCCCCCACCCGGGGACGCCGGAGGCCTTTCTCATTTCCAAACCCAGAGAAGGGAGTCGGCCACATGTCCACCCTAAATCAACACACCGAACGTGCCCAACGCGCCCGTGCCAACGGCGCCAAGTCCAACGGCCCGAAAACGCCCAAAGGCATGCAGCGTTCCCAATCGGCCAGCTACAAGCACGGCCTCTACGCCACCCGCGGCCACATGCTCCCCGGCGAATCCAACGACGAGTTCCTCGAACTCAAGGCCCAGCAGTACGCCTACTGGCAGCCCAACGGCTTCCAGCCCGAACTCCTCGTCAACGAACTCGTCGGCTATCTCTGGGAAGCCAAACGGATGGTGGCCGCAAAAAACGACCACCTCCACGATCTCCTCATCACCGTCACTAACAACGCGCCCAACTGCCCCGACCAGGCCAAGCTCAACCTCGACGCCGAAAAACTCGGCGTCCAATCCGTCAACGGCACCATCGACCGTTGCAACGCCCGCCTCGCCTTCTACAACCGCGAGCGCGACCGCGTCATCCGCCTCCTCCTCCGCCTCGAAAAACGATCGTGTACAAGCGGACCGTCCCAGATGTCGTTGGAAATAAACAGGCGGCAAAACACCGAACTGCCCCAAACCGAGGACGCCCAACCCGTCGAAGGCACCCTCGCCGAGGCGCCCTACATCGTCGAAGCCACCACCGATCCTCTCCCCGAATCGTTCCCGGCCAAGCCCGATCCGGTGCCGGCACCCGAACCCGAGCCCAAACCGGAAGAAATCACCGCCTGGGCCGCTCAAAATCTGGACTTCAAGGCCGACGCCATCCAGGAGCAAATCCTGACGGAGACCAACACGCGCATCCTCGTGTTAGGCCCACGCCAAGCCGGTAAATCCACCGCCGCCGCCGTGCGCGTGCTCCACCAGGCCGTCCACAAGCCCGACGCCCTGATCCTACTGGCCAGCGCCAGCGGCCGCCAATCCGGTCAGATTCTCGAAAAGATCCGCCAAATGGCCCGGTTCATGGATCTCGACCTCTTCCCCCCGCCCCCGAAATGCGAAGGCTTCACCCTCGCCAACGGAGCCAAAGTCGTCGCCTTACCGGACAACGAGGAGAAGATCCGCTGCTTCTCCGCGCCCAGTCTGATCGTGGTGGACGAAGCCGCCTTCGCCAGCGATACGCTCTTCTCCGCACTGGAGCCGATGCTATCGGTCTCCAACGGAACGTTGATGGCCTTAAGCACGCCCAACGGCCAAACCGGCTACTTCTACGAAAAGTGGCACCAGCAAGACAGCCCCTGGACCCGCATCCTGGGAACGTTGGAGGACTGCCCAAGAATCAGTGAAGAGGCCATAGCGAAGCTCCGCGAGTCAATGTCGGAAGAAACATTCCAGCAGGAATTCGACTGCCAGTTCATCGCCGCCGGCGGCCAGTACATCAGTCTGGAGACCTTCCGCAAATGTCTCCGCGACGACTTCGACCTCTTCGCCCCCGAATGGGAACGCAGCCTCTAACGACACGAAGGAACTGGACGCCGACCATCGCGTCCCGCTCGTCCAATAATCGTGCTTGCCCACCGAAGCCCGCAGGGCGAAGGCGGGTCCCCCAAGACGCGAAACAACCCGCAGAAGGACCGAAGCAGGAAGGACACGAGCAGGAAGGTCCCCCCAGGGCCCCCGGACAAACACCCCGGGGACATACCGGGCAGACCCCCGACGAATTTCGGCCCGTAACCCAAACAGCAGGTGTGTACCCAAGACGCGACACAACCCGCAGGAGGGAACAAAAAACTTAGGAGAAAAAGAATCAATGAAGCGCTCACCCATTCTCGACTACCTGATCGGCCTCGATCTCGGTCGCGACCGCGACCACTCCGCCTTCGCCGTCTTCGGCCTGGTCGAGGAGGACTTCGGCAGCTTCGACCATGCACGCTACTGCCAGCACAGGCGCCCGGTGCTGACCCTCGGTGCCCTCAAACGGATCCCGCTCGGAACCGAATACGTCGAAGTCGTCCGCAAGCTCCGCCAACTGGTGAACGCGCTCCGCGCCCAGTACGGCTACGGCATGCGTCCGCCGCGCATCCATATTGTCCTCGACGCCGCCGGCCCCGGCCAGGTCGTCACCGAACTCATCCGCGCCGAAAAGATGGGCGTCAACATCGTGCCAGTCCTGATCACCGCCGGCCACGAAGTCGGCTCCAACTCCAGGCGGACCACCGTCCCCCGGCGCGACCTGATCGCCCACCTCCGTTACCTGTTGGAAACGGAGATCATCCGCGTCCACCGTGAGGTTCATAACGCCAACGCCCTGGAACGCGAAGTCGCCGCCGTCCGCCCGCGCAGCGGCCAAACCGAACACGACGATCTCGTCATCGCGGCCTCCTTGGCAGCCTGGTACGCCGCCAGAGTCCGCCCCGACCTGATCAAACGAAAAACCTGAACCACCAACCCACCGGGGACATGGCGGGCAAGACCCCCGAAAAAGCCACCCCGGTCCGAATCAGCAGCCGTGTACCCCAAAACGCGACACAACCGCGCCGAAGGACCCCCGCGCGACCGGGACAACCCGCTAACGCAGGAACCGGGCTTGCCCGCCGAAGCCCGAAGGGCGAAGGCGGGTGGAAGCAGCGATCTTAATCAACCATCGTCGCTAGCTTCAAAATGATCTTTGAAAATCGAATCCAGCCACCCCAGCCAGCTCTCAAAAGGAGAGCTGGCCGCGGAGCACCCCGACCAACGCCCAAACTACTTCTCAAACGTAATCGCCGACTCCGCCCCAAACTTCCGGTAATTCCGGAAATTCAGCTCATTCCGGCTACAATCCGTACTCGTCGCCAGGCAGATGATATTCTCACTCCGCACCGGCAACAAAACAGGCCGCCCGCTGATCCGCACAAAGTCATACTCCAGCGTCACCTCCGCCGAGTTGAACTCAAAAGTGTCCGGAAAATACGTCGCCTTCTGCGTGATCTTCAAAACCCGCTTCGTCTCCTGGTCAATCCAAATCGAGCCCTTATACGGCGGGTTATAGCTCTTCCCGCTCTCCGGAATAATCCGCCAGTGCGAATTCGTCTGCTTTACCGTGTAGTCGTACACAATCGTGTCCCGGCCCACCATCCGCTGCGACCCGCGCTTCACAAACTTCGCCGCCGTAAACGGCGCCAGAATGTCCACCTGCGTCGTCGCAAACTCACCCGTCGACCACGACCCCGTCTTCTCAATCGGCCGCGTCGTCGGCTTCCCGTTGATCGAAATCTTCTTGTACTCTTCCTTGCCCTTCACCACCGCCAACTCCGCCGTCACAATATCGATCGCCTGCCAGCTCGGCGGCTTCGTCGAACTCATGTACCGCATCGTGTGCTGCTGCACCAGAAAGTCCGGCAACGTGTCCGTAAACTCCCCCGCCGCCTCCCGCGCCGCCGCAATGATCGGATCCGTATTCAACCCCGCCGCCCGCGCCTGCTCCTGAATCTCCCGCGCCTCGTCGGCCTCCAGCTTCTCCTCCGGCACCGGCGCTCCACCGCGCTTAACCACGGGCGCCGCCGGCTCCTCCTCCGGCTCTTCCACCCGCGCCGGACGATTCTGTTTCCCCCGCCGCAATACCGGCCGGTCGTCATCCTTCGCCGCCGATCGCACCACCGTCTCCGGCTCCGGGCGCACACTCCCCGGCCTCTCGCCAACAGCAGGAGCCGCCGCCTCCGGCGCCGAGTCGCCAGCGTCCTTGGCCGCCGCCGCTCGTTCTTCCTCCGTACCCGCCCGCGTCAACGTCACCCGCAGCGCCGTCTCCTCATCGTCGGGGTTGAACGAAACCTGCAACCGGTCCCCGGGCTTCAAAAGCGAATCCCGCATCGCCTCGCCCTCTTTATCCAGGAACTGCGTCTTCGCCAACAAACGGAACGTCCGCGCCCCCTTCTCCGGGGTATTCAATACCAGAGTCTTCTCAGACAGCTTGCCCAACGTCCCATCCACGGACTGCAGCTTCACCGTGATCTCGTTCTTGGACTTCGCATCCTTCTTCGCCGCATCCGGATCCTTCGGCTTCCGCGTCGGCAACTTGATCCGCGGTATGGGCAACCCGGTCCCGCCGCCTTGCGGATACTGCCCGGGAGGATACTGTCCGCCCTGTGGATACTGCCCCGGCGGGTACTGCCCGCCCTGCGGATATTGCCCCCCCGGTGGGTATTGTCCCGGCGGATACTGTCCCGGCGGATACTGCGCCTGCAGCAAACACCCACCGACAAAAAACACCATCCAGAATGACCGCGCCATGGAGAGCCCTCGCCGCTATTCTAGTCTCTTTCCGCAACCCCCTACAATGAAAGGACCCATGGCTGATCAGGAACTCCCCTACGAACTCACCGTCCGCGAAGTCGAAGACCGCCGCAAGGCCGGCGAAAACATCTGCCTCATCGACGTCCGCGAAGACATGGAATGGCAGATCTGCCGCATCGAAGGCGCCAACCTTGTCCCCATGGGCACCGTCCCCTCCCGGCTCCAGGAACTCGACAAACAGGCCGACGCCACACCCTTGGTCGTCTACTGCCACCACGGCGTCCGCAGCCTCAACGTCGTCCACTGGCTCCGTAAAAACGGCGTCGAAAACTGCCAGAGCATGACCGGCGGCATCGACCGCTGGAGTATGGAAATCGACACCTCCGTCCCCCGCTATTAGCTCTCTCCGGGGACATGCGTCAGCGTGTCCCCCAACCCAGCACCGCCTGCCATCTCTTTCAGTTAGTACAATTCGGAGGTGTCCACCCAAGCCTCTCGCCGCCAGTTCCTCCGCCTCGCCGCCGCCGGCGCCGCCACCCTCCACGCCCAGGCCGCGCCCCCGCCCAACATCGTCTTCATCATGGCCGACGATCTCGGCTACGGCGACCTCGGCTGCTACGGCCAGAAGCACATCCAAACCCCCAACATCGACCGCCTCGCCACCGAAGGCATCCGCTTCACCGACGTCTACGCCGGCTGCACCGTCTGCGCCCCTTCCCGCTCCGTCCTCATGACCGGCAAGCACACCGGCCACACCTCCGTCCGCGCCAACACCGGCGGCGTCCCCCTCCTCGCCGAAGACGTGACCGTCGCCGAAGTCCTCCAAAAAGTGGGCTACCTCACCGCCGGCTTCGGCAAGTGGGGCCTCGGCGATATCGGCTCCGACGGCGTTCCCTGGAAGCAAGGCTTCGACACCTTCTACGGCTTCCTCCACCAGATCCACCCCCACTCCCAGTACCCCGGCTTCCTCTACGCCAACGACGAAGTCGTCCCCTTCCGGGACAACAACGGCGGCTACAAGGACGTCTACGGCAACGATCTGATCGCCCGCCAGGCCGTCGGCTTCCTCCACGAGGGCAAGATGAAGAAGAAGCCGTTCTTCCTCTATCTCCCCCTCACTATCCCCCACTTGGAACTCCTCGTCCCCTCGGACTCCATGCAGCCCTACGACAAGACCATCGTCGAGGACGGCCCCTACCACGACCCTCGCAACCACTACGCCCACCAGAACAAGCCCCGCACTGCCTATGCCGGCATGGTCTCCCGCATCGATCGCTACGTCGGCCAGCTGCTTGACACCATGAAGGATCTCGCCCTCGACGACAACACCATCGTCTTCTTCTGCAGCGATAACGGCACCGCCACCCCCATCTGGAACGACAAGGGCTACTTCCAATCGGCCGGCCCCTTCCGCGGCCACAAGACGAACATGTACGAAGGCGGCATCCGGACGCCAATGATTGCCCGTTGGAAGGGCCGCATCAAGCCGGGCACCGTCAGCAACCTGCCCTGGTACTTTGCCGACATCTTCCCGACCTTCGCCGACCTCGCCGGCGCCCCCATCCCCGCCGGGCTCGACGGCATCTCCGTGCTCCCGACGCTCCTCGGAAAGGGTACCCAGAAGAAGCACGACTATCTCTACTGGGAACTCCCCAAGTACAACAAAGCCGACGGCACCTTCGTCGACGAAGTCCCCATGCAAGCCGTCCGCATGGGCAACTGGAAAGCGGTCCGCCCCAAGCCCGGCGCCCCTCTGGAGCTCTACGACCTCGCCAAGGACATCGGAGAAAAGACGGACGTCGCAGCCAAGTTCCCCGCCGTCCTGAAGAAGATGGAAGAGATCTGCAAAACCGCCCGCACCGCCCCCCGAGTCCAGAAGGACATCCCCAACCCCCACTGGCAGGGCTAAAGAGCGGAGAAGTGTAGGCAGCGAGGCAGAAACAACCTCAAACCCACGAAGCCCCTTCCGGTGCCTGGCACCGGGCCTGTCCGACGCAACCTCCCCGACCGAAACTCTCTCCCCGGTGCCAGGCACCCCGGAATTGGGAATTGAGAAGCAAGAAGCAAGCAGCAACCAACCAAACAAAACGGAACTATCCCCCCACCGTTCTCGTACCTACCCCACGAGAGGGGAGTCTCCACCCACCCATATGCTGCCCACACAGACGCAAACCAACGCGTCCCCGCTCGTCAATGGCCTCTTCGCCGCCAGCGCCATGCTCGCCATCGTCTCCTGGTACACGACCTTCGAAGGCATGTCGCTCTACCTCTCCAAATGGTTCGCCCTGCTCGCCTCCGTTGGCGTCCAGTCAGCCCTCCTCTTCGTCGCCTGGCTCATCGGCTTCAGCAAGGCCCGCCGCACCCAGCTCATCGTCGTCTACGGCATCACCGCCCTCGTCTCCGTCGCCTTCTCCTACGTCAGCCTCTACCGCTGGTTCTCCGAACGCGAACGCCCCGGCATCGTCCGCCGCCAGCTCTACGACAAGCTCTCCGAGACCGCCGCCAAGGCCGACGCCACCCTCGCCTCGGCCTCCGCCGAAGCCCGCAAACATACCCTCGCCCTCGAGGAAATGACGCAGGCCGAAAAGACCCACGGCCACATCTCCCGCGCCACCGACAGCGACCCCTATCTCAGCAAAGTCCGCGAATCCGTCGCCCGCGAAGCGCAAGGCGTAAGCGGCGCCTACAGCGAAGGTGCCGGCACCGGCGTCCGCTACACCGCCTTCGAACGCTACGCCCGCCTCGCCCGCGAATCCCAACAGTCCATCGACAACGCCCGCGCCGCCATTACCGCCTGGCGCGCCGCCACCAAGCCCGATGAGCCCGCCGAAAAACAGCTCCGCACCTTCCACACGGCCTTCGATGCCGTCCCCTGGAATGAGGTCAACGACGCCCTCCACTCCGGCCGTCCCGAAAAGCCCGAAATCCCCGCCCTCGCCGAATTCGTCGATCAAACCTCCGGCGGCCAGGAAGACCTCCTCCTCGCCTTCACCGAACTCATCGCCGCCCCCACGCCGCGCCACGCCTTCAGCTTTGTCCTGGCGGCCTTCATCGACATCATCATCTTCCTCCTCGCCTACGCCTCCGGCCCCCACCTCTCCGGCTCCCCGGAACAGCGCATGACCGCCGCCGCGGCCTCGCTCGAATCCCTCGACGGCCAGGTCTTCCTCCGCGACCTCCTCCGCAAGGTCTCCGCCGCCCCCGGCGCCCTCGCCCGCATCAACCGGACAGATCTCTCCTCCGGCGAACAGCAGTTCCTCCTCATGCTCTCCGCCCGCGGCCAAGCCTCGCAGGTCGACGACCCCAGCGGCACCTACTGGCTCCTCGATGCCGCCACCCACGAGTCTCTGTTAGAATCATTAGCCGACCGTGGCCTCCCCCTCCGCGCCTCCCGTGCGGCGACTGCCTGAAATACGGTAATCTCGATATAGGAACTAGGGATTCCTATTTCAGACAGTGACGACTTCGGTAAAAGGGGAATACGCCCTGCATGCGCTCTTCGATCTGGCCACGCAGGATTCCAATGGTCCGGTGAAAATCGCCGACATCGCTCGCCGCCAGAAAATTCCGCAGAAATTCCTGGAATTGATTCTGTCCGGTTTGAAACAGGGCGGCTTTGTCGAATCGCGACGCGGCGCCGACGGCGGCTATCTGCTCGCCCATCCCGCCGACGCCATCACCGTCGGTGAGGTCCTTCGCCACATCGAGGGCTCCCGCAACTCCGGCGCCCGCTCCCGCAAACGCGTGGAAACGCCGTTCACGGATATGTGGACTCAGGTGGACCGCTCCATCTCGGCGGTCATCGACCACACCACCTTCGCCGATCTCGCCCGCACCTGGAAAGATCGCCAAAGCAAGTACGTCCCGAACTGGGAGATCTGATTCCCGCCGGGTCCAACACGATAGGAGAGGCATATGGTTTTTGAAGATAATTCGCTGAGTATCGGTCGCACGCCGCTCGTCAAGTTGAATCGCGTCACCGATGGCGCGCCGGTCACGGTGTACGCCAAAATCGAAGGCCGCAATCCGGCCTACTCGGTCAAGTGCCGCATCGGCGCCTCCATGGTCTGGGATGCCGAAAAACGCGGAATCCTGAAGCCGGGCAAGGAACTGATCGAGCCCACCAGCGGCAACACCGGCATCGCCCTCGCCTTCGTCGCCGCCGCCCGTGGTTACCCCATCACGCTCACCATGCCGGAGACGATGTCGATCGAACGGCGCAAAGTTCTGAAGGCCTTCGGCGCCAATCTGGTTCTCACCGAAGGCGCGCTCGGCATGAAGGGCGCCATCGCCCGCGCCGAACAGATCGCCGCCAGCGATCCCGAAAAGTACGTCCTCCTCCAGCAGTTCAAAAACCCGGCCAACCCCGCCATCCACGAAGCCACCACCGGCCCCGAAATCTGGGACGACACCGATGGCAAGATCGATATCCTGGTCTGCGGCGTCGGCACTGGCGGCACCATCACCGGTATCTCCCGCTACATCAAGGGGACCAAAGGCAAAGCCATCACGTCGGTGGCTGTCGAACCGTCCGCCAGCCCGGTCATCACCCAGACCCTGAGCGGCGAGACCCTCAAACCTGGCCCCCACAAAATCCAGGGCATCGGCGCCGGCTTCGTCCCCGATACGCTGGATGTCTCGGTGATTGATCGGGTTGAACAGGTTTCCAACGAAGAGTCCGTCGCCATGGCCCGCCGCCTGGCCGCCGAAGAGGGCATCCTGTGCGGCATCTCCTGCGGCGCCGCCGCCGCGGCCGCCCTCCGCATCGCCAAGGAGCCCGCCAACGCCGGCAAGACCATCGTGGTCATCCTGCCCGATTCCGGCGAACGGTACCTCACCAGCGTGCTCTACGAAGGCATGTTCAACGAATAGCTGGAAAACAGCAGCCAGAAATGAAAAGCACCGCCCGAGGGCGGTGCTTTTTCGTAGGCGGGCGCGATTGGGTGTAGGGGTGTTGCGCCCGCCTGTCGTAACGGGGATTAAGTAAGAAGCGTTCGCCGAAGGCCAAAGGTTACGGCTCGAGAAAAAAACTATTCAATGATACGCATCTATTTTTTTGCCGCCCTCCTCCTCCCCCTCCTGCCTGCCCAGGAATGGGTCCGGGAAACCCCGGCTGCCGCCTGGCAGGCCCGCGATTCCCAGGGCGAAGCCGTCTTCCGGAATCAGCTCTGGATCCTCGGAGGATGGTTCAATTCCTTCGAAGCCCCACCCCGGGACGTCTGGCGCTCGCCCAACGGTCGCGACTGGACCCGCGTCACCGCCAGCGCCCCGTGGCTCCACAGCGACCTCCCCATGTCGCTGGCCTTCAAGAACCGGCTGTGGATGATGGGCGGATGGTATAACGGCCGCCTGCCCGGTCACTCGGCCTCGAACGCCGTCTGGTCCACCCGCGATGGCGCCAACTGGAAACAGGAAACCGAACACGCCGGCTGGTCCCCGCGCCTCGCCGCCGCCACGGTCGAGTTCAAGGGCCGGATCTGGATCCTCGGCGGCACCGAAGATTACTACTTCGGCGACCGGCGCAGCTTGAAGAACGACGTCTGGTCCAGCGCCGATGGCCGTACCTGGCAACTGGCCACCGCCAACGCCGGCTGGGCGCCCCGCGCCTACCACCAGGCCGTCGTCCACGATGGCAAAATCTGGCTCTTCGGCGGCGGCAACTACGTCCCCGAATACCAGGCGTTCAACGACGTCTGGTCCTCCCCGGACGGCGTCAACTGGACCGCCGTGACGCCATCCGCGCCCTGGTCGCCGCGGCTCTGGTTCGGCGCCGCCGTGTACCGTGGGCACATGTGGGTCCTCGGCGGTTGGTCGAAGGTTCCGGAACAGAACTGGGGAGACGTCTGGTACTCGAAGAATGGCAAGGATTGGACCCGTTTGGACACCAAAACCACCTGGAAAGAGCGCCATGAACTGTCGGTTTTCGTGCATAAAGACCGCCTCTGGGTCGCTGGCGGCCACGCCAAACCGCTCAGTAACGAGGTCTGGTCGCTGCACCTCCCAATCGGTTTTCCTGGGAAAAACTGACGCGAACAAAAAGCGAAGAAAACTCTTGACGGCCTCCCAAATATCCCGCATACTGAGGGCGAATAAACAGCGAATTCGAGGCGCCCCTTATGCTCAGGTCATCATCTTCTCCCTTCTCCCTGGCAGTTTCTGACGCACCGTTGGCTATCGGGCCCTCGGGTTGGCACTATCCGCATTGGGATGGCGTGATCTACCCCCGCCAGCGCCCGCGCGGCTTCCACCCGCTGTCATTCCTTTCGCAGAGCTTCGACGCCGTCGAGATCTCCTCATCCTTCGAAACCGACATCCGCCCCGAACTAGCGCGGCTGTGGATGGGCAAGGTGGAGTCCAATCCCCGCTTCCAGTTCACCGCCCGCCTCCACCGCCGCTTCACGCATGAGCGGACGCTGGACGCGGCCGCGGTGGATTCCTTCAACGTTGGCCTCCGGGAACTGAAGCGCGGCAAGCGCCTGGGTGCCGTGTTGATGCAGTTCCCCTGGTCCTTCCGTTTCACCAAGGAGAACCGGGACTACTTCATTGAGCTTCGCCGGGCCTTCCACGAGTTCCCGCTGGTGGCCGAGATGCGCCACGAAAGCTGGATGTCCTCGGAAGCCATGGGGACGATGATCGACTACCGCGTCGGCTTCTGCAACCTGGACCAGCCGGAACATGTGCGGGCCATGCCGCCGACGGCGTTCCTCACCTCTCCGATCGCCTATTTCCGCCTCCACGGCCGGCAGCGCGCCTGGTGGTGGAATGAGTATCAGCAGTCCACGCGGCCCCAGACCGGCAGCCATCGCGGCTACGCCTACTCCCCGGCCGAACTGGCCCAGTGGAAGGAACGGGTGGAGCAGGTCCGCGGCATCGCCGAGAAGTCCTTCTGCTTCTTCACCAACGACGGCGGCGGCCAGGCGGTGGTGAACGCGATGCAGTTCAACGGCATGTTCGCCCGGCCCGCCAAGCGGACCGCAGTTTCCGAAACAGAGCCCGTGCTCGAACTCGCTGTGGCCTAAGGTCGCGAGTGAGATGGTAGCGCCAAGGGGATTCGAACCCCTATTAGAGCCTTGAGAGGGCTCCGTCCTAACCCTTAGACGATGGCGCCACGAACTTAACCCAATATATCACGCCGATCGGTTATACAATCGGTTCGATGCGTTCTTCACTCCTGCTCCTGGTCACCATTTCCTTCGGCCTCGTCGCCGCGCCGCGGCCCGCCGATATCCCGTTCAAGAAGCTCCAGCTCGACTTTGGCGCCAATGAAACCGCCGCTTTCGCCGATATCAATGGCGACGGCAAGCTCGATGTCGTCAACGGCGAGAACTGGTACGAACACCCGAAAGCCAAAGGCGGCGAGTGGAAGAAACACCACTTCCGGGAGCTCGGGTTCTTTAACAATTACATCGACGCGTTCAGCGATCTGCCGCTGGACGTCAATGGCGATGGGAAGATCGATATCGTATCGTGCACCTGGTTCGCCAAGAAGATCAGCTGGTACGAGAACCCCGGCAAGCTGAACGCGCCGTGGAAAGAGCACATCGTGGAAGACCAGTGGAACGTGGAGTTCATGTTCCTGGTGGATATCAACAACGATGGCAAGGCGCAGGAGCTGCTGCCGCAGTTCGGCGGGAAGGGGCCGACGGCTTGGTATGAACTGAAGAACGGCGCGTTTGTGCGGCACATCGTGCATCCCGACAACTTCGGGCACGGCATCGGCGCCGGGGATTTGAACAAAGACGGACGCGTGGATATTCTGACGCCGAAGGGCTGGCTGGAAGCTCCGGCGAATGGCGGCGAGACGCCGTGGAAGCTGCATTCCGATTGGGCCGCCAAGAAGCACACCGGGTTCCTGAACGTCGTCGATATCGATGGCGATGGGCGTAACGACGTCTTCTATCCGCACGCGCACGACTTCGGCATTTTCTGGCTGAAGCAGGAAGCCGACGGGAAGTTCACGGAGATCAAGATCGACGACGCCTGGAGCCAGGCGCATGCGACGGCCTTCGTGGATATCAACGGCGACGGGCAGAAGGATTTCGTCACGGGTAAGCGCTTCTGGGCGCACGAGCATGAGCCGGGGGCGAATGACGTCCTGGGCATTTACTGGTACGAGTACCGGAAGAACGCCGGGAAGATCGAGTGGATCCGGCACATCATCGACTACGGCTCCTCGGCGGGCGCGGGCATGCAGGTGGCCACGGCCGATATTGACGGGGACGGGGATCTGGACATCGCCGTGGGCGGGAAGTCCGGCGCGTTCCTGTTTGAAAACAAAACCAAGTGAGCCGGGTGCTGTTGCTGACAGGGGATGGCGGGCCACGAGGCATTCGTGGCCGCGCCGTCGCCGCGGCGATGGCACATGGTGATGCACGACTTTGAGCCCGGTTGGGACACGTATGTGGAGCGGCCTGGTTATGGGGTAAGCGCCGACATGGCTGTTGCCGATGTGGACGCGGCGGGCTTTGATGCGGTGCTGGTGCTGGGTGGCCGGGCTCCGGAGTATTTGCGGCATAATGCCCAGGTGCTGGCCCTGATTCGCGCTTTTGCCGCGCAGGGCAAGTGGCTGTTTGCAATCTGCCATGGGATTCAGGTTTTCAATGCCGCTGGGGTTGCGGCCGGGCGGAAAGTGAACTGTTACGAGCACGTCCGTTCGGAGGTTGCTCAAGCCGGTGGGGAATGGCAGGCGGCGCAGACGTGGGAGTCGCATCCCGAGTTTTATCGGGAAGTGATGGGGTGTTAGCAGGGTTGAGTTGGTTGGGGTGATGGCGACCCGCGGCTTGCCTGTTCGCGGGGGGCGGGCGGGTTTGGGGTTGGGGGGTGAGTTGCTGCGTGGGATGATTGGGTCGGAGGTGATGACATGGCTGCACTACTGACCGCTCCGCTGCATCCGGAAGTGGCCGCGATGCTGGAGGCTCAGCGGTTGGCGGGGGCGCGGCCGCGGTCGGAGCTCTCCGTCGAGGAGACTCGCGCGGCGATGACCGCCGGGCGAAAGTGGCAGTTGCCTCCGGTCGACTGCCCCGTTCGCGATGCGGTCGCGAATGGCGTCCCGGTCCGGCTCTATGGCCCGGAAAGCGCGCAGGCCTTGCTCTACGCGCACGGCGGGCGGTTCTTCTCCGGCGACCTGGAATCCCATGACTGGCCGCTGCGCTTGTTGGCCAATGCCTCGCGGCGGCGGATCTGCGCCGTCGACTACAGACTGGCGCCGGAGAACCGCCATCCGGCCGCCATCGACGATGTTCTGGCCGCCGGCCGCTGGCTGGGCGGGCAGACCGATCAGCTCATCACCGGCGGCGATAGCGCGGGCGGGTATCTGGCGGCGTTGGCGGCGTTGGCGTTGCGGCCGCTTTGGCAGCTGCTGATCTATCCGATGCTGGACCCGGCGTGCGCGACGGCGAGCTACCGGGAGTTCTGGACAGGCCCGTGGCCGAGCGGGGAGGACATGCAGCGTGGCTGGGAGCTTTATGGCGGCGCGGCGGTGACCGCCGAGCTGGGTTCGTTTCCGCGCACGCTGCTGATCACCGCCGGCACGGATGCGCTGCGGGATGAGGCGCTGGAATTCGGCGATGGGCTGCGGCGGGCGGGCACTCGGGTGGAGGCACACCATTATGCCGATATGCACCACGGGTTCTTCACGCAGACCACGCTCAGCCGGTCGAGGGAGTTGGTTGGGCTGATCGCCGCCGAGCTGGCACGATCTTAGGGCCTCCCTTTTTCATTAAAAATCGTCTATTATTGAGCTTGTCGTTGCTGACTTATCGCCTCGCCCGTCGCGACCCCCTTAGCAGCAACCCCGATCACCGATTTCCCGAGTCGCGGTGAACACGATGAAACTGCAATTTGACGCAATGACCTGCCAGGATCTGGAGCAAAGCAGCCGCCTGGAATGGTTGGAGACCAACGGCCTTGGCGGCTTCGCCAGCGGCACGGTCAGCGGGGTTCATACCCGCCGGTACCATGGGCTGCTGACCGCGGCGCTGCAACCGCCGTTGGGGCGCGCGCTGCTGGTGGCCAAGTTTGAAGACACGCTGGTGGTGGACGGCTACCGGGTGGAGCTGTCGGCGAATCTGTACGAAGGCGCGGTGCATCCGCAGGGGTACGAGTACCTGCGGGAGTTTCGACTGGATCCGTTCCCGACGTGGAGTTACGAGATTGGCGATGTGCGGGTGGAAAAGCGCATCTTCATGGTGCACGGGCAGGACGCGACGATCGTGGAGTACGAAGTCCACGGGTTGTGCAAGAACTGCCATTTGGAGGTCCGGCCGCTGGTGGCGTACCGGGATTATCACTCGACGACGCATTCGAATGCGGCGCTGGATCCGCGCTTTGATTGGGCGGACGACCGGATCGTTTCGGTGCAGCCGTACCCGAGTTTGCCACGAGTATTTTTCGCGGCCGATTTCCGGACGTGTGAGCCGACGGGCCACTGGTATCACCGGTTTGAATACGCAGAGGAGAAGGCGCGCGGGCTGGACGCGCACGAGGACCTGTTTCAGCCGTTTGTGCTGCATTTCGACCTGGCCCAATCGCCAAAGGCGGTGGTGGTAGTTTCCCGGGAGGCGCTGCCGGCGCACGAGGCGACGGCGCTACGGGAACAGGAACGGCTGCGGCGGGCGGCGCTGCGGCGGACGGCTCCGGTGAAGACACCCTTTGTCGAAGACCTGACGGAGGCGGCGGACCAGTTCATTGTCCGGCGGGGTGATGGGCACACAATCATTGCCGGGTATCCGTGGTTCGGGGACTGGGGGCGGGACACGATGATCGCGCTGCCGGGCTTGACGCTGGCGACGGGACGGTTCGAGGTGGCGCGAGAGATTCTGACGGTGTTTGCCGGGGCGCTGGACCGGGGCATGTTGCCGAACCGTTTTCCCGACAGCGGGGAGGCGCCGGAGTACAACACGGTGGACGCGACCCTGTGGTTCTTCGAGGCGACGCGGGCGTATTTGCACGCTTCGGGCGATGTGGCGACGGTGCGGGACACGCTGTACCCGCGGCTGGTGGAGTCGATGGACTGGCACCGGCGCGGGACGCGGTACGGGATCCGGGCCGATGAGGACGGGCTGCTGCAGGCCGGGGAGCCGGGGGTGCAATTGACGTGGATGGACGCCAAGATCGGCGACTGGGTGGTGACGCCTCGGATCGGCAAACCGGTGGAGATTCAGGCTCTTTGGTATAACGCGATTTGTACGCTGGCGGAATTGGCAACGCGGTTCGGGGATGCGGCGCGGGCGGAGGAGATGGCTTCGCTAGCGGAACGGGCGCGGGTGGCGTTTGTGGCGCAATTCTGGGATGCGGGGCGTGGGTATTTGCTGGACAATACGGGCGATGCGTCGATCCGGCCGAACCAGATTTTCGCGGTGAGTTTGGCATACACGATGCTGGACGATTTGCAGGCGCGGGCGGTGGTGGATGTGGTGGAGCGGCACCTGTTGACGCCGTTGGGGCTGCGGAGTTTGTCGCCGGAGGACCCGGCGTACCGGGGGGTGTATCGGGGCGGGGTTTATGAGCGGGATTCGGCGTATCACCAGGGGTCAGTTTGGTTGTGGTTGATGGGTCCGTTTTTGTCGGCGTATGCGCGGGTGTATCCGGGGTCGGAGCGGGTGGCGGAGTTGGTGAAGGGGTTGCGGGGGCACTTGCGGGAGGCAGGGGTGGGGCAGATGTCGGAGATTGCCGATGGGGACGCGCCGTATACGCCGCGGGGGTGTTTTGCGCAGGCGTGGAGTGTGGCGGAGGTGCTGCGGGCGGTGGCGGAGGGTGGTTGGAATAAATTAACGGGCTTTTCGGATATCAGCAGGGAGAGGGGTGCTGCTCATGCTGATGCTGGCGATGGTGGTGGTCGAGCTGTTTACGTCGCAGGGGTGCAGTAGCTGCCCGCCGGCGGATGCGTTGTTGGCGGTGTTGGACAAAGACCCGAATGTGATTGTGCTGAGTGAGCACGTGGACTATTGGAATCACCTGGGTTGGCGGGACCCGTTTTCTTCGAGCGCGCATAGTGCGCAGTATGCCCGGCGTTTTGGGCAGGACGGGCCGTACATGCCGCAGGATGGGCGGGTGTAGTTTTTGGGCAGTGATGCGCGGCGGGCGCGGGTGGCGGTGCGGCGGGAGGGGGATGCGGTTTTGGTGGAGGCGCCGGCGGTGTTGGTTAGATCGAAAGCTGAGTTGTGGGTGGGCGGGTTGCGGGCCGAGGGGGGGGCGGAGGTGGCGCGTGGGGAGAATGCGGGGCGGACATTGCGGCATGGGGGGATTGTGCGGACGTTGGTTCGTGGGGGGAC
>JBIKOG010000148.1:0-19233 GCA_044358225.1 Bryobacteraceae bacterium | reverse complement strand
CACCAGCGCCAACGCGAACGGTACCGGCTCATACGTCGGTGCCGCCCAACTCGCCGTCGTCTCCCAACACACCACCGAACAGAACAGCCCCGCCTCCAGCGCCACCAACCATCGCCACTCGCTCATGTACTGATAGACACCGGACCATCGGTCCGCGACAGCGCCTCCACAATATTCTCCTTCCGCGCTTCCGCCACCTCCACCGCCGTCTCCGTCGCCACATGATAGAAACAAAGCGCCACCACAAACGCTACCGCCAGCACCCCGTGGTACGCCCAATAGTTGTCCGTTGCCCACCGCGCCAGATGCGCCATCACTACCGGAATCGTCAACACCGGATAGGCCAGCATCAACATGAACTGCGTCTTGCTCGCGTTGTTCCGCCACGCCTGGTCGGCGTCAATCGGCCGTGGCATATAGACGCTCGTCAGGTTCCCCCCGCCCATCGCCGCCACCAGAAACACCGCCGCCGCCGCCATCGCATCGGCCACCTGCGCCACGCCCGCCCCAATCGGCAGCACCATCGCAATTGCCGACAAAATCGCAATCGTCAACACCGTGAAAAAGATCGCCACCATGTTCTTCGCCCGCAGCACGTCGCGGAACCCCACCGGCGTCACAAACCACTGCTGCGCCCCGGCCCGCTCAAACCCGAACACGTTCCAATACAATACCTCGCCCAGCACCAGAATCCCGTACAGCGCGGCCATCGTGATGTAGTTGTTCGCCATCCACCCGCCCTTGCTCCGCAGCGCCTGGGGTAGCCACAACACCGCCCCGAACGTGCTCGCCATCATGAAGATCAGCCGGAACCGCGGCGAACGCGTCAGCGTCCGCAGGTCCTTCTCCACCACCGCCGCCACCGGGTCCAACAGCACCACACCCGGCCACCGCACCACCGCGTCGAACCACGTCGATTCTGCCTTCTCCGCCTTCCGCGGCCCGTCCCCCTCGCCCTCCTCCAACCGCAACGACCGCGCAAACTGCAGCCGCGCGAACAAATACGCCAACCCCGTCGACACCGTCAACGACGCCACCGCCAACCCGCCGCCCTTCCCCAACGCCAGCGCCCCCACCGCAATCCACGGCGTCACCCGCATCACCACCGCGAACTTCTCCAAAAACGCGAACTGGTTCGGCACGCCCTCCTGCAGCCCCGCCGCAAACAGCTGCGGCACCAGAATCAGGGCCAGGAAACCGACCATCATCAACTCGCGCACGCCCTTCTTCTTGAACCAACGCTCCATCAGCGCCTTCACGCCCGTCGCCAGAAACAGGTTGAACAGGATGAACACCACAATCACCAGCGGCGCCCACACCCGCACCTCCGGGTTGCACCACAGCCCCACCATCAGGCCAATGCAAACCAGCAGCATCTCAATCGCCGTCGTCACCCGCAGCGCCACTTCCAGGGCAAACATCTGGCTCTCCGGAATCGGATAAACCAGCAGCCGCCGCATGTCCAGAAACGCCCCCTGCGACGCCAGAATGATCGGAAACAGCTGCCAGAAAAAGAACACCAAAAACAGCGCCCCCGGCAGCGCCCGCTCTACAATTCCCATCGGCACCCGCCCGCTCACCACGTAGCCGGCCCCCACCGCCCCCAGCGCCCACATGCCGTACCACAACAGCCCCATCAGCCACTTCAACACCAGCCCGCCCTTGTTGGCGCGCATGTAGAAGTTCCGCGACGTCGCCCACTGCGCCCACACAATCGCGCGCAGCGGCCCCAGTTGCTCCACTACAGCCACTCCAGGTTTTCGGTACTCCGCGCCCCGCCCACCACTCGCACAAAAATCTCCTCCAGCGACTCGGTCCCGCCCCGCAAATTCGCCATCGTATCGTCTACCACCAGCCGGCCCTGGCTGATAATCGCCACCCGGTCGCACAGCCTCTCCACCACCTCCAGCACGTGCGAGGTCAGGAAGATCGTCGCCCCCTTGCCCACCAGGTCCAACAGAATATCTTTCATCAACCGCGCGCCCACCGCGTCCACACCCTCAAACGGCTCGTCCATCAGAAACAGCTGCGGCCGGTGCAGCAGCGCCGCCGCCATCGCCACCCGCTTCCGCATCCCCTTGGAATACTCGCCGATCAGCTTCCGCCCCTGCCCGTCCATTTCAAACAGCGCCAGCAACTCCCGCATCCGCTCTCGCGTCATCGCCGCCGGAAGCCCGTAAATGCGCCCGGTGAATTCCATGTATTCCTGCGCCGTCAAATGGTCGAAAAGCAGCGTATCTTCCGGCACCAGTCCGATCTGCCGCTTGATCGCCACGCCCTGCTCCGGCATCCGCAAACCCAGCACTTCTATCTCGCCCGATGTCGGCGTATTTACTCCCATCAGCATCCGGATGGTAGTGGTTTTGCCTGCCCCATTCGGGCCCAGAAACCCGAAGAAACACCCGCGCGGCACCTGCAAAGTAAGCCCGTCCACAGCGGCTTTGCTCCCATAATACTTCCGCAAATCGCGCACCGCGATCGCCGGCGCCGCGACCAACGGCGGAGGCAGCGGCGGCGCCAGCGGCGGCGGTGGCCCGGACACGTCCTCGTCGCCCTCGGGAATAAACTCTGGGTTCACTTTCCCAGTGTAAGACTTTCTCCTCTTTCGCCGAAGAGAGAAGGGAGTATGTCCTCCATCCTTGCACCCACCCACCTACGCGACAAAGCCCTCGAAGGGATCGGCAAACTTCCCCCGTTCAGTCCGGTCCTCACCAAACTACTGGCCAGCCTGGCCAAAGACGACATCATGGTCACAGAGCTGGCCGATTGGATCGAGAAGGACACCGTCCTCACCGGCAACGTGATGCGGATGGTGAATTCGGCTGCCTATGGCCGCATGGGCACCGTCTCCAGCGTTCGCCACGCCATCACCATTCTCGGCACCAATCGGCTCCGCAATATCGTCCTCGGCCTCTCCGTCTGCAACATGATGGCGCAACTGAAACTGCCCGCCGGCTGGTCGACGAAGCAGTTCAATCTCCACGCCGTCGCCGTCGCCAATATGTCCGATCTCATCGTCCAGAACATGACCGTCGAATACGCCGAAGGCGCCTTCGTCGCCGGCCTCCTCCACGACGTCGGCAAGCTCCTGCTCGCCGTCACCTGCCCGGAGGAATACGCCAACGTCATCGCCGAGTCCAAGCGCGAAAGCCGCGAACTCTACGACGTCGAAATCGCGCAGCTCGGCTTCTCCCACGCCGAACTCTCGCAAAAAGTCCTCGAAAACTGGAAGCTCCCCATCCCCGTCCAGGTCGCAGCCCGCTTCCATCACAACCCGGATGCCGATTCCACCGCCCCCGGCCTCACCGCCCTCAGCCGCGCCCTGCAACTGGCCGACTTCACCGTCAACTCGCTCGGCATCACCGCCGTCGCCGATGACCGTGATGTCACCGATCCCGCTCCCTACCTCCAGGCCTTCGGCCTCGGCGATAAGTGCGAGAAGATGCTCAAGTCCTTCGATCAGGAAATGGAAGCCATCCGCGGCATCCTGTAATCAGTCCGGCACCCTCGCCACATACACCTGCGTCGTGCCCGTCCTGTCGCTCGCGAAGACCACCAGTCTCTCGTCCGGCGAATAGGACGGGTGCGGGTGGGTCCACTGGGGCCCGTACACCGTATCCGTCCCCGCCTCCATCCAGCTCAACGTCCCGCCCCCCGCCGCCCCGCTCCGCGCCGCCGCGAAATCCGCCGCCAGCGCATACCGGCTCGTCTTCCACTGCGATCCCCCGCTCGTCGCCTCCGACACGCAGATCTGCTTCCGCTCTCCCGTCGCCACATCGATCTCGAAGATCCCCTCGTCCGGATGGTTCGTATCGCACAGCACCTTACTCCCATCGCGGTTCGGTGTAATGTGCCACGCGTGGAAATCGCAGATCGTCCGATGCTCCCGCGTCCGCCAATCCATCACCCGCAACGCCTGCGGCCACACCGTGTACACCACGTTCCCCGTCTGCCCCAGAAACGTCTCGTGCACCACGAAATAGTCGTTGTCGTGCGCAAACAGGCACTCCATCCCCGTGCCGTCGCGCCGCACCCGATGCATGCGCGGCGCCGGGTCCCCGGCAAACTCAATCCACTCCGGCTCCAACGGGTGAAACTGCGGATGGATCACCGTCCGCGGATACGGAATAATGATCCACCCCGTCCCATCCGTCCGCCCCACCGCCAGGCCCGATTGCCCGTCTTTTTTGATCGCCGCCACCAGCCATTCGCCCACCGCGTCGAGCGACGGCTCGCCCATCGATCCAGCCCCGAAATCCACCACGCAGGTCTCCGCCAGCGTGTCCAACCCTAACCGCCAGATCCCCGCCCCCCGCACAAAAAACACCCCCGTCCCGTCCCGCGCTATCGCCGGAGAAAACGGATGAATCGGCGCCCCATCGGTCAACTGCCTGATCGCCCCGCCCGGGAATTCCGTCACCGCGAACAGCTGCCACCCGCCCGTCCGGTTGGAGATGAACAGCATCGTCCCCCCGTCCGGCGTAAACGAGGGCTGCAGGAAATACGTCGCGTGATTGATGGCCGCGCCCGCCGTCATCTGCAGCACCTCCACGCCCGTCACCCGGTCGCGCCCGCGCCGCAGTTCCGAAGGAAACAACTCGCCTTTTGCCATCTGCTACTTCTTTCGCAAAAAGATCATGTGCTGCCACGGCAGCTTATCAACAACCTTATCGATCACGAACCCCTCCGGCTCCGTCTCGGCCTTCACCTCGGCCAATGACATCTTATGCTCCAGCCGGATCGGCACGCTCGTGTCTTCCTTCCGGAACTCCAACAGCACCAGCCGTCCATCGGCCTTCAACGACTTCCGGATCGACCGCAGCATCTCCTGCGGCTTCGAAAACTCGTGGTACACGTCCACCAGGATGATCAGGTCCTGCGAATCCGCCGGCAGGTTCGTCTCCGCCTCCGCCCCCAGCACCGGCTCAATATTGTTGATCCCCGCCGACGCCAGCCGCTTGCCCAGCAACTCCAGCATCTTCGGCTGAATATCGACGGCGTAAACCTTCCCCGTCCCGCCCACCAGCCGCGCCATCCGGACCGCGTAATACCCCGTCCCGGCCCCCAGGTCGCACACCGTCATGCCCGGCTTCAAACCCAGTTGCGCCACCGCCTTCGTCGGGCTCTCCTCGCTCTCCCGCTCGCTCCGTTCCAGCCAGTCGGCCCCGGCGGCCGACATCACTGGCGCAATCACACGTCCGCTCACCGGATGCCTGGCTGGCACCCGTTGCCCGTAGGCCATAGTACTCAAGAGAGTTAGCGCCAGAAGATATATTTGCATTTGATGTCGCAAGCTAATCATAATAACTTCAAATCCCGACTTTCTTAGGACCGTACTTCCATGCCGATGTCAGTTCGTGCGTTTATGCTGTGCACGGTCAGTGCACTTTTGCTCTCCACCGCCGGATGCTCTTCGAAAACCAAAGCGCTCACCTTGCCAATCGGAGAGAAGGTGCAGGTAGGGAAACTGTCCTACCAGGTCATTGATGCCAACTGGCAGCCGGAGGTGGCAGGATTGAAGCAGCCCCCGAAGAATCGCGTGTTGCAGATCCACGTTACCGTCACCAACACGGGCGCCGAAGAGATCGCCGTCCCCATGCTCCGCCTCCACGATGCGGCCGGGAACGAAGTGTCGGAAATCATGGAGATCGAAGGCAACACCCGTTGGCTGGGAATGATCCGTCGCATGCAACCCGCCCTCACCGAGGACGGCATGATCTACTTCGACGTTCCCGTCGGGACCTATAAACTGGAAGTCGTGGACAATTCCATGGCCGACAGCGAACAGACCGCCTTCATCGAAATCCCTGCCTCGCTGGCGCCGCCGCCCTCCTTGCCTGCCGACAGAAAAGGAGCCTAGCCGCCGTGCGTCTGCCGGGCGCGTTTCTCCTCTTCGCTCTCGCCGCGCACGCCGAACTGGCCATCGTCCAGCCCCAACTCGCCCAGTTTGACGGCGGACCCGCTGTCGACAGAGCGTTCGCCTTCGCCAGCGCAGAGTCTATCTTCCTCACCTTCGACATTGCCGGCTTCAAACCCGCCGGCGACGAGGATCTCAAGCTCAACCTCTCCTGGGGCTGCCAGGCCTTCGACGCCGCCGGCCTCCCCATGACAGCGCCCCAAAATGGCGACGTCAAAGTCGATCTCGCCCCCGAAGACAAAAAGTGGCGTCCCCGCATCCGGCTTGAACTGCCCCTTCCCCAAGCCCTCCCCAGCGGCGCCGCCGAAATCCGCCTCACCGCCGTCGATCACGTCGGCGCCACCAAAGCCGCCCTCACCGTCCCCTTCCAAACCCGCGGCCTCAACCTCGCCGCCGTTACCAGCCTCCAGCCCCTCCGCTTCCGTTTCCTCCGTTCCGAAGACGCCCCCGAAGCCCTCACCGTCCCCGCCTACAAACAGGGCGACATGGTCTGGGCCCGCTTCGAAATGGCCGGCTACAAGCTCGGGGAAGGGAATTCGTTCCAGGTCGGCTACGGCCTCGAAGTCTTCCGCGCCAACGGCGAAAGCCTCTTCAAACAGGAGGAGGCGGCCAACGAAACCGGCAAATCGTACTACCCCCGTCGCTACCTCCTCGGTGCCCTCAGCCTCCAACTCACTAAGGACCTCCCGCCGGGCGAATACACGATCGCCCTCCGCATCCGGGACTCGATCGGCGCCCAGCAATCGGAAACCAAACACGTCTTCCGCGTCGAATAGCTGAGAACTTTCGCCTCCGTCCCCCACTCCACTAATATGGGACTCTTCCGGACGCGAACCGCGGCCGTCTTCGGCATCGACGCTCACTTGATCGACGTGGAGGTGGACCTCTACCCCTCCGGTTCCGCCCGTGACTTCATCACCGTCGGCATGCCCGATCTCGCCGTCCGCGAAAGCCGTGAACGCATCAAATCGGCGCTCATGAACTCCGGCTTCGGCTACCCCGCCAAAGCGGTGACAATCAACCTTGCCCCCGCCAACGTCCGCAAGGAAGGCGCCGGGTTCGACCTGCCCATGGCCCTCGGCATCCTCGGCGCCACCGGCGCCCTGCAGCCCAGTGACCATCACGCCTTCGCCGGCGAACTGTCCCTCGACGGCACCCTCCGCCCCGTCCGCGGGACCCTCTCCATGGCCGTCTGCGCCCGCCGCAGCGGCTTGCGCTATCTGGTCGTGCCCAAGGAAAATGCTCCGGAAGCCGCCGTCGTCGAGGGCATTCGCGTCCTCGGCGTCCGCCATCTGGCCGAAGCCGTCGCCGCCCTCCGCGCCCCGGAGGAATTCGCCGCCGAATACCCCGCCGCCGATGCCGATGGCGACAACACCATCCCCGACTTCGCCGACGTCCGCGGCCAGACCACCGCCAAACGCGCCTGCGAAGTCGCCGCCGCCGGTGGCCACAACGTCCTGCTCGTCGGCCCCCCCGGCTCGGGCAAGACCATGCTCGCCCGCCGCCTCGCCGGCATCCTCCCGCCGCTCGATTTCGACGAAGCCCTCGAAACCACCCAGATCCACTCCGTCGCCGGCCAGCTCAAACCCGGCGCCGGCCTCCTCCGCCGCCGGCCGTTCCGATCACCCCATCACACCGTCTCCGACGCCGGTCTCATCGGCGGCGGAAGCGGCATGCCAAGGCCCGGCGAAGCCAGCCTCGCCCACAACGGCGTGCTCTTCCTGGACGAACTCCCCGAATTCGCCCGCAATGTTCTCGAACAGCTCCGCCAGCCCCTCGAAGAAGGAGCCGTGACCATTGCCCGCACCTCCGGCACCATGCGCTTCCCCGCGCGATTCATGTTGATCGCCGCCATGAACCCCTGTCCCTGCGGCTACTACGGCGACGCCAGCCGCGAATGCCGCTGCACCGGCGGCATCATCCAGCGCTACCTCGGCAAAATCAGCGGCCCGCTATTGGACCGCATCGACCTCCACGTCGAAGTCCCCGCCGTACCATACAAGGAACTCCGCGCCAACGACACCGGCACCACCTCCGAGCGCATGCGCGACCGCGTCCTGAATGCCCGCGCCCGCCAGCTCGCCCGCGGCTTCTACAACGCCAATCTCCCGCCCAGCCAGGTCCGCCCGCTCTGCGCTCTCGATGAAGCCGGCGAGCGTACCCTCGAACTGGCCATGAAAAAGATGGGCTTAAGCGCCCGCGCCCACGACCGTCTTCTCAAAGTCGCCCGCACCATCGCTGACCTCGACAACGCCGACCGCGTCCTCGCCAAACACCTCGCCGAAGCCATCCAGTACCGCAGCCTCGACCGCAGCTACTGGGGCTGAGTGATAAAATCAGTTATGCCCGATCAACAGCTGGAAGTGCTGCATTCGTTCCAGGAAGCGGAACGAAGAGACCTGGAAGAGATGTGGGCCATGTCACCAGACGAGCGTATGACGCTCATCGAAGAACTGCGGAGGAGTTGGTATGGGGACGCGGAGGCGGAATCAACGTTTCCCGGCGTTCTCGAAGTGTTTCACCGCGCATGAGGTTCGCTACCTCCTGATCGGCGGATATGCCGTGGGTTTTCACGGTTGGCCGCGAAACACGAAGGACATCGATTTTTGGATCGCTGGCGACCCGGAAAACCAGGCACGGGTCATTAAGGCGCTCCGGGAATTCGCTTTCCCTGACGTCCAGGAAGATCTTCTCCGGGAGGAATCCGTTATCGTGCGCTTCGGCGTGCCTCCTCACCGCATCGAAATTCTTCGGCGGATTACGGGGCTCGAGTTCGAACAAGCTTGGCGGAACCGTGTCCAATGGACGGGCGACGATTTTCAGATTCCCGTCATCGGCTTGGCCGACCTCCGGCAAAACAAGGCAGCATCCGGTCGCAGCCAGGACCTGGCGGATCTGGAGCACTTGCCGGACGTGTGAGTCATTCAGCCGCTATGAACCCCTGTCCCTGCGGCTACTACGGTGACGCCAGCCGCGAATGCCGCTGCACCGGCGGCATCATCCAACGCTACCTCGACAAAATCAGCGGGCCGCTACTGGACCGCATCGACCTCCATGTCGAAGTCCCCGCCGTCCCCTACAAGGAACTCCGCGCCAACGACACCGGCACCACCTCCGAGCGTATGCGCGACCGCGTTCTCAACGCCCGCGCCCGCCCACAAGCCCGCGGCTTCTACAACGCCAATCTCCCCCCAGCCAGGTCCGCCCCCGCTGCGCTCTCGACGAAGCCGGCGAACGAACGCTCGAACTGGCCATGAAAAAGATGGGCCTAAGCGCCCGCGCCCACGACCGTCTCCTCAAAGTCGCCCGCACCATCGCCGACCTCGACAATGCCGACCGCGTCCTCGCCAAGCACCTCGCCGAAGCCATCCAGTACCACAGCCTCGACCGCAGCTACTGGGGATAGCGCCCGTTCTGGCAGGCTCTCCGCCAGATTGATAAAGTAGCAACGTGCCAATCGGAGACCGGGAATGAACCTCCGCATCGCGGTGTGGAATGTACAATGGAAAAAACCCGCTTCTGCCAGCGGCCGCGAAATCCACCAAATCCTCAGCCGTTCCGGTGCCGACATCATCTGCCTCACGGAGGGCTACGCCGGGCTGCTCCCGGAACACGGGCACCAAATTCTGTCAGCGTCTGACTACGGATACGGAACCAGCGACGGGCGAAGAAAGGTTCTGCTCTGGAGCCGTTGGCCTTGGTCCGACGCAGATGTCATCGGCTCCCCCGATCTCCCACCTGGCCGATTCGCTCGGGGCCATCTTTCGACGCCTGCAGGCGAAATCTCGGTCATCGGGATCTGTATTCCTTGGGCTGGGGCGCACGTCAGTTCAGGACGCCGGGACCGTAAGCGGTGGCAGGACCACGCCGCTTACCTCACAGCGCTACGAAACGTGATCGCGGCAGAAGGTGCTCAAGCGAATCTACTCGTCGCCGGTGACTTCAATCAGCGCGTTCCGCCGTCTCATACTCCATTTGCGATGCACAAACTGCTCCGTTCGGCACTCGGAGATCTTGCGGTTTGCACCGAAGGCTCCCTGGATGGCACCGGAAAAGCCTCAATCGATCATGTCGCCTACACTCCGGCATTGCGCCTACCAGTGGTTTCGGCATGGAGCGCGTCAGGTGCCAACGGCCGCCAGTTGAGCGACCATTTTGGGTTGTCCGTCGATTTTCAGTTCACTGGCTGACTTTACACCAAACACCCCACCCCACTCCTGTAAACTACCCCCAATGCTCAAAGTCTTCTGCGCCCCCGCCCGCTACACCCAGGGCCCCAACGCCACCCTCCACCTCGGCCCCGAAATCCAAAACCTAGGCCTGGAAGGTCCCGCCCTCATCGTCGCCGGCCGATCCGCCATCCGCCGCTTAACACCCACCTGGCAATCCACCTTCGCCCAAACCAACACCCAATACGAAATCTTCCCCTTCGCCGGCGAATGCACCGCCGCCGAAGTCCAGCGCGGCCGCGAAGCGGCCCAGCAAATCCACGCCAAAATCATCATCGGCTCGGGCGGCGGTAAAGTCCTCGACGCCGCCCGCGCCATCGCCGCCGATCTGAATCTCCCCATCGTCAACTGCCCCACAATCGCCTCCAGCGACGCTCCCTGCAGCGCCCTATCGGTCATCTACAACGAAGCCGGCACCGTCGAAACCTACCGCATCTACCGCCGCAATCCCGATCTCGTCCTCGTCGACACCTCCGTCATCGCCCAAAGCCCAGCCCGCCTCCTCGTCGCCGGCATGGGCGACGCCCTCGCCACCTGGTTCGAAGCCAAGGTCTGCGTCGCCGGCGGCGTCAAAAACATGCGCGGCGGCGCCTCCACCCAAAGTGCCCTCGCCCTCGCCGAGCTCTGCTACAAAACCCTCCTCGCCGACGGCGTCGCCGCGATCGTTGCCCTGCAAACCAAAATCCCCAACGATCCCCTCGAACGCCTCGTCGAAGCCAACACCCTCCTCTCCGGCCTCGGCTTTGAATCCTCCGGCCTCGCCGCCGCCCACGCTATTCACAACGGCCTCACCACCGCCCACGGCACCCACGCCTACATGCACGGCGAAAAAGTGGCCTTCGGCCTGCTCACGCAGCTCATGCTCGAATCGCAGCCGCAAGCCACCATCAACGAAGTCATCGCCTTCGCCAAGAGCGTTGGCCTCCCCACAACTTTCGCCGAAATCGGCATCCCCAACCCATCCCCGGAAATACTCCAAACCATCGCCACCCGCTCTACAATCCCCGGCGAAACCATCCATAATGAACCCATGCCCGTCACCCCCGCCATGGTCGTCGAAGCCATGCGCGCCGCCGACGCAGCCGGACAATCTCTATGAAACCCCTCCTCCTCCTAGCAAGCCTCACCCTAATCCAAGCCCAGGACCTCACCGGCCGCTGGACCGGCATCGCCCAAACCATCGACGAAGCCGGCACCCGCCGCCAGGAGTCCCAAACCTTCGAAATCAAATCCGAAAACGGCAAACTCACCGGCATCCGCGTCAGCAAATCCGGCACCGGCGGCACCCCCATCGAGATCCAGCAGGAAGGCCCCAAAGTCAATTTCTACAGCTTCCTCGCCTTCGAAGGCGGCGAACCCCTTCGCTGGAAACTGGAATGGAAGGACGGCCAATGGGTCGGCACGTTCTCCGCCCAGCACCACAGCCCGAAGAAGTGGATCTACGACCGCATCGGCCCCATCACGCTCACCAAAGTCGAACCGAAATAGCGCCTACTTCGCCCGCTTCGCCACAAACTCCTGCGGCTCGCCCTGCTCCATTGCCCGCTTGAACTTAATCTCGTCCCCGGCAATCGTCCCGGTAAACGTCTGCTTCCCGCGCTGCGATTCCCGCACGAACGTGATCGAATTCCCGCTCACCTTGCCGTCTTTAATCGGTTGGTCGCCCTGCTGTCCGGACACCGTCCCGGTCAGGGTCTCGCCGTCCTGCTTCAACGTGAACGTCGTCTCCCGCGCCTGCCCCTGGCGCCCCGGAACCTGCGCCGTCCATTTCCCGGTCACATCCGCCGCCAAAGCGGCCATTCCACAAGCAAGAAGCGCTACAACAAGGAGTTTCATGCCGCTATCTCTATCACACTCGCCACCCCTACCGGAAGTCCTTCCACTCGGGCGACAACTCCCACCACAACATCGCCACCGGCTTCTCCTCCTGCGCCCGCTCCACGCAACACGATACCCACTCACCCAACCCCAGCCCCGCGTATGGCATCGCCACGTCCAGCACCGATACATACCGCTGCTTCGCCATACTGCCCAACTCATCCGCCAACCGGTTCGCCTCGTCCGCCTGCCCGCTTCGCCCGTAGCTGTAGCTCAACGCCGCCGCCATCCGCGGATCGTCCGGCGCCAACACCCGCCCGCGCCCGCAGGCAATAATCGCCTCCCGGTACTGTCCCAGCGCCGCATACGCCCGCCCCAGCAGCAAATACACCGTCGGCTCGTTCGAATCAATCTTGAACGCATGCCGGCACAGCCCCACCGCCGCCGAGTAATCGCCCTTCCAGAACTGCACCCACGCCATCGCCATGATGGTCTCAATCGCGCCCGTGTCCGCTCGGCGCAACAGCGCCTCGGCCTCCTCCATCCGCCGCTGCGGCGCCATCACATGGGTCGCCAGCCCCGTCAGCGCCAACAGGTTCGTCGGATCCATCTCCAACGCCCGTAAAAACGCCTGTTCCGCCATCCCCGGCGCCTTCCCCAACACCGCGTTGGCATACCCCAACGCCACCTGCGATTCCACCGTGTCCGGATTCCGCAACGCCGTCCGGATCGCCTCGGTCAGGATCTCAATCGGCGCCGCCAACCCGCGCGAAGCCTGCAGAATCTCCTCCATCTCCAGCGGCCGCACCGCCGGCTCCGACCGCATCGTAATCGCAAACTGCCCCGTCATCCCGCTCGTCACCACCGGCGCCGCCACAATCGGCTCGCCGCCCACCCGCGCCCGCATCACCTGCGTCACCCGCTGCCCCACTTCGTCCTGCACCTGCAACGCGTGCGCCATGTCCCGGTCCAGCCGCTCGGTCCAGATCTGGTAGCCCGTCGCCACATCGGTCAGCTTCAAAATCACCCGTACCAGGTTCCCCGCCGTCCGCGCGTTCCCCTCCAAAATCAGGTTCACGTTTAGCTGCGCACCCACCTTCCGCAGGTCGTCCGCTCGGCCTTTAAACCGTGCCGCCGATGTCGTCGCCGCCACCTGCAGCCCCATCACGCTCGACAGCTGATAGGCCACCTCTTCCGTCAGTCCGTCGCAGAATGCTGACAACGCCGCATCCCCGCCCACCGCCGTAAATGGCAGCACCGCCACCGCCGGCTCCTCCGGCAGCGGATCGTTCGCCTGCAGCCCGTCCCGCAACTCCTTCCGCAGGTCTTCCACCAGCAGATCCATCGTCGCGTACCGCTCCTCGGGCTTCTTCGCCATCCCCTTTTCAACGATTTTCTGCAATCCCTCGGACACCCCCGGCCGGATCTCGGCCATCTGCGGCACCGCCTGGTACATCACCTCTTGCAGGTGCGCCGCCGCGTTCTTCGATCGGAACGGCTTGTCCCCCGTCAGCAGCTCAAACAGCAGTGCGCACAGCGAATACACGTCGCCTCGGTGGTCAACAGCATGCCCCTGCAACCGCTCCGGCACAAACACGCCAAACGCCCCGGTTATCGACCCATTCCCCGCAAACGTCGGCCCATCGCCGAACCGCGCCTTCCCGAAGTTCGTAATTTTCACCGCATGCGTCGGCGTCACAACAACGTTCTCCGCGCACACGTCCCGGTGCACAACCCCGTGCCGGTGCGCCTCCGCCAGCCCTTGCGCTACGCACAACACGTAGTCCACCGCCCGGTCAATCGGAATCAACTCGCCCGACGTCACCGCCCTCTGCATCCGCTCCCGCAACGACCCGCCCGGCTGATACTCATAAATCAGGTACCGCCCGCCCGGCTGGTCGATAATGTCGAAAATCGAGGCGATATTCGGATGGCTCAACGACACCCCCGCCCGCGCTTCTTTCTGAAACGCCGCCAGCGCGTCGCTGTCGTTCTCCGGCACATCGATGGCCTTCAGCACCACCACACGGTCCAGCCGCAGGTCCTGTGCCTTGTAGACCGTCGTGGTCTCGGAATTTCCCAGCTTCTCCAGGATCAGGTAGTGGTCGATTGTTTTGCCGATCATGACTCTTCTACAGTACTCCGCCCGCTCACCGGCGGATGCGCTTCCATCTCTGTCCGTCCCGCCGGCGTCAGCCCCGGGAATACCATCGGCCGCGTCCCCGCCAGTCGCGCCGGAATCGTCGTTCGCACCGTCTTCGCCGGCGTGCAAACATAGTCGCCCGTAAACGACCATCCTGTCTGCGCCAACACGCCCAACTGCCCCGGCGCCTCCTCGGTCCACAGCGTCAAATACGCCTGCCCGTCGGAGTAACTCCAAATCTGCTCAATCGTCTTGTCCAGCGCCGTGCCATCGATGACAGTCGCCGTCACCCCCGGCGCCATCTGCGCCCGGAACGCCGCCGCGCCGTCGCTCAGGGACTCCATCGTGCTGCCCGGCAGCGTCCGCTCGCCCGCCCGCGCGTCCAGCAGCGGCCCCGAGTCCAGATCCGCCACCAACTCCTCAGCCCCGGCCTTGTACTTATAAACCGTCTGCGTAGTCGATCCGCCCTTGTACCGGGCCCCCGAATTCTCGCTGACAATGTTGCCAATCCAGCCGCCGCGAACCGCCTCCACGCCGCGCCGCCCGTCCGGCCCGCCGCCCGTCAGCCGCACGGTAGCATCCAACTGAACCGCCGGCACCGCGCCCGCATGCAGCGCAAACCGGTCCGTCCCCGCCACCCGCGCACAACCGCACAGCCGCCCGTTCACCACGCTGGCGTGTTCGCTCACCGCCGCATGAACCAGAACGATCTCCATCTCCGCCACCGGGCCGCCCCACTCGCCCGCGCCGCCCGCCGCCGCCCGCACGCGGAACGTCCCCGCCGCGTCACTCAGCAACGCGCCTTCCGTCAGCGTCGGCAGCGCCTTCGCCGATACCGCCACCACCGCCTCCCCGTCGTCCTCGGCCCGCTCCACGGACCAGGAAATCCCCACGCCCTCCGGCGCCGTCGTCGTCGCCAGCCGTACCGGCCGTGCTTCCTCGACAGCCCCAGCCAGCAGCACCAGGCTCTGCCCCGTCACTGTCGCTTCTTCCTGCTCCAACGACAGTCGCCCCGTCCGGCTCGCCGTCCCGGGCACCGTCGCCGAAATCGCCGTCACCGATGCCACCGTCACCGGGCACTGCACCCCCGCCGCCGTGCTGCCATCCACGCCCAACAGAATCGTCGCGTCGCCAGCCCGCGTGCTGGGCGTCTCGCCCTCCACCCAGAAACTCGCGCTCTCTCCGGGAACGTCAAAGCTGAATCCCTCCGCCAACGGAAATCCCGTCGCCGCCGTAGCCGACGTATACAACGTCAACGACGGTCCGCCAGCCGCGGTTCGCAGCTGCAGCCGGCCTTGAAACGCGCGTGGCGCCGCGGGCAGTACATCAATCCGCCGCCGTCCGCTCCGCACCCCGCAGCACACCGCCCCGCCCGTCTCCATCGATAGTTCCACCGCCGTCAGCGTCGTCCGCGCCTTCCCGCCGCTAAGCAGTTCCAACGTCAGCGTCACCTCGCCCGGCGCAGCCGCCTCGGCGTACACCGTCACGTCCGGATCCAGCCCGGACGACGGAATCACATAGGCGCCCTCAGGTGCCGCCAGTTCTTCGTTCGCCGTCGGCGTCCGGTAGATCCGGATCGCCCCGCTCGACCGCCGCAACTTCGCCCCTGCTCCCGCTCCCTGCAGCAGCACCGGCACCCGGCTCCGCGATCCCCTCTGCAACACCAGCACGCTCTGCGCCGGCACCACCTCCGGCGCCAGATCGTCGCCGCCATTGGCCCCGCCCGCCAGCACCACCGGCGTCACTTGCAACTGCTTCTTGTTCACCTCAAACTGCGTCAATGTCCCCGGCTGGTCGCTCTCCGCCCAAAACGTCTTAATCGGCCCAAACACCGTCTGCAACTCCGAGGCGTTGCACGTCGGCAGATACACACGTAGAATCCGCGGATCGTAGTAGCGGAACAGCATCTTCTGCCCTCGCATGTCCTTCACCGTCAGGAAGGAGCGCAAGTGCTTCCGCACATCGTTCAGGCCCAGGTCGCATCGCAGGAAGATGCCCAGATTCCGGCCCATGTTCTCGGCCAGATACGCCGTCAGCTTGTCTTCGGAATCCAGCTGCACCAAATAGGGCGCCGCCATCTCCAGCGCCTGCGGCAGCTTCCCGGCAAACAGACAACAGTGCTGCAGAAACGAATTGGTCAGCGTCCAGTACACCTTCTGGTCTTGCGCCGAGTCCACAATCGCCCAGATGTCCGGACGCGGCCCATTCGGCCACAATGCTCTCCGCAGTTCTTCCTTCATGCCTGCCCTGCCATATTCTGTTCCACCATGTGTTTCTGACACTCCTCGCAGAACGGATACGCTTCCTTCGCCGCTGCAATCAGCACCGCTGCCTGCGCCTCCCCATCATGATTCGGATCAAACGACGGCGGTGCGTCGTCCACGTCCTCAACCGGCGCGGGCTCCGGCTCCGGAGTCGGTGCCGGCGCTGGTGCGGGCGGTGGTGGCGGGGGTGGCGGAGGCGGAGGGGGCGGCTCCGGATCGGGAGCTGGCGCGGACTGCCGCGCCCGTGCCGGAGCCGGCGCCATCATCTGCTCCACCATGTGCTTCTGGCACTCCTGGCAGAACGGATAAGCGGCCTTCGCCGCGGCAATCAGCACCGCCGCCTGCGCCACGCCATCGTGGTCGCTGTCGAACGTGTCTACTTCTTCTTCCGGCTCCGGCGCCCGGCGCTCGCGCGGAGGGGGCGCTTCCTGCACCGCCGCCGGCGCCCGAGGGATCGATACCTGTCGCTCCCGCTGCGGCAAGACAACCAGCAGTTCTCCCGAAACCATCTGCCGCGCAATCACCTGAATCAGTTGCTCTTCGGTCAACGCTCCCGGTCCTGCCCCGGATCCGCCCGCCATCGCCTGCCGCCGGAACTGCGCCATCGCCACAGCATCGCTCCGAAAGCCGTTCAGAAACTGCGTGGCTGCCTTCAGGTCCCAACGCATCCGAACGTCTTCCCGCCGGAAGAACTGATATTCCCGTCCGCGACCGAATCGAATCAAGCTCATCTAGGCCCCAGGAAAAATAGTTCCCTCAGTATACACCCCACCTAGCTCAGTTCCCCATACCGGTTCACCGGCCCGCCCTCCAGGATCTCGTTCCAGTGCGCAAAGTACTCCGGCGCCAGACGGTAGCCGCCATGCGTCTTCACCCGCGCCGAACAATCCACCACGTACACATTCGGCGTCTTCTCCAGCGTCACTGCCTTGCTCCGCGGCCCCTTCAACCCCAGCGCCGCGTGAATGCCACCCACCACATCCCCCACCCAGAACCCCGATTTCAATACCGGGTCATTCTTCGAAAAATACACAAAACACCGGTTACAGGACGCCACCGATCCCCCAAACGCCGCCCCTGGCTCCAGGCAGTGATGATCCACCGCCGGTGCCGTCAGCATCAGATTGTCCACAAACACCTTCGCCGGATCCGCCAGCGCCTTCAGCGCCACCCGCGCCCCCAGGCTGTGCGTCTGCACATCCACGCTCAGCGCCACCGGCCGCAATGCATTGATCAAATCCCGCAAAAACGGCGCCGACCGGTTCGCCTTCGGTACCGCCCCAAAATACCCCGCCGGCGTCCGCGATCCCGGCCACGTAAACCCAACCACCAGTCCATACGCCGCCTTCGTCTGCACCCCCGTCACCAGCTCCCAATACGATTTGGAGACGTTCGCAATCGGGTTGTTGAACCCATGCACCAGCACGCAAACATGCTTGTTGGTAGCCGCCTTCACCACCACATCCAAGTCAATATCCTGAAATTTCGTGTGGTCCCCGGGCTGCGTATAATTGCGGCACCGGTTCGTTTTCGCAACCACGATGTTCGAATCAAAATTCTTACGGCAACTCACAACGTACATAGCGGGAGTCTCCTTAAAGTTTATGACGGTCCCAAAAGCTGTATATCCGGCCGCGCGGCGCGCAACTGCGCCACGCCGTCCAGTGTAACGCGTGTGCCCTCCAGCGCAACCACCCGCAGCGATTTCATTCCAATCAACACCGGCACCACCGCGTCATCAATGTTCTTGGCCAACGCCAATCGCAACTCCCGCAGTTGCCCCAGCCCCGCCAGCGCTCGCACCCCCGCCGCATTCACCGGCGTCCGGCTCAAGTCCAACTTCTCCAACTTCCGCAGCCCCGCCAACTTCTCCAACCCATCCAAAGACTGCCGCTGTTCTTCCTTCAACCCCGGCTTATCCGCCCCAATGTCATTCAAAACCGCCCCGCTCAAGTTCAGCGATTCCAGCCCCTCCAACGTGCCCAACTCCCCCAGCACCGCCGCGCTCAGCGTCAACCCCCAGTGCCCCGAATCCACCCGCTGCATCCCGCTCAAGTCCAAATGCCGCAACGCAGGCAAGGCCTTTAGGGATGACAACGCCACCACTCCAATCCGAGTCCCGCCCATCGAGAGCCATTCCAGCCCTGGCAACTCTGCGAGCATCTCCACGCCGCTGTCATCGATCTGCGAATAGCTAACGTCCAACCGCCGTAAACCCACTAACTTCGAAACCGGCTCAAACACCCTGCTGGTGACCCTGGTCCCCCGCAAATTCAGCCGTTCCAGCTTCTGCAACCCCGCCAGCGCCGCCACCCCGTCATCAGTAAAAAACTCCGCAAAATAAAGATCCAACTCCCTCAACTCCCGCAACCCCCGTAACCGATCCAACCCAGCGTCCGTAATCCGGGTTTGCCCAAGGTGCAACCGTTCCAACCGAGCCATCCCAGCCACCCGATCCAGATCCCCATCGGTAGTCCAGGAAGCCGACAAATCCAGCGCCGCCTGCCCCCAAGCCATCCCCAAAAACACCAAAACAACCCCAGCTTTCCCTGGGTACCGGGTAACCGGGAACTTCCGTAATTTAGGAATCACCCGGTCCATCCCCCTCACGCCCACCCCCCAACCCACCCCAGACTTCTCTTGGTACCGGGTAACCAGCAAACTCCGTAATTTAGGAATACTCCGACCCGCCCACTCATGCACTCCCCCCAAAAAACAAGATTCCCCAGGGCGCCATGACACCTGCAAGCCCCTGAATCTCGGAATTCCCCGGCCCCTCTCCCTCACAGCGTCCTCCCCACCCACCCGCACTTCCCCTAGCTGTCGTGCCATCAGCAACCCCCGTAGCTCCAGAATCCTCCT
>JBIKOG010000019.1:0-63263 GCA_044358225.1 Bryobacteraceae bacterium | reverse complement strand
GACTTTCCGAAAGCCGCCCCTTTGCTTTCTATCGTTTCCGAATACCGAAGGCCTCAAATTCGCGAAAAACAGGCCTGAACTGCGAAAGTCGGGTTAGGCCGGCGATGGTTTCGACGTCTTCGCGGTGGGAGCCGGGGGCGACGCGGTAGGTCATGGGCTGGACGATGGACTGGCGCCAAGTGTCGGAATCGCCCGGGACGACGAGGAGGGCGCCGCCGCGGCGGTGTTTGCGCATGGAGACGGCGAGTTCGATGAGGAGGGAGGCGGAGTCGTCCTGGCCGAGGAGGGTCTTGATGATGGGCGGGCTGCCGGCGGGCATGATGGCGGTGCGGAGGAACTTGGCCTGGTCGCCTTCGAGGACGGCGAGGTTGGCGAATTTGTGGACGTCGTCGTGGCCGCGCTGTTTGACCACGATGAGACCGGGGGCGACGACTTCGAGGACGAAGCAGCCCTTGGGGAGCGGGCGGGTGGCGCCCCAGACGAAGAGCTCGTCGGCTTCGGCGAGGACGCCCAAGTGGATGCCGGGACGTTCGACGGCGGGGGCGAGGCGGGCGAGGGATTCGGGTTCGAGGGGGAGGCGGCGGTCGAAGAGGATGGGGCTGGGGGATTCTTCGGGAGCGAGGTAGGCGAGCGAGATGGTGGGGGTGAAGCCTTCTTCGCGGCGGAGGCTGGCCCAGAAGGCGGCGTCGAGGAGGCGCACGAGGGCGGGTACGGGGATCTGGGGAAAGTGGGTGTGGATTTGGGCGGCGATGCGGCGGACTACGGGGAGTTCGTTCGGCATTAGATATAGGGTTTCACAGTATAGGGCGAGGATTGGGATGGGTTTCTATGGAAAATGGAAGAATTGGGACAAGGGTGGTTGTCCCCTTATTAGGGAAACTGATATTAGCGGAGGGGGAGAGTCCAGATTTCCTGGGAGTCGCGGCCGGCGGTGAGGGCGATGGTTTTGCCGTCGGGGCTGATGCTGGCGCCGGGTTGGCGGTTTTTGGGGAGGGGGTGTTTCTTTTCCCCTTCGGGGGTTCGGTGGATTAGCTCGTTGGCGCGGATGGCGTGGGTGGGGGACAGCCATTCCGTAGTGCCTTCGGGGGGGCCTTGGGCGGGTTGGCCGGATTGGTCTTTCCAGGTGGCGCCGTCGAGATAGAGGTAGCCCGTGGGCGTGGGGTGGAAGTCGTGGCCTTTGTAGGGGCCGCCGATTTCGGCTTGCAGGGGTTTGGTCTTTCTGGTCGCCAGGTCGTATTCGAAGAGGCCGCCGCGGCCCTTGCCGTCACTCCCGCTGAGGAGGAGCGCCTGGCCGTCGGCGCGCCATTTTACACGGTCGAGGTGTGCCATTTTTACCGGTTGTTCTTGTTCTTCGTCGGTGCTTAGCGTGCGGATGACGACGGCGCGGGACTCTTCGCCGAAGTTTTCGGTGCCGCGGCGGCTTAGGTAGGCCAGGCGCTTTCCGTCGGGGGAGAAGCTGGGGGCGAGGTTGCGGTTGGGGTATTGGATAGAGGCGCGGCGGGCGGTTTTGGTGATGTTGGTGACGTCGGCCAGGAAGACGTCGCTCGATCCGGTGCGGAGGCCGTAGATGAGTTGGTATTGGTTGGTGATGCCGAGGGGGAGGGCTCGGCCGAGGCCTTTGGCGATGACTTTGGGGGCTCCGGTGGGGACGGGGCGTTCGATTAAGTCGTCGTCGGAGAGGTAGATGATGGACTTGCCGTTGGGAGTGTAGAGGGGGAAGAGATGGTTGCCGGGTTCGGGGGTGAGCTGTTTTTCGGTGGCGCCGTCGAGGGAGAGGGAGTAGATGGTTCGTTGGGTGGTGGAGCCGGGGGCGAAGGAGTCGTAGATCAGCGTCTGGCCGTCGGGGGAGATGTCCATGCGCTTGGGGTAGACCCAGTTGAGGGAGCGGAGGACTTTGATTTCGCCGCCGGCGGCGGGGATGAGGGCGATCTGGCTGACGTTGTCTTTGCGGAAGAGGAGGGTCAATATGTACTTGTTGTCGGGGGTCCAGGCGGTGGGTTGGACGAAGCCGGCTTCGGGATTTTTGAAGAGGGTTTTGGGCGGGCCGCCGGTGATGGGGAGGACGCGGAGTTCGTAGAAGCCTTCGTCGTTGAACCAGGCGTAGGCGAGGGATTGGGAGTCGCGGGAGAAGGCGGAGAAGTAGGCGAACTCTTTGCCGCGGGCGGCGGTGAGGATGGTGGATTGGCCGGTGGCGGTGGAACGGATGGCGAGATTGGCGTGTTCAACGAGGCTGACGTATTTGCCGTCGGGGGACGGGGCACCGAGGAGGGTGACGGCGGGATCGGTAAAGAGTGGCCTCGGCGCGGCGTTGAGCAGCGCCGAGGCCAGAAGGAGATAACGAATCACGATACCAGCGTATACGCCGGAGTGAGTCAACGCACATGCACAGCAACCTTCAGCACGTTGTCGCGCTGTTGGCTGCAAAGGTCGTAGGCTTCGACGATGTTTTCGAGAGGGAAGTGATGGGTGAGCAACGGTGTGAGATCGATGCGTTTGGATTCGACGAGGCGCAGGAGGCGGAGCATGCGCTCCTTGCCGCCGGGACAGAGAGAGGTGGTGATTGTTTTTTCGGCGAGGCCGTCGCCGAAACTGGCGACATCGACGGAGATGGACCGTGAGTAGACGCCGACGCTGGAGAGGGTGCCGCCGGGTTTGAGGATGGCGAGGGCGTTGCTAAAGGTGTCCTGGATGCCGAGGGCTTCGATGGCGACATCGACACCGGTGTGGTGGGTGGCGGTGAGGATTGTTTCGAGCGACTCGGGGACGGCGAGGAGAGTATCGGTGGCGCCGAAGCGGCGCGCGACTTCGAGACGGAAGGGGTTCCTGTCGACAGCGAAGACGCGGGCGGCGCCCATGAGGTGGGCGCCGAGGGTGGCGCAGAGGCCGATGGGGCCCTGGCCGAAGACGGCGACGTAATCGCCAAGCTTGACGGGACCGCTTTCGGCGGCGGCGAAGCCGGTGGAGGCGACGGCGGAGAGGAGGATGACCTGTTCGTCGGAGAGGGAATCGGGGATGGGGGCGAGGTTGGCCTGGGCGTAGGGGATGCGGACGTATTCGGCCTGGCAGCCATCGATGGTGTTGCCGAGACGCCAGCCGCCGCGCTGGCCGCCGCACTGGGCGGTGTGGCCGCTGAGGCAGGCTTCGCACTGGCCGCAGGGGGTGATGGCGCCGATGAGAACCCGTTGGCCGGGTTCGTAGTCATAGACGCCATCCCCGAGTTCGTGAATCACGCCAACGGCTTCATGGCCGATGGTGAGGCCCGAGCGGACCGGATATTCCCCTTTCACGATATGAATATCCGATCCGCCAATGGTAGTGAGCGTGACCTTCACGATGGCTTCGCCGATACCGGGACCAGGTACCGGCTTGTCTTCAACGGCGAAGCGACCGGAGGAACGGAAAACGGTAGCCTTCATACAGACCTCGCTTTCCGCGTCAAATCACCCAGTGGGTCGGGTGATATGGCGCGATTAGACGCTCAGGACCGGGCAGGGCGACTCACGAACGATGGAATACAGATTAGAGAGGACGCCGCTCAGCGGGCTTTGGGATTCGCCGCGGCCGACGATGAGAAGATCGGCCGATTGCTGGACAACGGCGTCGCGAAGAGCGTGGGCGATGGGGCCGAAGACGAGATGGGTGGTGACGTCGATGGGCATGGAGCGGGAGTAGGCGGCGAGATCGGCTTCGGCGTTGGTGCGGATGCGATCCCAATAATTGCCGGCATCGACGGCCGGATCACTGGTAGGCCACTCGAGGGCACTGACAAGGGCGAGTTTGGCGGAATAGGCAACGGCCATGCGTTCGGCGGCTTTGACGACGTGGCTGTTTTCCATGCCCGGTTCGACGGCGCAGAGGATGCGTTCGTAGGGGACGTGGATGCCGAGATTGGATGGGTCGATGTGGCAACCGGTCCATACAGAACAACTTACATCGTGAATGAGGCGGGCGGTGATGGAGCCGAGGAGGAGGCGGCGGAAGAGGCCGCGGCCGTGGGTGGGGAGCATGATGAGATCGGCACTATTGCGGCGGACGACGTCTTCGATGACGCCGATGGCGTGGCCGGTCTGGCAGATGAACTCCGGTTGCACCTTGGGCAGGTGTTCAGCGGCGAAGGCTTTCAGGCGTTGGGTTTCGGTCTCGACGAGGTCCTGCGCGGTGGGGGAGGCGGCGGCGATTTGCCAGCCGAATTCGGCGGCGTAGAAGACCTCTGGAGCGCAGGCGCGGACGAGTTGAAGGTTGGCCTGGAAGCGCTGTGTCATCTCCTGAACGAACGGAGCGATGGCGACATTGCCTGGCGAGAAATCGACAGGGAAGACGATACGGCGATATGGGAACATTCGCGGGCCCTCCGGGAGCCTGCCTATTCTGAAGCACGCGGAGCACCAATGCCGTCGCGCCTTTGGATGGCGGCGTGCAGTGTTACGGATGCGGGTGGGAAGGAGTTGGGCATGTTAGCGACGCAGATGAAACAACAAGCGAGCGCGGTGTTCCCTTATCCGACAGCAGCGGACCTGATGGCGCTTTGCCGGACGGAAGGGCCGTGTCTTTCCATATTCTTGAGTTCGCATCGAGGAGGTGCGGGGTCGCGCCCGTCGGGAGTGGAGTTGGCGGGGCTGATCCCGCGACTGGAGTCGGCCCTGGAGTCGTGCGGGATGCACCCGCAGGATGTGGCGAAAATGATTGAGCCATTGACGGCGTTGACGGAGGCGGAGGTTCTTGGGGCCGGGCACGCGGACGGGTACTGTATTTTCCGTTCGCCGCGGAGTTTGTTCTGCTTTGCGGTGCGGGCGGCGGTGGAAACGGAATGGCACGCCGAGGAGCGATTCACGGTGAGCCCTGTGTTGGCCCACCTGGATTACCGGCAGGCGTATCTGCTGCTGGCGCTGGCGGAGAAGCGGATCCGGCTGCTGCGATGCGAAGGCGCGGAGGTGACGAAGTTAGCGATACCGGAAGGCGTTCCGGAGAGCGTGGCCGAGTTCACACATGAGGAGCATCCGGGAGAACACGGGAAGAACCACTATGGCGGCGTGCGGTTCGGATCGGAAGTGGCGCGCGAGAAGAGCGGGCATTTCCGGCGGGACTTCATGAAGGCGATTGACCGGGGGCTGCAGCCGCTGCTACGGGCACAGGGATTGCCGCTGGTGCTGGCGGGGGTGGAGGAAGAGACGTCGGCATTTTCGGCGGTGTCCAACTACGCCGAACTGCTGCCGGAGCCGGTGCAGATGAGCCCGGACGGCGGGGCGACCGACATCGAACTGGCCAAGGCGGGCAAGCAGGTGATGAAGCGGTGGAGCAACGCGGCGGAGAAGCAGGCGGTGGCGGAGTTTCAACACGCGGTACCGGGGCGTCGCTGCACGGATTACGGGCAGCTGTTGCAGGCGGCCAACGCGGGGCAGGTTCAACACCTGTTCGTGGAACGCGGCGCGCGGATGAACGGCGATGCGCGGCACCTGGCGGGGCGCGGAGCGGCCGATGGGTATGTCTATCGCACGGACGATTTGATTAACGCCGCGGCGGTGGACGTGCTGTTGCACAAGGGAATGGTCTGGCTGATGGAGCCAGGGCAGATGCCGGTGGCGGTTGTTATGGCGGCCGTGTTGCGGTTCGCAGGCGACAAGACCGGTCAATAGAAGACGGGAAGAGCAGGAGGTTTACAATGCGAATCCTAGTGGAAGATATCATGACGCGCACGCCTTGGTGCTGTGGGCCGGAGACAAATCTGGCGACGGTGGCGGAGCTGATGTGGGTGCATGATTGCGGAGCCCTGCCGGTTGTGGCGCAGGGGCATGTATTGGGGATGATCACGGACCGGGATGTGACGATTGCCCTGGGCACGCGGAACATACCGGCACGGGAGCTCACGGCGGTGGAGGTGGCGACCGCGCCGGTGGTGTACTGCCGGGCGGGCGACGACATTCACGCGGCGCTGCACCTGATGGGTGAAGCGAAAGTCCGGCGCCTGCCGGTGGTGGATGACCTGGATGTACTGGTGGGAGTAATTGGCGTGAATGACCTAATTCTGGCGGCACGGCCACTGGATGGGCGGGCGGCCGAACTGGACGATGAGCAGGTGATTGAAGTGATGCGCCAGATTTGCGCGCACGCGAAGACGCAGGTGATGGCGGTAGGGGCGTAGCGCCGCCGGCTGGGCGCGGCAGGGGCCGCGTCCAGCCGGATTGCTACACTGCGTAGCAATATGCGCCTTTTTCTGTGCCTGATTCTGGTTGCCGGCGCGCTGCCGGCGGAACGGTTCGACGTGAACACGCCGGGGCGGATTGTGCGGCCTTCGGATCCGCAGATTTCACCGGACGGGAAGTCCGTTGCGGCGATTGTGTCGCGGGCGAATTTCGAGGAGAACCGGAGCGATTCGGCGCTGGTGTTGATCGACACGGCGAGCGGGGTGGAGCGCGTGTTGACGCGGGAGCGGCGGGGGCTGGCGCAGCCGCGCTGGTCGCCGGACGGAACGCGGCTGGCGTTTTTGGCGCAGGTGGAGGGGAAGCTGCAGATCCTGGTGCTGCCGATGGCGGGCGGGGAAGCGGCGGTGGTGACTCGCGGGGCGCAGGGCGTGCAGCAGTTTGCGTGGTCGCCGGACGGGACGCGGTTTGCGTACGTGATGACGGACGAGGCGCCGAAGGTGAGCGGGGAGGAGCGGCATAACAAATCCTTCGAGATTGGGCACAACGATTTCTTGGTGACGGCAGCGCCGCGGCCGGCGCATTTGTGGGTTGTTCCGGCGGCTGGAGGGAAAGCGCGGCGGGTGACGAGCGGGGCGTGGACGTTGCCGATCAGTTTTCCGCCATCGCCGCCGGCGGCGCCGTTGACGTGGACGCCGGATGGGAAGGCGGTGGCGGTGGTGAAGGTGGAGACGCCGTATTCGGGGGATTTTAATTTGGCGACGGTGCAGATTTGCGATGTGGAGAGCGGGCAGATGCGGCCGTTGACGGGTCGACGAAAGGACGAGGCGCAGCCGTTGATTTCGCCCGATGGGAAACAGGTTTCGTATTGGGCTCCGCGGGACGGGGACACGAAGAATGTGAATGAGATTTACGTGGCGGCGATTGGCGGCGGCGAGGGGCGGAGCGTGACCCGGGGGCTGGACCGGAACGTGCAGCGGGCGATATGGATGCCGGACGGGCAGGGGCTGTTGGTGAGCGCGAATGACGGGACCGGAGTGGGTGTTTGGGTGCAGCCGCTGGAAGGCGCGGCGCGGCGCGTTCCGATGGGCAAGGTGGTGGCAACGGCGTCGTTCTGGCTGGACGCTTCGGTGAACGGGCGAGGGCAGATTGCGTTGACGGGGAGCGAGCCGGGTTGGCCGGTTGAGATTTACGTATTGGATTCGGCGGGGGCAGCGCCGCGGCGGTTGACGGAGTACAACAAGGCCATTGCGGGGTTGGAGTTGGGGAAGACGGAAACGGTGAAGTGGGCGGGGCCGGATGGGTTTACGAATGACGGTGTGGTGACGTATCCGCCGGACTTCGCGGCGGGGCGGAAGTACCCGCTGGTGTTCTACATTCACGGAGGGCCGCGGTCGGCTTCGAAGGATGCATTTTCGAATTATGCGCAGTTGTTCGCGGCGCAGGGATGGGTGGTGTTTGAACCGAATTACCGGGGGAGCGACAACCTGGGGAATGCGTATCAAGCGGCGATTTGGAACGACGCCGGGGCGGGGCCGGGGAAGGATGTGATGGCGGGTTTTGAGATGTTGAAGAAGCGGGGCTTTGTGGACGAGGCGCGGGTGGCGACGACGGGTTGGAGCTACGGCGGGTATATGACGACGTGGCTGTTGGGGAACTATCCGAAGGTGTGGAAGGCGGCGGTGGCGGGGGCGTCGGTGACGGATTGGATGGACCAGTACAACCTGGGCGATGCGAACGTGCGAAGGGGGTCGGCCTTTGGCGGGTCGCCGTATACGGACGCGAAGAGGATGGAGCAGATGCGGGTGCAATCGCCGATGACGTATGCGGGGAATGTGACGGCGCCGACGCTGATTCTGGCGACGACGGGGGATTATCGGGTGCCGATTACGCAGAGCTACCGGTTCTACCATGCGCTGCGGGACCGGGGGGTTGCGACGCAGTTTATTGGGTATCCGGTGGCGGGGCACAGCCCGACGGATCCGGTGCATCAGAAGGATGTTTATCGGCGGTATGTAGGGTGGTTGAAGAGGTATTTGGATTAGCGGGGGCTTTGCGGGCGGGCTTGTTGTGCGTCTGGGGACACCCGGCCTGCGGCCTGCGGGTGTCCCCGTGGGTGGTTGGCTGCGAGAGGGGAAGGCCGACGGCTGGGCTTCGGCGGGACGGAGTTCGAGGATGCGGATTTTTGGGCGTCGGGGCTTTGCGGGGTTGTCGTGCGTCTGGGGACACCCGGCCTGCGGCCCGCGGGTGTCCCCGTGGGTTGTTGGCTGCGAGAGTGGAAAGCTGATGGGAAGCTTATTCGTTTACGCGTCGAGTTCGCGTTTGAGCCAGGCTTCGGCGAAGCGGAGTTCACGGCCGACGGTGGCGACGCTGACGCCGGTGGCTTCGGCGACTTCGTCGATGCTGAGGCCGCCGAAGTGGCGCAGTTCGAGGATGCGGGCTTTGCGGGCGTCGGTTTCGGCGAGTTTTTGGAGGGCGATGTCGAGAGAGACGAGGAGCTCGGGATCTTCGTCGCGGTAGACGAAGGCCTGATCGAGCGGGACCGGGGCGATGCCGGAGCCGCGCTTCTGGGACTGTTTGCCGCGGGCGTGATCGACGAGGATCTGGCGCATGGCGATGGCGGAGAGGGCGAAGAAGTGGCTGCGGTCCTTCCACTCGGCGGCGTTGCCGGCGAGTTTTAGATAGGCCTCGTGGAGGAGGGCGGTGGGCTGCAGGGTATGGCCTGCGGACTCGCGCTGCATGTAGGCGGCGGCGATTTTGCGGATCTCCGGGTAGACGGCTTCGAGGAGGGCATCGCTGGCGGCGTTGTCGCCTTCGCGGGAGGCGTGGAGGAGGCGGGTGATTTCGTTCATTGGATGGCCTTCAGGGCGGCGGCGGTTTTGTCGCGGCGGGCGCGGAGATATTCGATGGGCTCGGGGCGATTGAGCGCTTCGTCGAAACGGCGGAGGGCTTCGCGGTAGTATTCGGCGGCCTGGGCGGGCGAGGCGTTTTCGGCGGCGGCGACGAAGCAATCGCCGGTGATGCGGAGATCGGCAGCGCGGGCATTGGGGACGGGGATGGCGGCGGCTATTGTCCGGCAGCGATCGAGGTCGGATTTCATTTTCGCTTTGTCTCCCAGGCTGGAGGCGGCGAGGGCGCGGTCCGTGAGGATGCTGACGGGTTCGCGTTTGGTGAGGCGATTCGGATCGAGGGTTTGGATTTCGTCCATGAGGGCGACGGCGCGATCGTAGAGGCGCATGGCGCGGGGCCATTGTTTGAAGTCCGCGGCGGCGCTGGCGGCGCTGCCGTAGGCCATGAAGCGATAGCGGTGGCCTTCGAACTGTTTGGGATGTTCGGCGACGGCCTTTTCGAGTTTTTGGGCGGTGGCTTCGAGGAGGGCGATCGAGGCCGCGTCGCCGAGGCGGCGGGCGGCGGCGGCGACCTGGATTTCCAGATAGCTTTCGTCGTAGAGAGCGGTGAAGGAAGCAGGGTCCAACTGGCGCATGCGGCGGGCGTAGGTGAGCGCCTTCTCGTAGTGGCGTTTGGCGCTCTGCCAATCGGGTTCGCCTTTGAGGGCGGGCATCGTCTGGACGTCGCCGGCTTCACTGTGGAGGGTGCTGGCGTGGCGGATCCATTTGGTTTCCGTTGGGTTTTTGGCGAGGGCTTGCTCGGCGGTGTTGATGGCGTCTTCGAGCGTGGCCAAGGCTGGTTTGGCGCGGGCGAGCATCTTCTGTTCGCGGGCGGCGCGGACCTGGATGGAGACGCGGGCGTAGGGGGCTTCGTTGGGCCAGAGATCGGGGTGCGTCTTCGCGATGCCGAGGGCTTCTTCGAGGAGGGTGAGTGCGTTGGCGGATTCGCCGAGGCGGCTGCGATTATCGGCTGCGCGGGCGAGGGCGCCGTAGAGCTGTTTCCAGTCCTGATCGGCGCGGGCGCGGGCGATGGCGAGTTCGGCGTAGTGGAGCGATTCCTTGGTGGCGCCGGCGATTTTTTCGCCGTCGGAACGTTTGATGTAGCTGGTGGTGAGGGCCTTGCGGGCTTCCTTGTTGGCGGGGTTGGCGGCGGCGGCGGCTTCGCGGAGTTGGAAGGAGCGTTCGTAGGATTGGCGGGCCTCCTGCGCGCGGCCGAGGCTGGGGGAAAACGGGCTGCCGAGGACGTCGCCCAAGCGTTCGTAGGCGGTGGCGGTTTCGAGCTGGAGTTGGGGATCGGAGGCGGAATCGGCGGAGAGGTTGTCGAGATATTTGCGGGCGGTGGCGGCGACCATTTCGCGGGCTGGGGTGGAGCCGGGGAGGTCGCGGATTTTGTCGTGGAAATCAAAGATGAAGGTATTGGCGAGGGTGCGGACTTCGTCGAAACGGCGCTGGGCGCGGCGGGCCTGGATGGTGGAGATTGTGGCGGCGGAGACGAGGCTGACGGCGACGATGGCGGCGGCGGTGAGGGGGATCCAGTTGCGGCGGAGGTACTTGCTGGTTTTGTAGCTCAGCGAGTCGGGGCGGGCGAGGAGCGGGCGGTTGGTGAGGTAGCGATCGATGTCTTCGGCGAGTTTATCGACGGAGGCGTAGCGGCGCTCGGGGAGCTTCTGCATGGCGGCGCGGACGATGGTGTCGAGCTCGCTGGGGAGAGTGGTTTTCGGGAGTTCGGATTCGAGGACGACGCGGACGATTTCAGCGGGGCTGGTGGAGGTTAGGGCGTGGGCCTTGGCGCCGGTGAGGAGTTCGAAGAGGACGGCGCCGAGGGAGTAGATGTCGCTGGCGGTGGAGACGTCCTGGCCGCTGACCTGTTCAGGGCTGGCGTATTCGGGGGTGAGGATGAGGTGGCCGGTGAGAGTGGCGTCGACACGGGAGGGATCGAGGAGCTTGGCGATGCCGAAGTCGAGGAGTTTGACGTGGCCGTCGTGGGTGACGTGGATGTTCGACGGTTTGAGATCGCGGTGGATGACGAGGCGGTTGTGGGCAGATTGGACACCCTTGCAGACGTCGAGGAAGAGGGTGAGAATTTGGCGAGCGGTTAGCTTTTTGGCGGCGACGTATTCGGTGATGGGGAGGCCTTCGACGGCTTCCATGACGAGGTAGGGCTGTCCATCGGCGGCGGTGCCGCCATCGAGGAGGCGGGCGATGTTCGGGTGGTTGAGGCGGGCGAGGATGTCGCGTTCTTCGAGGAAGCGGCGGAGGCCTTCGGCCGATTGCGCGTCGGAGCGGATGCGCTTGAGGGCGGCGATTTGCTGGTAGGCGCCATCGGCGCGTTCGACCTCGTAGACGGCGCCCATGCCGCCCTGGCCGAGGACGCGGCGGACGCGCCAGGGGCCGATGGCGGCGCCTTCCGGGAGGGCGGCGGGGCCGGTGATTTCGCGGGCGGCGGCGCCAACGGCGGCGTTGACATGCGTGAGGCCGCGGCTGTCGTAAGCGAGGAGTTCGAGGACCTCTTTGACGACGGCGGGGTCCGGGGACTGGGCTTCGAGGAAAGCACGGCGATCGGCGGCGGGGAGTTCCAGCGCCTGATCGAAGAGTTCCTGAATGCGTGCCCAGTCTGGCTGCATGGGGGATTACCGGGCGAGGGCTTTTTGGATGGCGGCTTCGGCGATGGGAGCCATGATTTCGTAGCCTTTGGCGTTGGGGTGGAGGCCGTCGCCGGCGAGGCCGTCCTTGAGGAACCCTTTCTCATCGACGAGGGCGGAGAAGTAATCCGCATAGATGGCGCCGGACTTTTCGGCGTATTCCTTGAGCCATCTATTGAGCTTGAGAATATCGGCGGGGGGACGCTGGGCGGTCTTGGGACGGGCGGTGTAATCACTGACGGGGAGGACGGAGCAGAGGATGACTTTGATGCCGTGGTGCTGGGCGAGTTCGGTGATGGCCTGGACGTTCTGGCCGATCATGGTTTGGGTTTGGGGGCCGGTGTTGCGGGCGATGTCGTTGGTGCCGGCGAGGAGGATCAAGGCGGCGGGTTTGAGGTTGATGACGTCGGGGAAGAGGCGGACGAGCATTTGGGACGTGGTCTGGCCGCTGATGCCGCGGTTAACGTAGGGCTTGCCGGGGAACTGTTGGGCGAGTTTCCAGGCGTCGGTGATGGAGTCGCCGTAGAAGACGACGCGGCCGGGCTGGGGCTGGAGTTTGGCGTTATCGGCATGGTAGCGGCCTAGTTGGTTCCAATCCTGGAGCTGGTCGGCGAGGGCCTGGGCGGAGAACTGGAGGCAGCACTGGGCGCGGGGCGGGGCGTATTCATCGACGAGTTGGCCGAAGAGGGCCATGGGCGCGAGTGCCAGTGCGAGTAGCTTCATTCCGACTATCCTACTGAACCCGGCGAAGAGGACGCACACGTAGAGCCAGGCGAACAAGAGGCGGAGGCCGATGCGGGTGGAGATCATGAGGCTGAGGGGGGAGGCGATGAGCGAGGGAAGGGAGATGAGAAGCAGCAGGGCGAGGGCGGTGATGGCGGCGGTGAGGAGCGGGCGGCGGCGGATGACCGCGGCGGTGCCGAGGTAGGCGACGCCGGAGATGCCGGCGAAGAAGAGGAACATGATGAGGGTTACGGCGATGCCGGCGGAGCCGCGGTCGAGCAGGGCGCGGATGAAGACCAGGCTGCCGAAGGCGAGGCCGAAGCGCGGGGCGGCGTGCATTTAGCGGACACCTCGGGCGGGGCGATATTTGGCGAGTGTGGCGAGCAAAGAGACCCTGATCCGTCCCGGCATATTGGGGTTATTAGAACATGCGAGGCTGGTTCATAGAGGGATGCTACGCCTGCAGGGCTTCGGTGGCGAGGCGGTATTTTTCGAGGCGGGCGCGGTCGCGATCGGTGATTTGGGCGAGGCGGGAGAGGTCGGAGTTGTCGGCGAGATCGGCGAGTTTGACGCGGCGGCCGATGGGGTCGGCTTTGGCGCGGAGGACGAATTCCTCATAGGTTTCCGAATCGCGGCGGGTCACGGAATCGATGGCCTGGATGGCTGGTTCGGGGAAGCCTTGGGCGCGGAGTTGATCGAGGGTCCAGCCGCAGTCTTCGACGATGTCGTGGAGGACGGCGGCGATGCGCTCTTCGGTGGTCTCCAGGCGGAGCATGACGCGGAGGGCGTGGAGGATATAGGGGGCGCCGGCTTTATCGGTCTGCCCTTCGTGCGCGGTGGCGGCGAGGGCGATGGCGCGTTCCAGGGTGCTCATTCACCAAGTGTAGCTTGGGGTTCGGCGACGACGGCGGCGACGGTCATGTGGGCGGTGACGTTGGCCATGGTTTTGAACATGTCGGGGATGGCGTCGGCGGCGACGAGGAGGCCGAGGCCTTCGGGCGGGAGGCCGAGTTGTTGATAGAGCGGGAGGGCGACGAGGAGGGCGCTGGACGGGATGCCGGGGGCGCTGTATGTGAGCAGAACGGAGGTGACGACCATGACGACGGACTGGGTGGCGGTGAGTTCGATCTGGTAGAGATAGGCCACGAAGAAGGCGCCGGCGACCTGGGCGACGGTGGCGGTGTAGCGGAAGACGGAGGCGGCGAGGGGGAGGACGAAGCCGGTGATGGCCGGGCCCTGGCCGAGTGCTTCAGCGGCGGCGACTTCGGCAGGGAGCGCGGCGAGCGAGGAGCGGGAGGCAAAGGCGAGGGCCTGGACCGGGGCGATGGCCTTGACCCAGTTGCGGAAGCCGACGCGGCCGCGGAGTAGAACGACGATGTAGAGGGCGGCGGTGACGATGAGCACGAAGGCGCAGATGGTGAGGATGTAGACGCCGAAGATGCCGGTTACCGAAGAGCCCAGACGGGCGACGAGGACCATGGACAGGACGGCGACGCCGTAAGGGGCGAGGCGGAGCATCCAGGCGACGATGATGAGCATGGCGTCGTTGACGGCGGTGACGGCGAGGAGGAGGGTTTTGCGTTTTTCGTCGTTGACCTGGCGGAGGGCGGCGCCGAAGAGGATGGCGAAGAGAATGAGGGCGAGGAGTTGGCCTCCCGCGGCGGCAGCGAGGACGTTGGAGGGGAGGAGGTTGGCCACCCAATCGCCGAAGCCGGGGATGGGGCCGGGGGCTTTGGCGCCGATGGGGGCCGTTGGCGTGGGGAACCAGCGGAGGACTTGGGGCATGGCAACGGCGGAGAAGCTGGCGGCGAAGAGGAGCAGGCCGGTGAACCAGGCGAAGGCGCGGAGGCCGAGCGAGCCGAGGGCGCGGGTATCGAGGCTGGTGTTGAGGCCGAGGATAAGTTGCGCCATGACGATGGGGATGACCGTCATGCGGACGCCGTTGAACCAGAGGACGCCGAGGGGTTCGGCAGCGAGGGCGATGTTAGCGGGCAGGAGGGCACCGGCGGCCATGCCGAGGAGGAGGCCGAGGAACATGGCGATGCTGGGGCTCATCTTGAGTAGCGTATCTTTTTACGGGTGGTCTGGTAATAGGTTTTTGTGGACGAGAGCGAATTCGAGGACATCTACAGGGCGCACCGCGATTCGGTTTACCGGTACGCGCGGCTGCTGACCGGGTCACCGGAGGCGGCGGAAGATATTGCGCATGAGTGTTTCCTCTCGTTGGTGAAGGGGAGCTTTCAGGCGGGACGAAGTGGGGCGCGGGCATATCTGTTGGGGGCGGCGAGGCGGCAGGCGTTAAAACTCTATCGGGGGTTGGAGCGGGAGGTGGAGTTAGTTGAGGTTGTGGCTGCGCCAAGTGGTGAATCCGATCTAACGGCGGCTGTGGCGGCGGCCGTTGCGGCATTGCCACCGCTGCAACGGGAGGCGGTGCTGCTGTTCAGTTGGGAGGGATTTTCGTTGGAAGAGATTGCGGAGATGACGGGCGCGGAGACAGGGACAATCAAGTCCCGGCTGGCGCGGGCGCGGGAGACGCTGCGGCGGACTCTGGCGCCGTATCGAGCGTATGTGGGAGGAACGAATGGAACCGTTGCGTGACGATGAGCTGGAGGTGTTGTTGCGGGAGGGCGAGCCGCGGTGGCGGCCGTCGGCGGGCTTGGATGCGCGGGTTCGGGAGGCACAGCGGCCTCGGCCGTGGGAGTGGTTATGGCGAGGATCGGTGCGTGTGCCGGTGCCGGTGGCACTGGCCGTGCTAGCGGTACTTGGGTTGCTGGCGTGGAACCGCGTGCCAGAGGCGAAGCGGGTGGACCAGTTTCAACCGGTAAAGCAGTTAGAGATCAAGTTGGTGAGGAGCGGCGATGCGAATTAGGGAAGTAGTTTTGCTGGCGGGGCTTTGTTGCGTGCAAGCCCAGAAGGCGCCGCTGATGAGCGGTGTCAACTCAGTGACCAATGGCGTTCACGTGGCGTATAGCACGGTCCTGGAACCGGCGGGTGGCGGGTACAAATTGAGCGGGGGAGTGATTGCGCATCGCCGCGGAAACGCGGGCCAGGGTGTACATCGCTACGTGCAAACGGGGGAGTCGTATTTTGGATATGACATTGTGACGGAGCTGGTCAACGGAACACGCGACATTCGCTTGCAGATTGTCCCTTTGACGCTGACGCCGGATGAGGTGTCGCGGCTGTTGGGGGTGAGTGTACGCCTGGGGAACCTGCCGAAGTTTCCGCCGGCGGTGGTGGTGACTTCGGGGTCGACCGTGGAGGTGGAGATCTTGCGAAACGAGGCGACGGGGCAACGGGTTATCGATGTCCTGACGGTGGCGGTAGCCTCGCCCGAGGGGGTGCGGGAGTGGGGGCTCCGCCTGGTGTCGCCCCAGGTGAGTTCGGGCAAGTTAACAGCGAAAAGTGGCGCCACGCTGACCGGCGATTTGATCTCGCTGGACGCTCCGGGACAGGGGACGATCACACTGAGCCTGCTGGCGCTGCGGAGCCGCGGGTTCCAACTGGTGGGCGAAGTGGAAGGCGGGGTGCTGCGATTTCAGCTGGGCGGCGATGTGTTTCAGATTACGTCGAAGTCGACCATTGTTCCCGGCGGAGGTCGATGGAAGGTATATGGCAGGTTGACGCCAAAAGAGGTGGGGAAGGAATTGGTGATCGGAACGAGCGATTTATAGGGCGACACGCGCGTCGCCTTCGCGGCGGGTGAGGCGTTCGCGGTCGAGGAATTCGAGCAGCGGGATGGCGTATTTGCGGGAGCAGCCGGTCCAGTCTTTGAACTCGCCGACGGCGAAGGGTTTGCCTTTATGGGTGGCGAGGAGGGCTTTCAGCGCGTCGATGGCGGTGTGGTGAAAGACCAGATCGGCGGAGACGCGGACTAGCTTCTTTTCCTTGAGGAGGGTGGCGAGGAGGATGGCGGCGCGGGTGGCGTCCACCCCGCTGGCGGTGAGGACTTCGCGCTGGCTGGGGACGGCGAGACCGCCCTTTTCAAAGGCGCTTTCGATCTTCGTGCGGGCGTCTTGTTCGTCCTGTTGAAGCTGGACTTTGTGGGTGGTGAGGCGGACGGTGTCGGCTTGGGCGGTTAGCTTTTTGTTGGCTTTCAGCAGGGCTTCGAAGAGGGCGGGCGGGGCCTTGGGAATGACCTTCGTGCGGAGCTCTTCGCGGGGCATGCCGGGGAGGAGCGGATTGGCCTTGTGGTAATGCGCGAGTGCCTTTTCGAGCTCGGGCTGTTTGGATTCGAGCCAGGCGGGGTCGACGCAGAAACCGGCGATTTCCAGGCCCGCGGTGATGGGTTCGCCGAGGCGCCAGAGGAGGTCTGTCTTGGCGATGCCGTGGACGGAATCCTTGACCAGGAGGGCGGCGCGTTCGGCAGTTGTGAGTGGTGCCAGGCGGGCGGCGCGGGACTTGCGGGGCGGATCGATTTCGATGACTTCGCCGCCGCCGATGGTGATGACGGGGGAGAACTTGCGGAGGATGAAGCGATCGCCGGGGAGGAGGAGGAGAGGTTCGCGGAGGCGGATGCGGACGAGGCCATCGGTGAGCGGGCGAGCGGCGCCGACGACTTCGGCCGTGCCGGCGTGGAAGTGAATGGGCGTGCGGCCGTGGAGCGGTTTGGTGCCGGGGAGGAGGGTGAGCCGGCAATCGATGACGGAGACGGGGCGGAGGGTGTTTGGCGCTGTTAGCACCATGCCGCGGGTGATTTCGGTGTGTTCGATGCCGGCGAGATTGACGGCGGTGCGCTGGCCGGCGTGGGCGGCCTTGGCCGGTTTGCCGTGGACCTGGACGCCACGGACGCGGAGGCGCCGCTGGAGGGGCTGGAGCTCCACTTCCTGTTCGGGCTGGATGGCGCCGGCGGAGAGGGTGCCGGTGACGACGGTGCCGAAGCCTTTCATGGCGAAGGTACGGTCTATGGGGAGGCGGAGGGGCTGGCGGGAGGCGCGGGTGGGCGCGGCGGCGGCTTGCTGGCGGATGGCTTGTTTCAGTTCGTCGAGGCCCTGGCCGGTGCGGGCGCTGACGGACAATATGGGCGCGCCTTCCAGGAACGAGCCGGCGACGAACTCTTCGGCTTCGAGCTTGACGAGTTCGACGATGTCGGGGTCGACGGCGTCGGACTTGGTGACGACGACGATGCCTTGGCGGACGCCGAGGAGGCGACAGATGTCGAAGTGTTCGCGGGTTTGGGGTTTGATGGATTCGTCGGCGGAGATGATGAGGAGGACGAGGTCGATACCGGTGACGCCGGCGACCATGGTTTTGACGAAGCGTTCGTGGCCGGGGACATCGACGAAGCCGGCGGTGAGGCCGGCGCCAAGATCGAGGTGGGCGAAGCCGAGCTCGATGGAGATGCCGCGGCGCTTCTCTTCGGCGAGGCGATCGGTATCGATGCCGGTGAGCGCGTGAACCAGCGTGGTTTTTCCGTGATCGATGTGTCCGGCGGTTCCGACGATAATGGAGGACATGAAGGCGCTGATAGTGAGTGCCGTTGCGATCATGACGATCGCACGAGGCCAAGAGCCGGCGGAGCCGGCGACGTTCAAGACGGGCGTAGCCAGTGTGCGGGTGGACGCTCAGGTTTTTGAGGGAACGCGAGCGGTCGCCGGACTGACCAAAGCCGACTTCCTTCTCTACGATAACAACGCGGCTCAACCGATCAACTATTTTGAGCAGGAGCGGGAGCCGGTGACGCTGCTGCTGGTGCTGGATGTGAGCGGGAGCATGGCCAGCTATTTGGAGAAAATGGCGGCGGCGAGCCGGACGGCGATGAAGAGTTTGAAGACGGGCGACCAGGTGGGGATTCTGGTTTTCTCGCGAAATGCGAAGCTGGTGACGCCGTTTACGGGGGATTTTGGAAAGATCTCCGATGACCTGCGGACGGCGATTCGGGAGCGGGATCTGGGCAGCGGGACGCAGATCAACGTCGCGTTGCAGGAGGCGGCGAAGGTGTTCAGCGAGCAGGGGCCGGCGACGGGGCGGCGGGCGGTGTTGATCCTGACCGATAACCTGGGCGTGAATTATCAGTTGAACGACCAGACGGTGATCCGCGCGCTGCATGATGCCAATACGGTGTGCAACGCGATTGTGGTGGGGAAGAGCAAGAAGACGGATAAAGAGAGCCGGTTTCAGAATCCGGACTTCACGCTGGCCAATGTGTTCGGTATTGCGGATGAGACGGGCGGGGATACGATCAAAAGCGACAAGGCGGGCGAGGCGTTCGGGGAGATTCTGGAGCGGATTCGTTCGCGGTACAGCTTGCATTATGGGTCACCCGGGGGCGATACGGGTGCGTTCCGGGAGATCCGCGTGGGACTGACGGGGGCGGCGAAGGCGCGGTATCCGCAGGCGACGCTGCGGTACCGGAAGGGCTACTACGTGCGCTGAGCGCGGTTCCTGCTACGCTCTGGTTTGTATGTCCAATTTGGAAGAGTTGCAACGGCGCCATGCGGCCGCCGAAGCCGGCGGCGGACCGGAGCGGCAGGAACGCCAGCATCGCGATGGGAAGCTTTCGGCGCGTGAACGAATTGATTTGTTGCTGGACGAGGGCTCGTTTGAAGAGACGGGGAAGCTGGTACGGCACCGTTGTCACGACTTCGGGATGGAAGCGCAGACGATTGACGGCGATGGGTTCGTGACCGGCTACGGCACGGTGCATGGGCGGCTGGTGTACGTGTTTGCGCAGGATTTCACGGTGTTCGGCGGGTCGCTGTCGGAGAGCAACGCGCAGAAGATCTGCCAGTTGATGGATATGGCGCTGAAGAACGGGGCGCCGTTGATTGGTTTGAATGACAGCGGCGGGGCGCGGATTCAGGAGGGCGTGTTGTCGCTGGCGGGGTACACGGATATTTTCCTGCGCAACACGCTGGCGTCGGGGGTGGTGCCGCAGATTTCGGCGGTGATGGGGCCGTGCGCCGGCGGGGCGGTTTATTCGCCGGCGATTACCGATTTCGTGTTCATGGTGGATAAGACCAGCTACATGTTCGTGACCGGTCCGGATGTGATCAAGACCGTGACGCATGAAGATGTGACGAAGGAAGACCTGGGCGGGGCGATGGCGCACAACGCGACGAGCGGCGTGGCGCATTTTCTGGCGCACGACGATGCCGATTGTTGCGCGCGGATCCGGGAGTTGCTGCGGTACCTGCCGCAGAACAATGTGGACCCAGTGCCGCCGGTGACGCGCGCGGATCCGTGGGACCGGGAGGATTCGTCGCTCGATACGCTGGTGCCGGCGGAGTCCAACATGCCGTACGACATGAAGGATGTGATCCGGCGTGTGGTGGATGACGGCGAATTCCTGGAAGTGCATGAGCACTACGCGCAGAATATTGTGGTGGGCTTTGCGCGGATGGAGGGGCGTTCGGTTGGCATTGTGGGCAATAATCCGGCGGTTCTGGCTGGGTGTCTGGATATCAACTCGTCATTGAAGGGCGCGCGATTCGTGCGGTTCTGCGATGCGTTTGGGATTCCGATTCTGACGTTTGAGGACGTGCCGGGATTCCTGCCGGGGACCGAGCAGGAGTGGGGCGGGATCATCAAGCACGGCGCGAAACTGCTGTATGCGTATGCGGAGGCGACGGTGCCGAAAGTGACCGTGATTACGCGGAAAGCGTATGGCGGGGCGTACTGCGTGATGGGTTCGAAGCACCTGCGGACCGATGTGAACTTTGCGTGGCCGACGGCGGAGATCGCGGTGATGGGCGCGGAGGGCGCGGTGAACATTTTGTACCGCCGCGAGATTGCCGATGAGACGGCGCGGGCGGCGAAGATTGCTGAGTATAAAGAGCGATTCGCCAATCCGTTTGTGGCGGCGGAGCGTGGGTTTGTGGATGACGTGATTGAACCGCGGACGACGCGGCGGCGCGTGATCCGGGCGTTGCGGATGCTGGAAAACAAGGTGGACACGATGCCGAAGAAGAAGCACGGAAACATACCGCTATGAGATTTTTGCTGCTGTTCGCGATGGTGGTTTCGGCGCAGAACTGGCCCACGTTCCGGGGGCCGGGCGCGCGGGGCGTGGCGGAGAAACAGAACCTGCCGGTGAGCTGGGATGTGGCTTCGGGGAAGAATATTGCGTGGAAGACAGAGATTCCGGGACTGGGGCTTTCGAGCCCGATCGTCTGGGGCTCGCACGTGTTTCTGACGACCGCGGTGAGCAGTAATCCGAACATGGTGTTCGAAGCAACGCTGAAGGGCGAACTGGACCGGCGGCAGGACGAGGCGGTGCAGGAGTTCCGGGTTTTGGCGTTGGATAAGAAGACCGGGAAGGTGGCTTGGAATGTGGTGGCGGGGAAGACGAAGCCGCGCGTGTTGCGGCATCCGCATAACTCGTATGCCTCGCCAACTCCGGTGACGGATGGGAAGTATCTGGTTGCCTTTTTCGGCTCGGAAGGACTGTTTTGCTTTGATTTGAAGGGAAAGTTGATTTGGAAGAAGGACCTGGGGGCGATGGACCAGGGCGCGTTTGACCTGCCGGATTATCAATGGGGATCGGCTTCGTCGCCAGTGTTGTGGCAGGGGAAAGTGTACCTGCAGGTGGACATGCATCAGGGTTCGTTCCTGGCGGCGTTTGACGCGGCAACGGGCAGGGAGCTGTGGCGGACGGCGCGGGATTCAAAGCCGTCGTGGGCGACGCCGACGATTGTGGAGGGGCCGAAGCGCACGGAACTGGTGGCGAATGGCGTGGAGTTCGTGGCGGGCTATGACGCCGAGACGGGGAAAGAGTTGTGGCGCGTGAAAGGCACGTCGATGATTTCGGTGCCGACGCCGTTTGTGGCGAACGGGCTGATCTATGTTTTCAGCGGGTATTCGCGTAATATTCGGCGTTCGTACGCGATCCGGCCGGGCGCGACGGGAGACATCACGGGGTCCAAGGAAGCGATCGCGTGGATGCGCGAGGAGGCGCCGTATCTTTCGACGCCGGTCATTGTTGGCGATCAGCTGTTCACGTATTCGACGCGGGGCGGGATTATGGCCTCGTACAATGCGTTGACCGGAGCGACGTTGTATCAGCAGCGGCTGGGCTTGGGGACGCCGGCCAGTGCGTCGATGGTGGCGGCGGATGGGGTGGTCTATGCGGCCAATGAAGACGGGGAAGTCTATGTCTTCAAACCGGGTGCGAAGTACGAACAACTGGCGATGAATCCGATGGGCGAGACCGTGATGGCGACGCCGGCGATTTCCGACGGAACGCTGTTCATACGCGGGGCGCGGCACCTGTTCGCGGTGCGGCGCTAGTCGATCGGAAACGGGCCGTTTTTCTCGACGACGATCTCGCGGTGGTCCTTGTCCTGGGCCTCGACTTTCAGTTCGACGGCGCGGGTGGGGTATCTGACCTGCAGGCGGAACTCCGCGGTGTCTTGCGGCTCGACGAAGGCGGATTCGACAGGGCCGCTCATCACGGTGAGCGACTCGCTATTCGGCGCGTAGAAGTGGAAGTGCAGCGTCATGCCGTGGATGGGCTTGGCACCAGTGTTTTTGATGACGCCATCGAGCAGCACCACATCGCCGTCGCGGCGCACTTCAATCTTTTCCAATAACGCTTCCGGACCCTTTGGTTTCTTGCTTTTTTTGCCTTGGGGATACAACAATGTGGCAATCAGCAGAAACGCCGCGAACAAGCGAACTCCCATCGTCATGCTGTTCAGTCTATCGCTTCAGGAGAGCTCCCATATGTTTAGCCGGCGGACGTGGATGAAGGGCGCGGCGGCACTGCCAGCGGCGGCGCAGGCGCAGACGGTGGGCAAGCCGAAGAGCATTGTGATCGCCAGCGCGAACGGCGTGGAATGCTGCAACATCGCGATGAGCTGGTTGCGGGCTGGGAAAGATACGCTCGATGCTGTGATTGCCGGTGTGAATGTGAATGAGTTGGATCCGCACGACAACTCCGTGGGCTATGGTGGATTGCCGAATGAAGAGGGCGTTGTGGAACTGGACGCTTCGGTGATGCACGGGCCGACGCGCCGGGCGCGGTCCGTGGCGGCGATTCGTGGGATTAAGACGCCGTCGAAGATTGCCAAGCTTGTGATGGAGGAGACGGACCACATCATGCTGGTGGGCGAGGGGGCACTGCGCTTTGCCAAGGCGATGGGGTACGCGGAGGAGAATCTACTGACGACTGAATCGCGATTGGCGTATCTGGTTTGGAAGCGGGCGTTGAAGGATCCGAACGGCCACAGCAATTGGAGCGACGGCGTGGACGCGCCTCCCGGCAAGTCGCCAAAGGCGCTGCTGCGGCTGTTTCCCGAGGCCGATGAAAAGACGCTGGCGTGGGCGCACGAGATGGCCCTGCATCCGCCGACGGGCACGATCAATTGCCTGGCGCTGAATGAAAAGGGCGAGATGAGTGGGTGCACGACGACCAGCGGGATGGCGTGGAAGATTCCTGGGCGCGTGGGCGATTCGCCGATTATTGGCGCGGGGCTGTTTGTGGATCAGGAGGTGGGCGCGGCGGGATCCACGGGGCGCGGCGAGGAGAACATCCGCATGGCCGGGGCGCACACGATTGTCGAGAATATGCGGCATGGCATGACGCCGCAGGACGCGGTGATGGACGCGTTGAAACGCATTTCGCGCAACTACGACAACGACCTGAAGCGGCTGGATAAGTTCGACATCAATTTCTACGCGCTGCGGAAGGACGGGGTGTACGCGGGCGGGTCGTTGTGGAGCGGCCAGTTCCGCAACACGGGATTCGTGTCGCGGCAGTTCGCGGTGAATGATGGAACGGGGAACAGCCGGCTGGTGAACTGCCCCTCTCTGCACGAGCGGCCTCGATAGTAATAGACTCAACGGGATGCAACAGCGTCCGACCCGCGTCCGGCACCTGGTACTGTGGCTAACCGTGGCCGCCTACATGATCACCTACATGGATCGTGTGGTGATCTCGTCGGCCGCGCCGAAGATCCGGGAGGAGTTCGGCTTCAGCCTGGAGACGATGGGCCTGATTCTGGGGGCGTTCCGCTGGGGCTATTCGTTTTTTCAGATCCCCGGCGGATGGCTGGGCGACCGCTTCGGCCCGCGCCGCGCATTGACGCTGATCGTGCTGTGGTGGAGCGCATTCACATCGTTGACGGCGGTGATGACAGGCGCGGTGAGCATGGGCATTTGCCGGTTTCTTTTCGGCGTGGGCGAGGCGGGCGCGTTTCCCATTGCCACGCGTAGTCTTTCCCGATGGATGCTGCCGGCGGAACGCGGCTGGGCGCAGGGCGTGACGCACGCCGGATCCCGACTCGGCGCGGCCTTCACGCCGCCGATCGTGGCGTGGATGATCCTGGGCTACGGCTGGCGGATGCCGTTCCTGGTATTCGGCTGCATGGGCATTGGCTGGGCGCTGCTGTGGTTCTTCTGGTATCGCGACACGCCGGCGGAGCACCGGCAGGTGAACGCCGCCGAACGCGAACTGATTGAGAGCTCTTTGGGCGGGCCGCGGCCGGGGCGCGCGACGGCTGTTCCGTGGGCGCGGATCCTGGCCAACCGTGGGATCTGGACGCTGGGCTTCATGTACTTCTGCTACGGCTGGACGTTGGCCATTTACCTGGACTGGTTGCCGACGTACCTGAAAGAATTCCGCGGCTACGACCTGAAGAAGATGGGGCTGTACGCGTCGCTACCGTTGTTGGCGGGCGTTGTGGGCGACCTGCTGGGCGGGTGGCTGACGGATTGGTGGGCGGAGCGTTCGGGCAATTTGAAACTGGCGCGACAGGGCGTGGGGGCGGCTGGATTCGCGATCGCCGCGTTGGGAATCGTACCGGCGACGATGACGGCGAACGCGGAGATGTGCGTTGTCTATACGTGCCTGGCGGTGTTCGGACTGGAACTTACGGTGGGCGTTTCCTGGGCGATTCCGCTGGATATTGGCGGGGATTTCGCCGGATCCGTTTCGGCGGTAATGAACACATTCGGCAACATTGGCGGCGCCATCTCCACCGTGGCGCTAGGGTATTTAGTGAAATCATTTGGCTGGAACGTTCCCTTCTACACAGCGGCTGTATTTTGCGTAGCAGGCGGAGTTTTATATCTTGGTATCGACGCTTCCCGTCACCTGTTCAGGTCCGAACCCGGAGCAACATCGCATGAAAATTAATCCTGACAAATGCGTAGCGTGCGGCAACTGCACCTACGTCTGCCCTATGGGCGCCATCTACGTCGACCCGGTGCTCAAACGCGCCACCATCGATCGCGAGGAGTGCGTAGAATGCTACGCCTGCTACAACGGCCTGAGCAAGGAGAGCCTGAACCCTACGATCGTCCGCACGATGCGCAAGGTGTTCCAGATGATGCGCCTGCGCTTTGAACCCGAGCCGGACGTCTGCCCGACGTCGGCGTTCGAGCCCGATGAGCTGGTATGGCCGCGCGTGGTGCGCCGCGCGTTTTCCGACCCGCGCGTGCCGCATGAGTCCACCGGCATTGAAGGCCGCGGCACCGAAGAGGTGAAGACCAACGACATCAGCGGGCGGGTGAAGGAAGGCGAGGTGGGCTTTACGATCGAGTTCGGCCGGCCTGGCGTTGGCGCGCGGTTCCACGAGATTGAAAAGATGTCGATGAAGCTCGCGGCGGCGGGCGTGGACTTTGAGAAGAAGAATCCGGTGACGACGTTGATGACCGATCAGAAGACCGGGCGGCTGCGCGAGGATATCTTGAACGAGAAGGTGATGTCGGCCATTCTCGAAATTAAGACCACCGTCGACAAAACGGAAGAGATCATCCGGCTGGTGAAGGAAGTGGAGAAGGAGATCGAAACGGTCGTGGTGCTCGGCGTGGGCGTGCGGTGCGATGCCAAGGGCGACGAGAACGTCGTCGCGCCGATTTTGGAGAAGCTGGGCTACGAACTCCACCGCGCCAAGACCAACGTCGGTCTGGGCCGCATCACCAATCCCGACGCGCTGCAAGCCATGCAGAAAGAATCCGCAGGAGCCACCAAGTGACCAATACACTGCATCGTTTCGGACCCGCCTCGTCCTTCCGTGACGACTACATTGTTTTCGCGATCTGCTCGCGAGGGAAGAACGACAAGGACGCACTACCCAAGTTGCGGCAGTTCCTGTCCATGGCGATCCCGTTCAAGCCCGTGAATCTGGGTGACGCGCGGCACGGCGGCTGCCTGCGGCCCTCGAACGAGATGAGCCCGTTCAACCACTGGACCCGCGACATGACGCCGGACCTGGAGGAGGTCGTGCGTGGGCTGGACGCGCCGACGACGGTCGCGGCTGTTTTCGACAATCGCGCCGCGGCGGTGGACTTCCTGAAGAAGGTGAAAGAGGCCGATCTCGGGATGAGCATCAACATTTCGACGTCGGTTGAGAACGCCGAAGCGTGTTGCCACGAGGTTGGCATTCCGAGGCATTCGGTGGGCTATTCGTTGGGCTTCGAAGGCAAAACGGAGAAGCTGCCGAATACGCAGACGATGCTGTTGTCGACGATGTGCGGGCACGGCATGGTGAGCCATTCGCTGGCGAAGAAGATGATCGATTGGGTGAAGGAAGGCCGGCGCACACCGGAGCAGGCCGTGACGTACATGGCCCGTTTCTGTTCCTGCGGCGTGTTTAATCCCAGCCGCGCCAAGCGCGTGTTGGAAGACGCGCGCCATTCGATGAAATAGCAAGCAAAAGGGCCGCCCCGGGAAGGGCGGCCCTTTTGCAAAACTACGCTTCGACTACAGGCCCTTTTCGGCGAGGAACAGGCAGAGGTCGATGACGCGGCTGGAGTAGCCCCATTCGTTGTCGTACCAGGTAACAACCTTCACCAGGTTGCCGCCCATGACCTTCGTGAGGTCGGAGTCGACGATCGAGCTATTGGGGTTCTTCATCATGTCGGTGGACACAACCGGGTCGGTGGTGTAGCCGAGGATGCCCTTCATCGGACCTTCGGCGGCGGCCTTCAACAGGGCGTTGACTTCTTCCGCCGTGGTGCTCTTTTCCGTGTTGCAAACAAAGTCGACGACGGAGACGTTCGGGGTGGGAACGCGCATCGCGTAGCCGTCGAGCTTGCCCTTCAGTTCCGGCAGCACCAGACCGATCGCCTTGGCGGCGCCGGTGGAGGTGGGGATCATGTTGATCGCGGCGGCGCGAGCGCGGCGCAGATCTTTGTGCGGGAAGTCGAGGACGTTCTGATCGTTGGTGTAGCTGTGGATCGTCGTCATCGAACCCTTGGTGATGGTGAAGTTCTCGTGCAGAACCTTCGCCACCGGGCCCAGGCAGTTCGTGGTGCAGGACGCGTTGGAGATGATGTTGTGCTTGGCGGCATCATAGACGCCTTCGTTCACGCCGAGCACGATGGTGATGTCTTCGCCCTTCGCCGGAGCGGAGATGATGACCTTCTTCACGCTGCCGCGGAGGTGCTTGGAAGCGTCGCTGGCGTCGGTGAAGCGGCCGGTGGACTCGACGACGATCTCGGCGCCGTAGGCCGACCAGTCGATGGCGGCGGGGTCCTTCGTTTCGAAAACCTGAATACGCTTGCCGTTGATGGTGATCGAATCGGCGTCGTGGGAAACTTCGGCGTCCAGCTGGCCGAGCGTCGAATCGTACTTCAACAGGTGAGCGAGAGTTTTGTTATCGGTGAGATCGTTCAATGCAACGAACTCGATGCCGGGGTTGTTCAGCCCAGCGCGCACAACATTGCGACCGATGCGGCCGAAGCCGTTAATTGCTACTTTGACAGCCATTCTATGAATGCTCCTTACGAAAAAAGAGGTGTGGATTTCTCTCACCTTAGTGTATCGTTAACCCACCGCCGCCTGCCGCAATGCCGCCTCCAGCTCGTCCTTGCCGAGCGTGGTGCTGATGAACAATTCCTGCCGCGCGCCGTCACTTAACGCGATGGCTTTCCACCCATTCGTAACCGGAACCGTGACCCGCACCTTCACCGGGCCGCGCGCGTCGCGCACAATGGCGATCCGCCCCGGCACGATCGAGCGAATCTCATCCCGCTCTTTCAACAGCCGTTCCAGCATGCCCCGGACCCCGTCCAGAATGCTGTGTTCAATCTTCAGCCGGTTGTTTTCCGCACGCAGCCGCATGGTCTATTTGACCTGCTTTCTGACCTGGAAATCCACCCCGAATGCGCCGTTTTCATCCCGCAGCGCGATCAGCGACCACTCTTTACTGAGGTTCCACTCAAAGCGCACCACCTGCTGCTGGGAGCGATTTAGATTGGTCACGAAGGTGATGGTGACGTCTTTCGACACTTGTTGCTCCACGGTCACGCGCGCTTGCGGCGTGCCTTCCAGGCCGGCGATGGTCGGGTCGATCTTGATGCGGCTCACGCCGAAGAAGCGCTGCAGTTGACTGGAGATGGGCGCCGAAATCGCGCTGCCCAGCAGCGAATTGGCCCCGCTTTGCAGGAACGAACCGGTGGCCCCACTCTGGCTGCTGCCCACGGTCGACGCCGTTGGCGAACGGCCTACCGTCAACAGCGCGATAATCTCGCCCGGCTGCAACGGCGGATCCGAGCGATAGCTGACGTTCAGCTTGTCGATAGGCCCGGTGAAGTTCACCGTCACGTCCACACCGCGGACACGCGTTTCCAAATCCAGATCGAGCGTCGGCTCCACCTTCGTCGGATTGTAGAAGCTCACTTCCCCGCGTTTAATCGAATATTTATTGCCGAAAAAGTTGATGTCGCCCTGGCTGATCGTAATCCGCCCCAACGCTACCGGCCGCGCGCCCGTGCCGCGAATTTGCAGATTCGCCTCCGCCTGCAGATCGTTCGTCAGCGACGTCGTGAACTGCGTCTCGGGCGCCGTTCGCACCTTCACGTCAATCTGCATATTCGCCAGGATTTTATTGCCTTCCTTCGGCGTACTCTGCACGCGGCTGGATTCGGCTAGCAAACTGCCGATGTCTGTCCGGGGGGTGAAGCCGGAGCGCAACACCGTCACTGTTCCGGCCAACAAACTCCGCTCCGTCGTACCGCTCAGGCTGATGTTGGCGTCGGCCACGGTGCTGACGCCCTCCGGGTAGCGAATGCGCACGCGCGCCGCCTCCGCCTGCAGGCGATAGAACGTATCCTCGCCGGAGAAATCGATGAACCCGCTCAACGCCAGCCCGCCCCCGCCGCTCTCTGCCGTCAGCTTGTTCTCAATCGTCGCCCGCCGCCGGTCGAACAGCACGCGGCCGCTCACTTTGTCCAACCCGTTTGGCAACCCTTCCACGTTCAGCGTGGCGTTTTTCAACTCCAGCGCCCCGAACACTTGCGGGCTGGCCAGCTCCCCGCGAATATTGGCCTGCATGGTGGCCACGCCGCTGGCAACAATATCGGGGCTAAACGCGCGCAGTCCAGCCAGGTTCAACTGCCCGTCCACCTTCAAATCCCATGGCCGCTTTTCAGCCAGCGAGAAACTGCCCGCCGCCGATAGATTGGTGTCCTTGGCAACAAATCGCGCCGCCCGAATCGTCACCGTGCGCCCGTCGGCACTGAAGTGCACCACGCCGTCATTGCGCAGTTCAAAGTCCTGCGCCGTCGTCTTTCCGGGCAGCGTCTGCCGCCGCGCGGGCCGCGCGCTGAGATCCTGCAGCTTAACGTCCACTTTCCAACGGTCAATATCCAGCGCCGGTCCGCTGAAGTCCACCGTCCCGCGAAATCCGCCCACGAACGGCCAGGTTTCCGCCGCCACCTGCGTGGGGCGAAGTTCGTTGAAGACGGAGAAGGGTAATTGGCCAAATTCCAGATGGGCCGTCCCTGGGTATCCGGGGCTCAGCTGCCATTGCGAGGTCGCAGTGATGGCGGCGCCGCGCAGGGAGCCTTTGGCCCCCAGTTGCACCGCCGAACCCTTTGTCGACGCCGTCAGCGCGATCTCCCCATACGGGCGGCCGTCAATCAGCACGTTCGCCAACCGGCTCTCGCCGTCCACCGCCGTCACCTGCAACTCCCCGTTGACGATTCGCGCCTGCAGCCGCCCGGTTCCCGTCGCCACTCCGCCCGTTCCCTTCCGCAACGACTGCACCTCCGGCACTGTCGCCAGATCCAGGCTGCCCAACTGGAACGCCGCCGTCACGGCTCCGTTCTTCCAGTCCGCCGGCCGGTGGGCGTACGTACCCGAAACTGTCAACCGCGACGGCCCGCGCTGCGCCTCCATCGACACGATCTGCAACTGACTCTGCGCGTGCCTCAACGTAGTCCGGATCCGGTCCAGCCGCTGCTCCCCATACGCCGGCCGGAACCAGTCCAGCTGCAACTCCCCGTGCGGGTCGTCCACGGTTCCCTGCACCTGCGCGTTGGCGTTCATCAGCCCTTCGACGGGTTCGGAGAACCCCGCCTCTTTCCGCAGTTTCCCGACGTTCAAATTCTTTCCTTCAACGCGAAGGTCCACCGCGCTGTTTCCCGCGGCCTTCCAGTTGTGCAGCGAAATCGTTCCGCTTCCGGTGGCCGTGGCCCCACCCTCGGACACGCTGAATCGCGTCAGCGTCAGCTTGTCGGCGGAGGCCAACAGCGTGGTGCTCAGCGCGTCCAACTGCACGTTCCGCCACCGCGCCTCCAACGCCCGCAACTGCCCTGCCACCAGCGGCTCATGCAGTTCGCCGGATACCGTTCCTTCAAACAATACCGATCCGTTTTTCTCCAGCGTCACCGGCAACGGATCGTTCTCCCCAAACAACGCCAGCGCCGGTCGCAGATCATCCAGCTTGGTCGCCGAAAACTTCACCCGCAGCGTTTGTTTCAGGGTGCCCGCAAAATCAAGACGCATGTTGGGCGTTGCCAGATGGGAGTCCCGAAGCACCACCTGATTCGTTGCCCGATCAAACTTCGCCGTCACCTGCCCGTCCAGCGGAATCCCGCCATCGGCGGCCGTCACGGTCAGGTCCGTATCGAGAGCCAACCCTCCCTTCCACTTCCCCTCCAGCCGCAGCGGCCCGGACAACACCGCGCTGTACCCCACCGCCTTGTTCCCACTTCGCGCCATCACCGTCGCCAGCGATAAACCGCTCACCGCGCCATCCACCACATACCCGTTGTAGCCCGGCAGCGCGGCCGTCCCCGCAAACGCGCCGTCCGCCGCGCGCACCTGCAACGCCGCCAAATTCAACGCCTGTTCCGTGGCAACCAACCGCCCCGTCACCGCCACCGGCGTCACGCGAACGCCGGCCACCGTCACATCCAGCGCCGCCCCCCGCACGTCGCCCTCGTAGCGCACACGCGTCCCGCCCAGCCACTCGAATTTGCCCGAGGTGAGAATCTTTCCCCGCCCCGCGGGAGCTTGAAACAGTCGGTCGGCCTCGGTCAGGTCCGTCTCCACGTCCAACGCAAACTCCCCGGTCGGATTCTGGAAACTGGCGATCCGCCCCGTGCCCGTCACAATACTCGGCCCCGATACCAATCGCAATGCCGGGAACGTCAGCGCGTCCTTTTCCACCTCCACCGTCACCGCGGCGTTCAGCGGCAAACGCGGCAATCCATCGGCCTGCACTTCCAATGCGTCCGACGCCACTTTGCCCTTATAAACAGGCCCTGTCGCGTAGTAGTCGAAGCTTGCCTGCAGGTTCTTCCCGCTCGCCGAAAAGCGATACTTCTTTGCGTCGTAGCTGAACTCGCCATCACGCACGACGAAGCCATCGGCGGCCAGGCGCAGGATCTCCTCCACCGGCCCGCGTCCGGACGGCGTGCGCTTCTGGGCGGGCGAGGGGATGTTGGTCCGGCCCTCCGCATCGACGATCACATTCACCCGCGGGTGGACGATTTCAATCCGACCCACATCCACGCTTTTCTTCAGGAAGGACAGGATTTTCAACTCCACCCGCACCCGCTCCGCCGCCACCAGCGGCGCCGCCCCGGCCGGCTCCGTGCCGTGCAGAGTGAACCGCTCCACCGTAGCCCACATCATCCCGGGGTCAAAGTCCAACCGGCCCAACTCCGTCTTCCCGCCCGTGGCCTTCTCCACTTCCTGCACCACGCGCGCCCGCAGCTTTTCCCGCAACCATTCGCTGCGCAACACCCACCACCAGCCGCCATACAACAGCACGGCCAGCACCGCCAACGCCGTCATCCCCCGCCGCAGAAACCGCTTCATGGCTTGGGGCCCCCGGGCTGCAGCGTTTCGATCCGCGTCACCTGCCGGACTTCCTTCAACCACCGGTCCAGATAGCGCGACGACTCCTCGGCGATGAATTCCGTCTCCAACGCGTCTCGCGTCTCTTCAAACGGCGGCTTGGCGCCGGCCGGGTTCCACTTGGCGTAGAAGGCGCGCAGGGCGTCTTCCGTCACCTGCACCGCGGGCCGGAAACGGTAGGTGATGAAACGCGCAAACGTGATCTGCCACGCCACATTTTCGGCGACATCGGCCTCCGTCAGCTTGTACTCCCGTAGCTTCACCGCAAACGCCGCCGGCCCGCCCAACTGCGCGCGAATCTGGTCCACCCCGGCACGCACCTCGTCCGGCTGCGCCACCGGATACCGGCTGATGCGAATCTCCTCTTTCACCAGCGCCTGCTCAATCAACCGGTTCCGATTCAACTCCCATACCGCCTCGGTCTCCAGCAGCGGCTCCTTCGCCAACAGCGCCGCGTTCCGCAAGGACCGGCGCACCATGCTGTCGGTTATGACCGCCCGCCCCACCGTGGCCACAATGCCATCCACAATCGCCGCCGAAGCCGCCAGCGCCAGCACGAAGATGAGGCTCAGCTTCCTCAAAACGTCTGCCCCAGAGAGAAGTGAAATTGCAGCCCATTGATTCGCTGCACCAGGCGCGATCCGCCGCCTTGCACCAGTTCTTCCCGCGTCCCTTTGAAGCCGAAGAATCGCGGCGAATTCGGCGAGTACCCAACGTCCAACCGCACCGGACCCACCGGCGTGCGATACCGGATGCCGAAGCCCAGCGTGTGCACGGTGTAGTCAAAATCTTGCACGTCCCGTTGCGTGGTGCGGAAAGAAATTTTGTCCAGATCCTTGTACACGTTCCCCATGTCGTGGAACACCACGCCGCCGATCGTATCGCCAATCAGCGGGAACCGCAGCTCCAACGTATTCATCAGCAGCGCCTTGCCGCCAATCGGGAAGCCAGTCGACAAATCCCGCGGCCCGGCCTGGTTGTCCGGAAACCCGCGGTGCGTCGAACCGCCTCCGGAGAAGAATCGCTCCGGCAGCGGCACGTCGCGCGCCAGCTCGCGCCCGCTCAGGCTGTACATTCCGCCCAACGTCGTCAGCCGCGCCAACACGACATCCCTACGAATCCGGTGGTACGTCGAGTTGCGGTACAGCAGCCGCAGGAAGTCCGACTGCGACCCAAACGCGCTGCCGGCGAACCCGAAGTCCACGGTGTTGTAAACGCCGCGCCGCGAGTCGATCGGATCGTCGCGTTTATCCTGCACAAACGAGGCCGAAAAAATGCCCAGCCGCACGGGCTGCGAAAACAGCGGGATCAGCGCCGGGTCGATCGATAATGTGGATTGATCGATCTGCACGCGCCGGAACGTGAAGCGGTACTGGAACGTGTTGGCTTTCGATAGCCGCTGGCCCAGCTGGATGCTGCTTTCCACGCGCTGTGCGGCGAAGGTCCGGATGTCCCGCGAGTTGTCGTAGAGCGAGGTGAAACTCAAGTTCAGCTTGTCGTTCCCGGTGAACTGCGGCGCATAGTAGTTCACCACCACGCGCTCCTGAAACGCCGAAAGCTGGCCGCGGAAACTCACCGTATGACCCAGTCCCATGAAATTCACCCGGCTCACGCCCAGGTTCACCCGCGGCGAAAAGCCTGGCGCCCCGGCCGGCGCGTTGAACGTCCCCAACCCGCCGCCAATCCGCGCCAACTGCGCGCCAAACCCAAACGTGTAGCTGTACCGGCTGGCTTCCTCCAACCGATATAGAACGTTCTTATCCCGCTCATTGCCCTGCGGATTCTGCAGAGCGATATCCACCTTTGCGAAGATGCCCAGATCGTACAGTCTGCGCTGTGCGTCGATGATAGCGCTCTGCGACAGCGGGTCGCCGGTCTCCAGCGGAATGCGGTCGTAGATCAGCCGCGGCCGCGTCGTCTTATACCCGCCCACCAAAACGCGGCGCACAAAATTCCGCCGGCCCTCGGTCACGTCGATCTTCACGTTCACACGCCGCGCGGCCGCGTCCGGCTCTGTCCGCACTTCCAACGTCGCGTCCGGATAGCCGCTGTTGAAGTAGAAATTCAGGATCGTGTCCCGGTCGGAAACCAACGCCGTCTCCGAGAACGGCTGCTCCTCCGCCGTCTGCAGCAGGCCCTTCAAATATTCGAAGTCGCGCAGGTTTACGCCGTTGATCTCCACCCCGGAGACAAACCACTGCGCCCCTTCGTTGATCGTCAGGAACAGGAATACCTCTTCCGCCTTTGCCTGCTTGTCGCGTTCCACGCGCGTCGATACTTTGACGTCGCGAAACCCATTCGCCCGGTACAGATACTCGATCGCCTCCACGTCCTTCCGCACCAACTCCTCGCTGTACCGCCCGTTGCGATAGCGCAGAATCGTCGCCGGCGTAATCGACATGCGCTCGCGAATTGTCCGCGTGTCGAAATATTCATTCCCTTTGATGTCCAACCGCGTCAGCTTGTATCGCGGCCCCCGATCCACCGAATACAAAATCGTCTGGGCGCCATTGGCCGCCACCGGCGACGATTCGAAATCCACGGTCGCGTCAAAGTACCCCTGCCCCTGCAAATACTGGGCGATGTTGCGACTCCCCTCCTGCAACAGATCCCGGTCCACGGAGCGCTCCTGATACACCGGCACCAGTTGGCGCAACTTCCCGCGCGACAGCCGCACGCCGTCCGTCCGGATCTCAATCTTTGGCCCTTCTTCAATCCGCAGGTGCGGCCGCACTCGGTTCGCCTCCGGCAAGTACTCCAGCCGCTCCAGCGCCACCTTCGCCATCAGAAAATCCCGCGCCTGGAACGAATAGCGGATCCGCTCCAGCCCGGTCTGCACGCGGCTTTCCGTTACCTGCTTGTACCCCGCCAGCCCCCACAGCCGCTGCCAGCGCGTCGTCCGCAGAATCGACAGGTCCGTCCGCCCCGTCTGCCCTTCAATCACCGGCGCCACAAACCGCGCCCGTGGCCCGTGCTTCAAATTGAACGTGATATTCACCTGCTGCGTCAGCGGCTCGTAGGCAAACCGCGGGTCCACCGTGGCTTTGTACATTCCGTTCGCCCGCATCAGCGCAATAATGCTCTGGCTCGATTGCAACAGGTAGTCTTCCGTAAAGTCCTGCCCCAGTTCCAACCGCGACGCCGAGATCAACTGGCTGTCGTTCGGCGGGTCCGCCGACCCATTCACCGTCACCTTCCCCACAAACCATGCCGGGTCCGTCCGGAACTCCAGGATGACGTCCTCCCCGGACATCACCGCGTCCACATCCACCGTATAAAATCGCCCTGTCTCATACAGCCGTTCAATCGCCGCGCTCACCTTCCGGCTGTCGAACAGATCCCCCACCTTCACCGGGTTCATCTGCTCCATCATCGCCAGCGAGTACGGCTGCGTCTCCGGGGCATAGCGAATCCCCGCAATGCGCTTCCCCGCGTACGGAGAATCCTGCGCATGGCTAATGGCGGTGCAGAAGAGTACAACCAGCACCGACACAATTCTCATCCAGCGAGTGCGCAGCGCCACCAACAGTCATGATAACCCGCCACGCCCCTGGAGTTACCGCGAGTTTACATGGTGGCCCTATCCCATATGGCATAATGTGGCCATCCTGGAGGGAGTCCCGTGCGGCTTTCGTCGATTGTTTTTGCCTTCTTTTTGTCCCTGTCCATCATGGCCCAGGTCCCGCCCGCGGCCGGACCCGGTGCCACGGGGCCGACGAATCCCGGCGCTGGCGCGGGTGGCGGCGGCATCGGCGGCGGTACCGGTAACACCAACCCCGGCGGCGGCATCGGCAACACCAATCCCGGCAACCCCGGCCGCTCCCCCTTCCCCGGTCAGAATCCGAACGACCAGTCGCGCTTCCCCGATCTCCAGCAGAACCGCCCCATCTACATCTCCGGCCGCGTCATGCTTGAAGACGGCACCCCGCCGCCGGATTCCGTCACCATCGAACGCCTTTGCAACGGTGTCACCCGCCCCGAAGGCTACACGAATTCCAAGGGCCAGTTCAGCTTTGAACTCGGCCGTAACAACAACGTGATGGCCGATGCCAGCACCTCCAATGGCCTCGACGAAGGCCTCTTCGGACGTGCCGGCTCCGCCACCATGGCCGGTGCCCGCAACGTCGGCCTCGGCGGCTCCCCCGGCATCTCCGAACGCGACCTCATGGGCTGCGAAATTCGCGCCAATCTCCCCGGCTTCCGCGGTGAAAGCGTCAACCTCGCCGGACGCCGTTTCATGGACAGTCCCGACATCGGCACCATCATCCTCCGCCGCCTCGCCAACGTCGAGGGCTTCACCTTTTCCATGACCACAGCCCTCGCTCCCAAAGAAGCCAAAAAGAGCTACGAAAAGAGCCTCGACCTGATCAAGAAAAAGAAGCTGCCCGAGGCGCTCGTCGAGATCGAAAAAGCCACCGCGGCCTACCCGAAATACGCCATTGCCTGGTACGACCAGGGCCGCCTGTACGAGATGCAGAAGCGCCCCGCCGACGCGCAGAAAGCCTTTGAAGCCGCCATCGCAGCCGACGGCAAATACGTCAAGCCGTACTCCAATCTCGCGCTCATCCACGCCCAGAACAAGAACTGGGAGAAGACCGCCGAAGTCAGCGCCAAAGGCGTCAAACTCAATCCCTTCGAATACCCGCAGCTCTACTACTACGGCGCCGTCGCCAACCTCAATCTCGGCAAACTCGATGATGCCGAAAAGGCCGCCCGCGAAGCAAGCAAGCTCGACCCCAAAGGCCAGATGCCCCGCATCGATCAGCTCCTCGGCGTCATCCTCGCCCAGAAGAATGACATCAAAGGCGCCAAGGAAAGCTTCGCCAGCTATCTGAAGAAGGATCCGAATTCCCCCGAAGCGCAGCAGGTGAAGATCCAACTGGCGCGCCTGGAAGCCGCCCCGGCCAATGCCCCCGCGCCCGCGGCCTCCAACGCCCCGCCGCGCGCCATGCCCCCGCCGCCGCCCCCTTCGGTTGCCCCCCGCTCCTCCTGGCCCAACTGGTCCAACGGCATCTCCGATCTCCCGCCAGGCACCCTGTCCAAAGGCCTCGACCCCGCCGCCATCTGGAACGAAGTCGGCGGCTCAATTTACTCCCTCGCCACCGAAGGCGACGCCTCCCAGTTGAAACAGCAGGCCACCGAATTCCATGGCGCCGCCGTTGCGGTGTCTGAAACTCTGCTGCTCACCAACTGTGACGTCCTCGAAAACGCCGGCTCCACCGGCCTCTACCAGAACGGCAAACTCGTCACCACCACCGTCCGCCTCATCAAGGCCAAACGCGCCGCGGGCCTCTGCGTCCTCCAGGCCGGCGGCGTCAAGCTGAAGCCGGTCAACGGCGTCCGCTACGCCCAGGATCTCAGCGCCGGCGAAAAGACCTACACCGTCCGCTCCGGCGCCCTCGCCGAAGGCACGCTCCAGGCGGCTAAACTCCAAGGCAACATCAAGCTGCTGGTGTCCAATTCTCCCGTCACCGCCACCACCGCCGGCGGCGGGCTGTTCGATAGCATGGGCAACCTAATCGGTGTCACCACACTGCGTTCCCAAACCGCCGTCATCGCCGTCGAAGAGTTCTATCAGTAAAGCGCTCGCCGCGCCAACCGGTCCGCAACCGCGCGGCCAACCCCGCCATCACCGCCCGCTCCTCCGGCCGCCCGGCAACGTTCACGTCCTCCCGCGGGTCCCGCTGCAGGTCGTAGAGCTCCTTGGCCACCAGCGTTCCCTCCGGCCACTTATTCCATTCCACATACCGGTACCGCTCCGTCCGAATGGCGTACCCCATATACGGCACACCATCCGGAGCCACCCAAATCCCATCCCGCAAATACTGCGAAAACACGGCCGATTTCCCCCTTCGCCCCGGCGCCCGCAGCAGCGGCACCAGGCTCTGCCCCTCCAGTTCCGCCGCCCGCTCCACGCCCGTCAACTCGCACACCGTCGGGTAGATATCGACAGACTCCACCAGCCCATGACACACCCCCGGCCGCATGCCAGGCGCGCGCACAATCAGCGGCACCCGCGTGTCGATCTCGTGGTTCGTCATCTTCCCCCAGCCATTGTGCTCGCCCAGCTTCCACCCATGATCGCCCCACAAAACCACGATCGTGTTCTCCGCCAACCCCGTCCGTTCCAACGCCGCCAGCAGCCGGCCAATCTGCGCATCCACATAGCTGACGGAAGCCAAATACCCATGCCGCAACAGCCGCGCCTGCGCCTCGGTCACCGGCCCCTGGTCCGGTCGCGGCGCGTCGGCAAAGTCGCGATACCCACGCAACTCCCGATTCATGTTGTGCCCCATCGGCGCCGCGCCGTCAGGCAAAAACGGATCGGGCGCCAGCGGGATCTTCTCCCGGTCGTACAGGTCCCAATACCGCTTCGGCGCATTGAACGGCAGGTGCGGCCGGTAATATCCAACGCCAAAAAAGAAGGGAGTCCCCGCCTTCTGTAGCCTCGCCAGCTTGGCAATCGCCGCGTCCGTCTGCGCGCCGTCGAAGTAGGCGTTGTCGGGCACGTCCGGCGCCTCGGTGGCGTTGTTCTTCAGATACCATTCGCCGTATTGATCAATATGCCGCGCCTGGTTCCCGGCAGCCGTAATCTGCTTCTTCCGCGCCTCGATCGCCGCCACCTCCGAAGCGCTGCGATACACCGCATCCGGGTCAAACGGATAGCCGGGAATCCGCAAGTCCGGCTCACTGAACGAGACCGGATCGGGGAAGATATTGTGGAACAGCTTCCCCACATTCACCGCGTGATAGCCGTTCTGTTTCAACCGCTGCGGCAGCGTCACCGCGTCTGGTCGCGTGGTTCGAAAATCGGTCTGCAGGTTCCACACGCGCAGCGTGTCCGGCCGAAGGCCGGTCAACATGCTGGCCCGCGACGGATTGCACAGCGCCTGCTGGCAATAGGCGCGGGTAAACACCGTGCCACTCCGCCCCAGCGCGTCGATGTGCGGACTCTTCACATGCCCGGCGCCATAAACGCCCAGCTCCGGCCGCAAGTCATCGACAGCGATGAACAGAACATTCGGCCGCCGCGGCCGCACCGCCAACCCCGCGCCAATGGCTCGTAAAAACTCCGCCCGTGTCATTCGCGCCTCCTGCTAACATGCAGGTCAGAGTAACATGCGGCTCCTGTGCGCACTTCCGGTTCTCGCCTCCCTCGCCCTCTGGGCTCGCCTCGAGCTGGCGTCGGGGAGCGTAGATCTCAATAACTACCTGCCCAAAGCGCCCATCCTCCTCCGGGCCGAGATCCTCTCGCGATCCAACTCAAGCCGGCCGTTCGAAATGTACGTCGCCACCGCCCGTCTCCGTGTCACGCGCTGGTACCAGGGGCAGCCCCCACCCGCGATCGAACTTCGCTTCGCCGCGGGCGGCCTCCGTATGCCCGGCCACAACTGCTTCGATTTCCCGCCTGGCACCCACTGGCTCATCCTCGCGAAGGAACGCGACGGCGCGCTCGAACTCATCGACGACTGCTACGGCGCCTTCGAAGTCTCACCCCAGCTCGGCCCCGCCCACTATGACCCCATCACGCAACTCGAAGCCGACTTTTCCGCCGGCCTCGCCAGCACAGATCCGAAGCACCGGATACTCAGCCTGCAGCGCCTCGCCAACCTGCACATGGCCATCTCCCGCCCCGCGCTGCACCAAGTGATCGCGTACGGCGAGCCAGACGAAACGATCTGGGCTGCCTACGCCGCGCTCCGCACCGGCGACATCTCGGTGATTCCAACCGTCCGCGGAGTACTGGAAAAAGAACCGCCAAACTGGCGCAGCGGTGTACTTTCCGGGGAGCTTAGCCGAATCAAGGACCCCGCCGCCATCCCAGCCCTCACCGAAATCGCCTGGTCCCTGTCCGATGCAGCCAAGGCCAGCGCCATCACCGCGCTCGGCAACATCCCCAGCGCGACCTCGGCCCTGCCCGCCATCACCGCCAATCTGAACAGTGACGACGAATCCATCCGCCGCGCCGCCCGCCGCGCCATCGCGCAGTTGACGAACACACCCGAACCACAATGAAGTTGCTAGCCCTCTTCACCCTGACCCTCCTCGCCCAACAGCCAGAAGGCATCCCCTTCCAAGGTACGTACGAAAACAAAGCCGGCTACGCCTACCGCGTCACCGTCCCACCCGGACTCACTGGCCTCAAAACCCATCCCCCCGCCCCACAACACGGCTTCACAATCGACCTCGGCTCCGGCGCCACATCTCCGTCGACGGCTCCTACAACGCACAGTTCTTCCCCACCGCCCGCCACGCCGCCGAAGCACACGCCGAATGCCTGGCCAACCAACAGATCACCCCACCCAACTACCACCCCACAAAACTCGCCGGCCTCCCCGCCATCGAAACCACCATCCAATACCGGCGCACCAAGTCCGAACCCGAGCGCGAACGCCGTTCCATCATCGCCCTCCGCCCAGCCACGCCCGAGATCGTCTACGAAATCCTCCTCGACGCCCCGCTGCCCGCATCCCCCAAAAACCTAAGCGCTTTCGGAGCCCTGCAAAAGTCCTTCCGCCTCATCCAGTAACTCCCGCCGGACAGCCTCCGCCAAACGCCCCACCACAGCCTCATCCGCCCCCATCGTGACAATTAGATACTTCTTGAAACAGTAGTCGTCGAAGTTTGTGTTGTTCACATAAAAGAACATCACATCCCTCTCCGATTCCCCGGCATGCCCAGTAGTCATAACATGGGCCGGATCCAAGCCGTTCACCGAGTCCACCGCCCACGCCATGTCGATCAGGTCATGCCAGCCCTCGCAATGATCCCCGCCGCAAACAACATAACGCGCCGTCGACTGGTGTACCGCAAAAGCCGCCTCTTCTTCCGGCTCCACCCCAACCGTCCAAAGCAACAGCGGATGATCCACATCCATCACAGGCCACGCCGCACCGGCTTCATAACGGTGCAGCCAAACCTCGCGATCTCCGGCCCGCAGTAGAAGTTCCAAAGAACCCTACGCCATCAACCCCTTCACCACATTCCCGTGCACATCCGTCAGCCGGAAATCACGCCCCGCCTGCCGGAACGTCAGCTTCAAATGGTCCATACCCAACAGGTGCAGCATCGTCGCATGCAGATCATGGAAATGCACCCGATCGACCACGGAATAATACCCATAATCATCGGTCGCCCCATACGACAACCCCGGCTTCACACCACCCCCGGCCATCCACATCGTGAACGCCTCCGGGTTATGATCACGCCCATCGGACCCCTGCGCCGTCGGCGTCCGCCCAAACTCGCCGCCCCACAAAACCAGCGTATCTTCCAACAATCCGCGCGATTTCAAATCCTTCAACAACCCGGCAATCGGCAGATCCACTTCCCGCGCGTTCTGCTCGTGGTCCCGCTTTAACCGCTCGTGCTGGTCCCACTTATACGTGTGGCTCACCTGCACAAACCGCACGCCCTTCTCCGAAAAACGCCGCGCCATCAAACACTGCCGCCCGAAGTCTTCCGTGATCGGATTATCCAGCCCGTACAGCTTCTTCGTCGCCTCGGATTCATTGCTCAAATCCTGCAAATCCGGCGCCTCGGTCTGCATCCGGAACGCCAGCTCGAAGGACTCAATCCGCCCCTCCAGCGCCCGGTCCGGCCCGGTCATCTCCAACTGCTTCCGGTTCAACGCCTGGCTATAATCAATCTCTTTCCGCTGAATCTCCCGCGGCGTCTCATTCTGAATGAACGGAATCTTCGCATCTTTCGCCGGAATCCCAACGGACCCAATCGCCGTCCCCGCATACGGTGCCGGCAAAAACGCCGACCCGAAATTGTTCGCCCCGCCGTGGCTCTGCGACGGGCAAATCGTAATGTAGCCCGGCATGTTCTGGTTCTCACTGCCCAACCCGTAGGTGACCCACGAACCCATGCTCGGACGCACGAACGTATCAGAACCCGTATGCAGCTCCAACAGCGCCCCGCCATGCCGCGAATTCGAACCCCACATCGACTTGATGAAACACAAATCGTCCACCATCTTCGCCGTCTCCGGGAACAGCTCGGAGACCCACGCCCCGCTCTGCCCGTACTGTTTAAACGACCACGGCGACTGCAGCAAATTAAACGTCTCTGCCGACACCACCTTCCGCGCCTGGAACGGCAGCGGCTTGCCATGGTCTCGCTTCAACAAGGGCTTGTAGTCAAACGTGTCCACCTGCGACGGCCCGCCGTGCATGAACAGGAAAATCACGCGCTTGGCCTTTGCCGGGAAGTGTGGCGCCTTGACGGCCAACGGCGACACGCCCGCCGCCTGCGCCTGCTCCTGGCCCAACATCCCCGCCAGCGCCAAGCCGCCGAAGCCCGCGCTTGATACCTGCAGCAGCTCCCGCCGCGACAGCGTCTTGTTCAAATAGGAATTCCAATGCCGGTTCATGGTTGGTGCCTCTACTAGTTAATGTAAATGAACTCGTTCGACGCGATCAGCGATTTGCAGAAACTCTGCCACGCGCTCAACCGGTCGCCCTTCCACTCGCCCTGCATGTTCGCCACAAAGCTCAATGCCTGGTCCACTTCGCCCGCCGTCGCCGGCCGCGAAAGAGCCCGTTCGTAGGCCTCCCGCACACGCCCGGCGTCGTCCAGATCGGCGCGCGCCAACAACCCCTGCGCCATGATCTTCGAATGCTTCAGCATCACCGATCCGTTCATCATGAACAGCGCCTGCGGAGCCACCACGCTCGCGTCCCGGTCCCCGTTCGATACCGCCGAATCCGGCAGATCGAACGCCGAAAACAGCGCGTACATCGAACTCCGCACCACCGGCACATACACGGCCCGAATCGGCCGGTCGTAATCCACATCGCCGCCCTTGGACGTGTTGGCCACATACTGCCGGTCCTTGTAATTCAGAATGGTGCCGCCGGTATAATCCTTCTTCAACCCGCCGGAGACCTCCATGATCCCGTCGCGGATCAACTCCGCCTCCAACCGCCGCCGGTTCATCCGCCACAATGAAATGTTGTCCGGATCTGTCTCCACGGCCTTCGCGTTGAACTCGCTCGACATCTGATAAGTGCTCGTCAACATCATCGTCCGGTGCATCTGCTTCATGCTCCAGCCGTTCTTCACCATCTCCACCGCCAGCCAGTCCAGCAGCGGCTGATTCGTCGGCTTCTCGCCCAAACGGCCAAAGTTATCCACCGTCGGCACAATGCCCTTGCCGAAGTGCCAGCGCCACAACCGGTTCGCAATCACGCGCGCCGTCAACGGATGATCCGCCTTCGTCATCCATTGCGCCAGTTCCAGCCGTCCGCTATGTCCCTCGGGAATAGTCACCTTATCGCCGCCCAGCGCCGACAGGAACCGCCGCGGCACCTTCTCGCCCAGCGTCCAATGACTGCCGCGCAAATGAATCGCCAGGTCGTCGATCTTCTCGCCTTCCTTCACGCCCATCGCCCGCGGATAATCAGGCGTCGCCGCCTCCAAGTCCTTGGCCTCTTTGTCCAGCCCAGCCAGCTCCGTCCGCACCGCGGCCGCATAATAGCGCCGCGCATTCTCCGGCGCGCGGAACGGGCCAAACTTCTCCACCAGCAGCTCATGCAGCGCCTTCAAACCAGGATCGGTATTGTCCTTGCCCTTCTCCTGCGCCTGCAAAAACAGCGCCTCATATTTGGCCGCCAACGCCTCCGGGCTCGACGCCACGAAGCCCTCAAACAGCTTCGCCGCCGGGGACTTCCAATCGGCCATCTTCCCGCCCGTGCCCAGAATTTCCCAGGCATACAACGGCGACGCCACCGCGCCATCCGAGCGCTTCAAATAATCCACCATCTGTTCCAAAAAGCCCGGATTCACGCCGAATTGCGTGGCAATCTGCACCACCGTCTTTGGCGTCACCGCCAGCGTATTCTTCGAAACCAGCAGCTTCACAAAATACGGGAACCGCGACGCATGCTCCAGCCGCAACGTGTTCACACCCTTCTGCAGCGGCACGATGGCGACATACGTCCACCCACCCGCTTCCGGCGATGCCTCCCGGTTCTGCACCGGGTCCGCCCCGCGCTTCATCCACACGCCGTTCACCCAAACGTCAGCCGTCCCTGCGCCCTTCTCTTCGTCCAATACATCCACCTGGTACTCGCCAGCCGCCGGCACTTCAATCTTGTACTCCGCAAAGAACGGGCCCTTCACGTCCTTCGGTACGTTCGATTTCTTCTTCTGCAGTTCGCGCGGAACGTTCCCGTTGTCGAACTTCCCCGCCGCCAGTTCAATCGCCCCCGGCGCAGCCTCCACCGGAGCCACCCGAATCTCCTCGTCATGCTTCACGCGCGCCGCGGCCAGCAGATAGGCGCCCACGCGCTTCTTCGCCGCCGCCGCCAGCGCATCGTTCTCGCGCTTGGTAATCTTGCCGATCTCTTTCTTCTTGGCTTCCACGCGAGCCTCATGCGCCGCCAGCTTATCCCGGTCTTCCTTCGGCGCCAACACGAACTCGTGCCACTTCGCCACGACCTTGAAATGCTCCATCGTCTTCGAGCTCTTGAAAATGCCCGCCATCGAATAATAATCGGCGTGCGGAATCGGATCGAATTTGTGATTGTGGCAGCGCGCACAACCAATCGTCAGGCCCATAAACGCGCGCACCGTCGTGTCCAACTGCTCGTCCACGATGTCCATTTCCATCTTCATCGGGTCGTCTTCCGCCAGCATCTTCGCGCCCAGCGTCAGGAATCCGGTGGCCGTCCACCGCTCAATCTGCGTCTTCAAATCGTTGGTCGGCAGCAAGTCCCCGGCCAGTTGTTCAGTCAAAAACTGGTTAAACGGCTTGTCCTGATTGAACGCCTGAATCACATAGTCCCGATACCGGAACGCGTTCTTATAAACAAGGTTCTCGTCCAGCCCGTTCGAATCGGCATACCGCGCCACGTCCAACCAGTGCCGCCCCCAGCGCTCCCCGTACCTCGGCGATGCCAGCAGCCGGTCCACCACCTTCGCAAACGCGTCGGGCGACGAATCGTCCAGAAACGCCTTCACCTCCGCCGGCGACGGCGGCAGCCCAATCAGGTCATACGATGCCCGCCGAATCAGCGTCCGCTTATCGGCGGCCTTCGCCGGCGCCAAACCCTTCTTTTCCAACTCAGCCAACACGAACGCATCAATCGGCGAACGCGCCCACGCCTTGTCTTTCACCACCGGCGCGGCCGGCCGCACCGGCGGCACAAATGCCCAATATTTTTCCTGTTTCGCTTGCGAGACCACCGCCGTCGCGCCCCACGGCGCGCCCATCTGGATCCACTGCGCCAGTATCGCAATCTCGGCGTCCTTCAGCTTCGGCCCCGGCGGCATCTTCAACGGCCCGGCCTCATGCAGGACAACCTTCATCAACAAACTCTCCGCCGCCTTGCCCGCCACCACCGAGGTGCCACGCCCGCCGCCCTTCATCATGGGCTCCCGCGCATCCAGCCGCAACCCGCCCATAATGGGCTGGCTCGTCGCCGAATGGCAGCTCAAACATTTGGACGCCAGCAACGGCCGGACATTTTTTTCAAAGAACGCAGGACCATCTTCCTGCGCCTGCGCCATCACCGGCAGGACACCCAAAATGAACAAAAGCACATACGGCAGCATGTGCCCGATCTTATCAATTCTCAGGGCCCGCTTGGACGACTACCTTTCCCTGATTCGATCCATCGAACAATTTCAGGAACGCCGCCGGCGCGTTCTCCAGCCCCTGCGTAATGTCCAACCGGTACTGCAGCTGGCCCGCGCCATACCAGCCCACCAGATCCTTCACCGCCTCCGCCGCCCTCGGCATGTAGTCGGTCACCAGGAATCCCTGCATCTTCAGCCGCTTCACAATCAACTGAAACAGGTTATTCGGCCCCGGCGCGGCTTCCGTATTGTTGTACCCGGAAATCATCCCGCACACCGGAATCCGTCCAAACAGATTCATGTGGTTCAACACCGTCTCCAGCGTCTTCCCGCCGACGTTCTCAAAGTAGACGTCAATCCCCTTCGGGCAGTGCGCCTTCAGCGCCTTGTGCAGGTTCTCGGTCTTGTAGTTGATCGCCGCGTCAAACCCCAGGTCCTTCGTCAACCAGTCGCACTTGGAGTCCGTCCCCGCAATCCCCACCACCCGGCAGCCCTTCAATTTCCCAATCTGCCCCACCAGCGATCCCACCGCTCCCGCCGCGGCCGACACCACCAGCGTCTCCCCCTCCTTCGGCGCCCCAATATCCAACAACCCAAAATAGGCCGTAAACCCAATATGCCCCAGCAACCCGAACCGCGCCCCCAGCGGCACCGGCAGCGCCGGCAGTTTCAACAACGCCTTCCCGTCCAGTACACAGTGGGTCTGCCAACCCAGCATCCCCTGCACCTGGTCGCCCACCGCAAATCCCGGATGATTCGACGCCTCCACCACCCCAATCGCCCCGCCCCGCATCACCGCACCCAGCTCGACGGCAGGAATATAGGTGTCATGCGACATCCATCCACGCATCGCCGGATCGAGCGAAAGGTAGATGCTCCGAACCAGCACCTCCCCCGGCCCAGGCGTAGGAATAGCCTCTTCCTTCCAAGCAAAATCCGTAGCCCTGGGTAACCCCTCAGGACGTGCCACCAACACCCATTGCCGATTCATGCCCCCCATCCTACCAAAATCGGAACGGCGCACTACGGCGCCCCCGCCCAGCCCAGCTATCCCCCCAAGCCTCTCCATTCCAACAACTTACCAGTATGCCTCCTCCTTTCCCCCAACCCGCACCAGCACCCCGGCCCACACACGCGGGCACCGCCCCTAAGGTCTTTTCCCTCCTCGATTCCAGCCAATCGCCCCATCACGCTCCAACCGATGACGTCAGTACATTGCTTAGTGGCTTCTAAGGAATAAGACCAATTGGGTAAGCCACGCACTGTCCCTAAAATCGCTAGTAGATCCCTAGTCGGGATTAACAAAATGCTAATCACCACCCTTTCCACCCGCAGCTCCAAGTCTTTCTACTCCGAGACGGAAGCGGCCCATGCGCTGGGGATCTCGATTGACCGGTTTCGCGAGCTGGTGAAAACCCATATCGCCCAAAGTGACGACGAAGTGAACAACATCGGCGCCACCACCTACCAGTCCTCCGACCTCCTGGTCCTTAAACTTCTCGCAAAAATTCCCGTCCACCACTAAACCGCTTGTTGCCCGCTAACGCCCCGTTATAGACTGACGGAGTCATGGCGAAACTAGGATTCTTGGGATTGGGCATCATGGGTTACCCCATGGCCCGCAACTTGTTGCAAGCCGGCCACGAAGTGGCCCTCTGGAGCTTCACCTCCGCGAAAGCCGAAGAACTGGCCGCTAAGTTCCCCGGCCTCGCCACCGCCTGCGCTACTCCGAAAGAGGTCGCAGCGAAAGCGGATGTCATTGTCCTCATTGTTGGCGACACCGCCATGTCGGAACAGGTCGTCTTCGGCGCCGATGGCCTCATGGAAGCCGCCAAGCCCGGCACCGTCATCGTCGACGCCTCCACCGTCGCCTGCGCCTACTCCAAATCCGCCGCCCTCCGTTGCGCCGAAAAAGGCGTCGAATTCCTCGATGCCCCCTGCACCGGCTCCAAACCCGGCGCCGAAGGTGGCAATTTAACGTTCATGATTGGCGGTAAAAAGGACGTTTTCGACCAAGTTAAGCCCCTTTTGGAGCCCATGGGCAAGCGTCTTTACTACTGCGGCGGCCCCGGCCTCGGCATGCACGCCAAGCTCACCCAAAATCTCATCCTCTCCAACTTGTTGCAAGCATTCAACGAAGGTCTCGTCCTGGCCACCAAAGCCGGCGTCGATCCCGACCTCATGCTCGACATCCTCGACAACTCCGCCGCCAAGTCCGGCCTCATCGCCTTCAAAGCCCCCTACGTCTTCCGCCGCGACTTCACCACCAACTTCTCCGTAAAGTGGATGCACAAGGACATCGGCCTCATGCTCGAGTCCGGTCGCGACCTCGGCGTACCCCTCCCCCTCACCTCCCTCACCCACCAGATGTTCCAGGCCGCCATCGCCACCGGCCACGGCGATGAGGATATCTGCTCTACTATCAAGGTGTTAGAAGGAATGACCGGCGTGGAAGTGAAGAAGAAGGACGCGTAAGCGTCCTTCTTCTCTTATTTTTCACAGAAAAAGCTTGCACTTCCAAAAATCATATATTAGTATTGGAATTAAGCCAGGGAGGCAACTCCCACCAAAGCGAGACTAACCTCATAAAGACCCCTGAAGCATCCTCCCTGGCGCCCTTCGGGGTTCCCTATTTAGACCAATAGGGACCTTAACGAACTCCTCCCAAACTCTGGGATCTTTTCCTGTCCCCACTAGGACTTAGCAGGAATCTCTTCTAGCGGCGACAATGATATGATTTGGGTACGGCAAGCATGCGCACGTTGACTGTTCTTGGTTCTACCGGGTCCATTGGGACCAGCACTCTCGACGTGGTTCGCCGCAATCGGGACGCCTACGGCATCTACGCCCTCGTCGCCGGCACCAACGTCGACCTCCTCCTCGAACAGATTCGCGAGTTCGAACCCAAAGTGGTCGTCGTCGCCGATTCTCGAATTCAGGATTTACTCGCCGCCCGCCTCCACGAATCTGGCCAGAAACCGGAACTGGCCAATGGCGCCAAGGCCCGCATCGCCGTCTCCATCGCCCCGGAAGTTGATTTCGTCATGTCGGCCATCGTCGGCGTCGCCGGCCTGGAAGCCACCTACGAAGCCATCGTCCATAAGAAGTCGGTGGGCCTCGCCAATAAAGAGACCCTCGTCGCCGGGGGCAGCCTCGTCATGGCCGCCGTCAAGGAATACGGCACGCAGATGATCCCGGTCGATAGCGAACATAACGGCGCCCACCAGTGCCTCCGCGCCGGCCGCCGCGAGGACGTCTCCAAACTCATCCTCACCGCCAGCGGCGGGCCCTTCCGCAAAACGCCGAAGGAAAAACTCCAAACCGTCACCGTCGCCGAAGCGCTCAACCATCCCACCTGGAAGATGGGCCGCCGCATCACCATCGATTCGGCCACGCTGATGAACAAAGGCTTCGAAGTCATCGAAGCCTGCTGGCTTTTCGACTTCCATCCGCGCGATGTCGACGTCGTCGTCCACCCGCAGTCCTCCGTTCACGCCATGGTGGAATACAACGACGGCTCGGTGATCGCCCAGGTCTGCGCCACCGACATGCGCATGCCCATCCAGTACGCGCTCACCTACCCCGCCCGCGACCCGGCTCCCGTCCCCCGCATGGACTGGAAAACCGCCCGCGTCTGGGAGTTCGAGCCCCCCGACTTCGACAAGTTCCCCCTGCTGAAGCTCTCCTACCAGGCCCAGGAAGCCGGCGGCGCGGCTACATGTATTCTGAACGCGGCCGATGAGATAGCCGTGGAAGCATTCCTCGACGAGCGGATTCCGTTCCCCGGAATTGCGGAAGTTGTTAGTGAGACACTGGAGAAGGTACCCAATCGCACGCCGCGCAGCGTCGAAGAGGTATTGGAAATCGACAGGCAAAGCCGTGAGACGGCTCGGAATCTGGTTCTGGAAAGGATTCCAGCCGCCCGCTAACAGGCGCACGGCCGGAATAAGAAGGCATGGGAGTCATCAATAATATCTGGTGGATGCTGGTCCTGATCGGGATCATGATCCTCATCCACGAACTCGGCCACTACTGGGCCGCCCGCTGGTTTGACGTCCATGTCGAAGCCTTCAGCTTCGGCTTCGGCCCGCGCCTGTTCGGCTTCCGCCGCGGCGAAACCGATTTCCGCGTTTCCCTGATTCCCTTCGGTGGCTATGTAAAAATGACGGGCGAACAGCCCGGGGAAGATGGCGGGGAAGACCCCCGCGGCTTCCTGGCCAAACCCCGCTGGCAGCGCATGATCATCGCCTTCGCCGGCCCCGCCATGAACATTATTCTGGCCGTCGGTCTGCTCGCCGGCCTTTATATGAATCGCTACCCGAAGGTAGTCGGTTCCGACGGCGCCCCCACCATTGGCTTCATTGAAAAGAATTCCCCGGCCGCTAAAGCCGGCGTCCAGGAACTGGACACCATCGTCGCCATCGACGGCAAACAGAACCCGTCCTGGGAAGAAGTGACTCTCACCGTCGTCGGCGCCGCCAATCGTGAAGTGCCGATGGTGCTTACCCGCAACGGCCAGCAGGTCGTCGGTACCATCACCCCGGAAATCGATGAATTGACCGGCGTCGGCAATGCCGGCTGGTATGACCGTCACGAGATTCAAGTGGGCGCACTCTCCGCCGGCATGGGCGCTGAAAAGGCCGGCGTAAAGAGCGGTGACGTTCTGGTCGCCCTCGACGGCGTCGCCCTCCGCTCCACCGCCAAGCTCCACTCCCTCTTGAAAGAAGGAGCCGGCAAACCGGTCCAGCTCACCTATCTCCGCGACAATAAGCAGACCACCGTCACCGTCGAACCCAAGCTCACCGAACTCGACGCCAAAACGAAGCGCTACCTGCTGGGCGTGCAACTCACCCCGCGCATCACGTTCGTCTCGCTCCCCTTCGGCGAAGCGTTGCAGGAATCGGTCCGCCAGAACAAGCGTAGCGCCGGGGTAATCCTCCAGCTTCTCCGCGGCATGGTGGAACGCCGCATGTCGCCAAAGTCGCTTGAAGGCCCCATCGGCATCGCCCGCCTCTCCAGCGAAGCGGCCCGCGAAGGCTTCGCCACCTTCATCGGCCTCATGGCTGCCGTCTCGCTCAACCTCGCGGTCTTCAACCTGCTCCCCATCCCCATCCTCGACGGCGGCACCATCCTGATGCTCGCCATCGAAATGGTCATGCGCCGGGACTTGAGCCTTCAGCTCAAAGAAAACATCTTCAAGCTGGGCTTCGTCTTCCTCATGATGGTGGTCGCGTTCGTACTCTATAACGACATCTCGAAACTGCTACCGAGCTAGTTTTTTCGCCGCGTTCATCCAGTCCATCCGCGACGATTTATCCCCGCACCCCAGCGCCGCCACCAGCTCTTCCCCGGCGTGCAGCCCCAGCTGCCGGTAGCTCTCAAACTGCGACTCGTCGAAGAATTGATCCCCCGTCGATTGCTGCGGGAAGTCCGGGTGCAGATACCGGTACTGCTTCACATCGTACGGCTCCCGGCCCGTGAACGACGACTTCACGTACACCAGGTAGCCCGGCTCCGCGCCGCCCGGATAATTGATCTTCCCCACCACAAAGTGCCGCCAGTTCAGCCCGCCCTTCTCCTTCGGCTGAATCGCCGACACGTCCATCTGAATATCGACATCGAAATCAATCCGGCATCGCCGGATCGCCATCCCCAGCGACTCGAAAATGTAGTCCCCGTCCTGCTCCCCATCGCCCACGATAATCAACCGGCACCGCCGCCGCACCAGCTCATAAATCCCCAGATTTTCAAAGTGCCCGCCATCGGACAGGTTCACGTAGGCGTCATCCGTATCCGCCGTGCCGAACAGCTCAAAGAACACGTACGACAGGTTGAACTGCCGCTTCCACCAATTCATCCGCTGCGGCACCCCGGCCCACCAGCCCAGCCGCACGTTGAAAAACGTCAGCAAAAACGCCACCGCGGACTCCGTATGGAACCCCATGTTCGGGTTCGCCGCCGCCCCGGAAATCGCCACCAGACTCCCCAGCGTGACATCCCCCTCCAGCCGCCCCGTCGAAAATTTCGTCATCTCCAGCGCACCCGTAGCACCGGAATACGCCGCCATCGGCGTCACGAAAAACGACTCCGCCCGCCGCTCCTCCATCTGCGCATTCGTCCCGCCCACCGCGTTCAGCGCCGTGTTCAAAATCGGCACCGGCGTCTCCGCGTGCTTCCGCACCCACTTCGCCACTTCTTCCATCTGCACGTCGTCGTTCCCGTCGAACCCCGTCACCGGATTCGGTTCCCGCTCCTGGGCCCGCGCCGCGCCGATGAAACACCGCGCCAGCCGGTTCCGGTAAAACCGGTTGATCGAATACTCGTTCACATCCAGCCGCCCCATCAGAAATAGCGCGACAGACACCAACCCGCTCAACAACCCATAAATCAGCCCCCACTGCGACTCAATCGACGCCGTCAGAAACTGCCAGTGAAACGAAATCAACTCCGCCGGCGCCGGGAATCCCGGGCCATTCCACAGCCACGGCCCGCAATCTTTGCAGTCCATGAACTCCCCACCGCGCGCCACATCATCCGGTTTCATCCCCAGCCCCACGCACTTGTCGCAGTGCTTGAAATCAGCCTTGGCCGGCAGCGTCAGGCAGGCGTTCTTGCTCGAGGCCAGCGTCGAGTACACAAATACCCCGTGGATCGCCATCGACACCACACAGAACATCAGCACGATAAACACCGGCGGCCCCGCCTTGGCCAGGATCTCCGCCTTCCCTCCGCCGCCCTTCTCCTGGTTCCCCGTATTCCCGCCGTTGGCCGCCATCAAACTGAGAATGCCGAACACCGCCGTCGCCACCCCGCCTGACGCCAGTACATACGTGTTCCACCTCACCCACGCCGTCAAGATCACCAGCGGCCCATAAACGCCAATCACGCCAATCAACAGCATCGCGACGCACTTCATGTACAACAACGCGCCCAGCCGGCTCCACGCCTCCCGCACCAGGTCCGGCATCGCCCGCCCAGCCACCGCAAGCAGGAAGATGATGCAGCACCCCAGCGTTGCCAGCAGTCCCGGCGCCGCAAACAGGGCATACGTCCATAAGTGCTCACTCGCCACTGCCTTGGTCGAGTTCATCACCATCGCCGCCCGAAGCGCCGCATCGCCGTGGAACGTCTGCGCCACCAGCAACCCGCCATAGCTAACACCGCCGCACGCCGCCCCAGCCATCACACTCCGCCAGATGTCCATCGCGCGTTCCGTCCATTCCACCCGGAACACAAAGTACCGGCCCAACGGCAACAGCACCGCCGCCAGCAATCCCGCACAGCCCGCCCGCATCGCAATCGGCATCAGGCCAAACGGCCCCAACCCGGCGCACACCGAAATCGATGCAGCCAGAAACACTGCCCCAAACGCCCACACCCACACCCGGTTCCGGCTCGCACGGTACCCCCGCGCAAATCCCAGCGAGAACAGCGCCAGGTAAAACCCGCACGACCCCAGCGTCAACGAAAACTGCCGCTTCAGTTCCGCCAGCTCCTCCCCGCCATGCGCGAATGGCGCGAACGCCGCCACCGCAAACAGCGTGCTCCCCGCCAGCGCCAGCACGATCACCCCGCCCACCGTCCTCCGCACCGTCGATGGATTCGGCGCCGCCACCCGTTTGGCCGCCCGCGCACGGAACCCGCCGACGCCCCGGAACGCCCGAATCAGAACCGCACAGATGCCTGCCACAATCAGGTGGAAGATCCCAATCGAAACCGGAATCGCCCAGTCCTGCAGACCCGGCGCCAACACACTCTTCTCCAAGGCGAACGCCCACAACCGCGGCAACAGCAGCAGCACCGCGAACACGCTCAGCAAAAACAGCTGCAGCACGCTCGTATTCCGGAACCATACCATCATCATCGACCACGTATCGGCGCTCATCGCCCCCACCGATGGCGTCAGATAGTTCCCGAACTTCCGCAAATGCCCCAGCGCCGGATTGGCCGGCGAATCGTCCCGCAGATCCCGCCCCTTCATCCGGTTCGCAATCACGTAGGAGCCAATGTAGCCCCCGCCGGACACGGTCGAAAGGAAGTCGGCTTGATTCACCAACCCCTTCCGCTCCAGCGCCGTCAGCAGGCCCAAATTGAAAATGCCGGAGCGGATCCCCCCGCCCGATAGCGCCAGCCCGGTAAGCGGCCCGCGCCCGAAATTCTCGCGCCCCCGCTTCCGCAGCAGCCACCGCTCCCGGATCAGAATCGCGTCAATTTCACTTCGCTGTTTCCGTCTGCTCACAGGCCCCCCGGCTGTACCGCGGACTGTCTACCAGCCCACGGCTTTCCCTTTATTCTGCTCGTCCAGCCACTTCTTCAACGGCGCAAAATAATCTTTAATAGCCGTCGCGTCCATCTCCGGTTTTCCCGTAATCGCCTCTAAAGCGACCGGCCACGGCTTGCTCAGCCCCATGCTCAACATCTGGTCCAGCTTCGCGCCCGCTTCCTTGGAATTATAGATGGAACACCGGTGCAACGGCGTCTTGCATCCCGCCGCCTGGCTCAACGACCGGTGGAACTGGAACTGCAAAATGTGCGCCAGAAAGTACCGCGTATACGGCACATTCGCCGCCACATGATACTTCGCCGCCGGGTCGAAATCCGCCTCCGTCCGCCCGGGCTCATCCACGCCCTGATACTTCCGCCGCAACTCCCACCACTTCTGGTTGTAGTTCTCCGGCGTAATCTCGCCCGAATAGACCTTCCACCGCCACTGGTCGATCATCAGCCCAAACGGCAGGAACGACACCTTCGCAAGCGCCTGCTTCAGCAACAGCCCAATGTCCCCACTCGGATCCGTGGCCTTATCCAACAGCCCCACCTGCACCAGATACTCCGGCGTGATCGACAGCGCGATCGTATCGCCCACGGCTTCATGAAACCCATCGTTGGCCGAATCACGGAACAGGAACGGCTGCTTCCGATACGCCCGCTGATAGATGTTATGCCCCAGCTCGTGATGGATCACCGAGAACTCCTCCCCGGTCACCTGAATGCACATCTTGATGCGCAGATCCTCATCGTTATCCAGGTCCCACGCCGACGCGTGGCACACCACTTCCCGGTCCTGCGGCTTCGTAAACAGGGACCGTTGATAGAACGTCTTCGGCAACGCCGCAAACCCCAGCGACTGGAAGAACCGCTCCCCATACCGCACCATCTCCAGCTCATCAATCTTCTTCTGCTTCAAAATCGAAGTCAGGTCGTACGTCTTCGTCGCGCCCTTCGGCTCCACCACGTCATAGACGTTATCCCAGCTCTGCGCCCACATGTTACCCAGTAAGTGCGCCGGAATCGGCCCCTTCTCCGGCACCACGGCCGCGCCGTACTTCTCCCGCAACTTAGTCCGCACATACGCGTGCAGGCTCACATACAACGGCCGCACCTGCTCCCACAGCCGGTCCAGTTCCTTGGCAAACGCATCCGGCGGCATGTCGTACTTCGACCGCCACATCGCCCCCATATCTTTAAACCCGATCTCCCGCGCGCCCTTGTTCCCCAGCTCCACAAACCGCTTGTAATCCGTCTTCAACGGCCGCGCCACCTTGTGCCAACCCTGCCATACATCCAACAATTCCTTCGGGTCCCGGCTGTTGGCCATAATCAGCGTAATGTCCTGTAAATCCAGGCACCGGCCCTTGTCCTGCGGTGCATCCCGGCAGTACTTCCCCGACCCATACGCCGACTCCATCTTCGCCATCAACTGCGTCAACTCCGTCGCCTGCGTCTTATCCTCCGGCGTCACCAGCGTCAGCCCGATCTTCAACAGCATCATCTTCCGGGCCATATCGTCCGGCAGCTTCACCTTGTCGAACCGCGTCGCCTTCCGCGCATAATCTTTCACAATGCCGATGTACTGCTCATTGGCCAGCGCGGCCTGCATCTCGCTATCCGGGTTGATGTAAGTGGACTGCAGCCACTGCGCACGGCTGACGAAGTTCGCCTGCTTCAGCAGCGTCGCCTCCGCTTCATCCAGAAACGCCTTGGCTTCCTGCACCGTTTGGGCCTGCAGCGCGATGGTAACCGTCAGCAGGGAAAGTAGGATTCGCATGAATCCTATTGTCTACGTTTTTGACTCTCCGCCAACGCCGTTTTCGCCTTCTCCGCCGCGCCCGCCGCCGTGTACGCCCGGCTCAATTGAAAGTACAGCGCCCCGTCCGTGTCCAACTCCGCCACCACCGCCTCCAGATGCGGCACCGCCTCCGCCCCGCGCCCTACAGCCAGCAACGCCCGCCCCAACGAAGCCCGCGCCGGCACGATCGAAACGGCCTTCAATAACGGCGCAATCGCCTCCTCCGCCTGCCCTTGCTGCAACAAACAATCGCCCTTCAAAAAGTACAGCACCGCGGAATCCGGCTCATGCACCAGCAGCCGCTCCAGCGTGTTCAACGCCTCCAAATACTGCCCTCCCGCATACAACGACGCCGCCAGTTCTCGCTCCGTCTCCCGGTCCCGCGGGTCGAACCGCAGCGCCGCCCGCCACTCCTCCACCGCCTCCAAATGCTTCCCCTGCGCCCGCAGCGTCTCCGCCTTAATCTTGTGAATCTGCGGATTATCCGGCAACGCCCCCAACTGCGTAAATGCCCGCCGCGCGCCGTCGTTGAAGGTATCAATCTCCTTCGCCAACGCATCCGCCCGCAACAGCGCCGGCCGCGTCCGCGCCTGCTCCTCCAACGCCTCCGCCGCCTTCAACCGCTGCTGCTTCCGCCGCACTGCCGCCGTCGTCAACAGAAACGCCCGCGACTCCGGAAACTCCTTCGCCAACTGCCGGAACGCCGAATCCGCCGCCGCCTCGTTCGCCCGCCCCAACACGAACCACGCCCCCGCGTCCCCCGGCTCCAATTTCGTCAACGCCGCCAACTGTCCCACCGCCGCCTTCGCCTGGCCGCTCTGCAAAAACGCCTCCGCCAACAACCTTCGCCCCTGCGCCTCGTTTGGCTTCATCGCCACTGCCCGCTGCAACGGCGCCACTGCCTTCCCAGCCTGCCCCAGACGCAGCAACGAAGTCCCCAGCAAGGCATGCGCAGGAAAAGCTCCTGGCATCGCCTGCGCGGCCACAGTCAACGGCCCCACCGCCTCCTGGTCGCGCCCCGCCATATGCAGTGCAATCCCCAGGTTCAACTTCCACCCCGGATTCGCCGGCACTTGCTTCACCAGTTGCTGATAAATCCCCGCAGCCCCGGCAAAATCCCCGGCCCCCATCCGCGCCTGCGCATCGGCCGCCAGCCGCGCCTCCTGGCCCGATAACCCGAAAAAGAAAACGGGCGCTAGCCGAAGCCAGCGCCCGAATTGTGTTGCCGTTAGCAACCTACTAGTTTAGAACGAAGCGCGAACACCGAAGCGAAGCTGACGCTCGCTGCCGGCGCTCGTGATCAGGCCGAAGTTCCCGCCGTCCACGTTCGCGCTCGGGTTACCGAACTGCGGCGTGTTGGTCAGGTTCTGGGCTTCCGCACGGAACTGAATCTTAACGCGTTCAGTCACGGCGAAGTCCTTCAACAGGTTGAAGTCCAACCCGGCGCGGCCCGGACCACGGAAGCGGTTGCGACCGGTGGTGCCGAAACGGATCGGGGCGCCAGCCGGGGTCGGCGTGGCGAAGTTGGAAGCGGCAAAGTACGGGGTGTTCGTGCCCTTGCCGTTCAGGTAGGTGAATGCACCAATCTGGTCGGCCGTCTGGAGATTCCCAGGAGCCGCCAAACGCGTGCCGTCAGCCGTCACGTTGAACGGGGTGCCGGACATGGCGTAGTAGATACCGCCCGTCTGCCAGCCGCCCAGAACCAGGTTGGCCGCCTTGTTGTTGGTGTTCATGAACTTTTTGCCCTGGCCCACGGGGAGCTGGTACATGTAGCCCATCTGGAAAACCTGCGTACGGTCATAGCCGGCCGTCGCACGGTTCCGGCGAACAACCGGATCCCAGTTCCAACCCACGCTGACCCAGCCATCTTCGTCGGTCATGTTGATGGCCTTCGACCAGGTGTAGGCGCCCTGCACGAACAGGTCCTTGGTCACGTTGCCGCGCAAGCTGCTCTGCAGGCCATGGTAGTTGCTGCTCATCCAGCCGTCCCACATATTGATCGCGATGCCGCGACCGGTGGAGGCGAAGAACGGACGGCCGTTGTTGCCGGCGCCAGGAGCCGCCGCGTTGATGTCGCGGTCACCCAACACGTTGGAAGACTGCGTGCCAACGTAGGCCACCGAGCCATTCAGGTTCTTGCTCAGACGGCGCTCAATCGTGAAATTCCACGACTGCACGCCACCGCGCTTGATCGAGCCCCAGGGGCTGCGCATCGCCACCGTGTTCGGCAGCGGGATGATACCCGTGGAGAGATCCGGGCCAACGATCGCCGGAATGCCAGTGGCAAGGCTGCCAAAGTTCTGGAATCCGGTGTTCTGCTGGAACGTCGCCGCAATCGTCAGCGGGTAGAAGCCGCGCATCGGACGGGAGAAGGGCAGCGGGTTAATGGTCATGCCATAACCAGTGCGGATCACCGTGCTGTCGTTCACACGAATGGCGATACCGGCGCGAGGCGCCAGGAACAGCGGCTGCGTGCTGATGCCAGGGTTGGTCGGGATCGGCCCACGGCCACCGAGGGTGACGCGCATCGTCGACAGGTCAAGGCGTTCAATGCCCTTGCCGTCGCCGCGGTTCACCAGCGGGTAAGCTTCCGCGCGGACGCCATAGTTAAACGTCACATTGCGGTTGATCTGCCAACGGTCGCGGATGTACCAGCCGAACTGCCATTCGCGGGTCGTCATCAGTTCATACTGGATCGACTTGGACATCACGTTCGGCAAGCCCAGCAGCATCTGCGCCATGGAGTTCGCCAACGTCGTCGCCGCGCCACCGTTCAGTGCCGCTACGCCGCCGCCAAAGTTGAACGCACCGCGCGGGTTGTCGGTTTCCGGCTGCCAGTGATTCAATTGGTGCCGAACCGAGTCAAAGCCCATGCGGACTTCGTGGGAGGACTTAAGGATGGACAGGTTGGTGGTGAACGTATAGCTGCGTTCCTTCCGTTCCAACGGCATCCAGGTGGCCGTCTGGCCCCAGGCGCTCAAACCCGTGAAGGAGAACACCGGGAGGCCGCTCTGGCGCGGATCCGATCCGTTGGTGCCGGGGATGCCGAACGTTTCCGAACCGAAGTTCGTTCCGAAGTCATCACCCTGCGCCGTCTGGTCCATGCGGGTCATGCCCCAGGTGGCATCCAGCAGCATGGTGGGGCTGATGGTGTAATTGGTGCCGATCGTCGCCAGGTACTGGTTCGTGTCGCCCAGACCCGGGTCGCCACCGATACCGCCGCCGCCAGCTGCTCCGAGGCCGAAACGGCCGCCGGAAAGCGCGGTCAGCATCGAGTACTTCACGAACATCGTGTGCTTGTCGTTCCGATTCCAATTCAACTTGCCGTCGTAGTTATTGCGGTTCAGCTGGCCGCTGCCCACGGCGAAGTAGTTGTTGGCAAAGGTGCCATTCGTCGGGTTGGCGGTAAAGCCAGTGCCGCCCGTGTTGTTCGGGTTGGGAACCAGCGAAAGATACCGCAACGACTGGGGCGAGAAGCGGGCCGAAGGAACACGGTTGCCGGCAAAAGGCTGACGGCCCGTGCCATCGGGGTTGCCCGTAGCCGGATCGAAAATCACGCCTTGGCCGTTGGTGCCGATTCGTCCGGAGAAGTCACCGGCGCGCATGGCGGCATCGGGGACCGTGAACTGACCCTGACCACCGGTGGTCTGCTTGGTGATTTCCGTATGCGCAAACCAGAACAGCTTGTTCTTGATGATCGCGCCGCTCAGTTTTCCACCGAAGATGTTCAACTTATAGTCAGCGTTCGGAACGTTCGTCGGCTGGAAATAGTTGCGGGACTTCAGGTCCTGGTTTTCGTGATACTCCCAAGCAGCGCCATGCAGCTGGTTCGTGCCGCTGGCGGAGGCAACCGTGATCGCCGCGCCGCCGGCCATGCCCTGTTCGGCGTCCATCGAAGAGGTCGTGATGTTCACGTTCTCGACGGTTTCGGCCGGGGCAACGTAGGCCACGTGGTGGGGCAACCAGATGTTGATGTTGGTCGCGCCGTCCAGGCGGGTCACGTTGTTGTTGGTCGCCGTGCCGTTCACAAAGGAACGCAACGCGCGGCCAGGCGTGTCGGTCGCCGAGTTCTGCAGCGCCGCGGGCGTCGCGCCCGGAACCAGGTTAATCAAAGCCTGGTAGTTGCGGTACTGGTTCAACGGCAGTTCCGTCACGACCTTGGAATTGATTTCCGTCTTCGTGTCGCTGCGGTCGGTCTGCAGTTGCACGGCGGAAGCTTCCACCGTCACCTGATCGGAAACCGCGCCCACTTCCAATTTGGCGTTCACGCGGGCCGTGGTGTTCACGGTCAGCACAACGCCTTCCCGCGTCAGGCCCTTAAAGCCGTTCGCGGTGATCTTCACCGTGTAGCTGCCGATCGGCACGCTAGGAATCGAATAGTTACCCGCGACGTCCGTCGTGGTCTCGCGGCTGAAGCCGGTCGCCTTCTCCGCAATCGTCACTTTTGCATTCGGGACCACGGCGCCACTGGCGTCTTCGACGGTTCCCAGAATCGTTCCATACAACACCTGCGCCGCCGCCGGAATCGCGTACATTCCAAGCAACGAAGCAAAAACCAGCAGGCCCATTCGGCCGCGCCAGTGCTTCAATTGAGCAATTCTCATTAAACAACTCCCATGGACAAATAGGGATAACCCTGTTTATCAATTAATACACCCCGTGTCGCTCATGTCAAATCACTACCCCCCGCCGCTCCCGGCATCCAGGTACCGCAAGTGTTAGACTCACGTACACGCATCTATGCATCAAGAGGTCACTCGTCTACTCGTTGAATGGCGCGAAGGCAACCGCGCCGCGCTCGACGCGCTGCTCCCCGTCGTCTATGAAGAGCTCCGCCGCCTCGCCGAAAGCTACATCTCCCGCGAGCGCTCCGGCCACACCCTACAGCCCACCGCCCTTGTGCACGAAGCCTATGTCCGCCTCATCGGCCAGGACATTCCCGACTTCCAAAACCGCGCCCACTTCTTCGGCGTCGCCGCCCACCTCATGCGCCAGGTCCTGGTCGACTCCGCCCGCAAGTTCCGCGCCGGAAAACGCGGCGGCGGCAACAAAGTCTCCCTCGACGGCATGGGCATTGACATCGGTGACCCAAGTGTAAATTCTCCCTTTCTCGCCCTCGACGAAGCCCTCCAAAATCTCGAAAAACTCGACCCGCGCAAAGGGCAAATTCTGGAAATGAAGTACTTCGGCGGCCTCACCCTCGACGAAATCGTCGAAGCCACCGGCGTCTCCAAAGCCACCGTCAGCCGGGACCTCCGCTCCGCCGAAGCTTGGATCCGCGTCCAACTGACCCCCGGCGAAAAATGACCCCCGAGCGTTTCGCGCGGATCGACGCGCTCTTCAACGACGCTCTCGACCTGCCCCCCACGCAGCGCCACGCCTTCCTCGAACGCGAATGCACCGGCGACCCCGAGCTGCTCCTCGAGGTCCGCGCCATGGTCGATGCCGATGCCGACCCCGGCGCCACTCTCGCCGCCGCCATGGAAGAAGGCGCCGAAGCCTGGGCCCTCGCCACCGAAGAACAGGCCATCGGCCAGCGCCTCGGCCCCTATCGCATCACCGGCTTCCTCGGCCGCGGCGGCATGGGCGCCGTCTATCGCGCCGTCCGCGACGATGCCGCCTTCCACAAAGAAGTCGCCATCAAGCTCCTCCGCGCCGGCATGGACTCCCGCTCCGTCCTCCGCCGCTTCGAACAGGAACGCCAGATCCTCGCTCGCCTCGAACATCCCCACATCGCCCGCCTCCTCGATGGCGGCACCGGCGATAACGGCGTCCCTTTCCTCGTCATGGAGTTCGTCGAAGACGGCATCACCGTCACCCAGCATTGCGCCGGCGCCTCCCTCGACCTCCAACAACGCCTCCTCCTCTTCCTCGACATCTGCTCCGCCGTCGGCTACGCCCACCAGAATCTAATCGTTCACCGCGATCTCAAACCCGGCAACATTCTGGTCGACAAATCCGGCTCCGTCAAACTTCTCGACTTCGGCATCGCCCGCGTCCTTTCCGACAACGCCGACCAAACCGTCACCGTCGCCGGCGCCCAGATGCTCACCCCCGAATACGCCAGCCCCGAACAGGTCCGCGGCGAACCCGTCACCACCGCCACCGACGTCTACTCCCTCGGCATCATCCTCTACGAACTCCTCACCGGCCAAAAAGCCCAGCAAATTGCCGACACCTCCCTCGCCGCCATCGCCCGCGCCGTCTGCGAAACCATCCCTATCCGCCCCAGCCAGGCCGCCCCCAACAACGGCCCCATCCGCGGCCGCGACCTCCGCGGCGACCTCGACAACATCATCCTCAAGTCCATCCACAAGGATCGCGACCGCCGCTACTCCTCCGTCGAACAGTTCGCCGAAGACGTCCGCGCCCACCTCCAGGGCATGCCCGTCAAGGCCCGCCCCGACTCCTTCAGCTACCGCGCCTCCAAGTTCTTCGGCCGCAACCGCCTCTCCGTCACCCTCGGCGTCGCCGCCGCCGTCATGCTCTCCGTCAGTAGCTTCCTCCTCTGGCGCCAGGCCCAGGCAACCCAGCGCCGCTTCGACCAGGTCCGCCACCTTTCCAACTCCTTCCTGTTTGAGTTCCACGACGCCATCGAGAACCTCCCGGGCTCCACCAACGCCCGCCGCCTCGTCGTCGAAAAAGGTCTCCAGTACCTCGAAGCCCTCGCCGTCGACGCCGTCGACGATCCCCAGCTCGCCCGCGAAGTCGGCACCGCCTACAAGAAGCTCGGCGACGTCCAGGGCGACCCTCTCCGCAGCAACCTTGGCGACACCAAAGGCGCCCTCGAAAGCTATCGCAAAAGCGTCCAGATGCTCGAAAAGGCCTGGATCGCCGAAGGCCGCACCCCGGAAGGCCGCAAACCCCTCCAGGAAGCCCTCTACCGCCTCGGTGCCGTCCAGCGCATCTCCAAAGACACCAAGGGCGCGCTCCTATCCTTCAAAGAATCCACCCAACATGGCGAAGAGTACGTCAAAGTCTCCAACGGCGACATCGACGGCCTCCGCCAACTCGCCAAATCCCACGACCAGATGGGCCGCATGGCCGCCGCCATCGGTGTCGACGCGGCCCTCAAGTCCGCCCTGCGCGCCGTCCAAATCCGCGAAGAGCTCAATTTTAAAGGCGTCGTCGATAAAGACGCCCTCGGCGAGCTCGGCTCCAGCTACGCCACCCTCGGCCTCGTCCTTGCCCGTATGGGCAAAACCGACGATGCCCTGGAAGCCTACAAAAAGAGCCTCAAACTCCAGGAGAAAATGGCGGCCACCAGGCCCGATGACGTCAGCACACAACGGACTCTCATGATCGCCCTCAGCCACGTCGGCGACACCCTCGGCAACTCCCACATGATTAGCCTGGGCCGCTTCGCCGAAGCCGCCGAAGTCTACTCCCGCGTCGTCGATCGCGCCCGCTGGCTCGTCTCCGTCGACCCGCAGGACAAAAAGGCCCAGGTCGATCTCGGCTTCGCCCTCCTCCGCTACGGCAACACCCTCCGCGCCGCCGTCGATTACGACAAAGCCTGGCGCGCCATGGAGGAGTCCCGCGTCACGCTCGAAGCCGTCCTTCGCATCGATCCCGGCAACGCCGCCGTTGAACAGAACCTCGCCTTCCTTCACTTCCAGTTCGCCGAACTCTACGCCGCCCGCTCCCAGTGGGCATTGGCCATCGCCAAAAATGAAGAGGCGATCGCCATGATCGGCAAACTCATCAAGGCCGACCCGGCCGACAGCAACGTCCCCCGCATGATGCTCGAATGCCTCATCCTCCACCCCCATATCCTCGCCAGCGCCGGACGCGTCCCCGACGCCGTCAAGGCCGCCGAAACCCTCGAACACTACGCTCTCTCCGGCAGCTTCACCAAGTCCAAGGAGCCCCGCATCCGCGCCCTTGTCGCCCGCAGCCTCGAACTGGCCGCCCTAACGATTCCCGAGCGCGAAAAGGACCTCATGGCCAAGGCTGACGCCCAGTGGACGAGCATGGAAAAGGACGGACTCCTCATCCCCTCGCTCGCCACTGAGCGCGATGCCTTCCGCAAACGCCTTACTGCCGCGTCCCGCTAACCCGACTTTCGCAGTTCAGGCCTGTTTTTCGCGAATTTGAGGCCTTCGGTATTCGGAAACGATAGAAAGCAAAGGGGCGGCTTTCGGAAAGTCTCACAGTGAAGACCTACCCTCTTTCCCAGTGACG
>JBIKOG010000018.1:0-63458 GCA_044358225.1 Bryobacteraceae bacterium | reverse complement strand
CGACACCCTTGCCGTCTCATTCTTAACGAAATGACGGGCAGCACCGCAAGTGGTTTCTGCCCGTCATGACGTTCGCAGATCGTCGTTGACTGGGTACCGTGACACCAGCAAATTCCCAGATTTGGGAATCGTCCGAGCCCAAATCAGGAAATCGCCGAGGGCCCAGACAATTTGCAACAACGAAGCCAACAGCCTCGATCCCAATCGCGGCCAGCCAACAACCAACCCCCGGAGCCCCGGTCTTGGCCCTTCGCCATCGCCGCCCGCCCCGGCTTGATCTTTGACATCTCGAATATCCCATCGCCAACGCGGCTGCCCAGGGCCAATCAGGGGCAGTCGCCGGGAAGAACGGCCGTCCGGCCCAGCAGATTTCCCCGGGCTTGCCCCCCCCCGAAGCCCGAAGGGCGAAGGGGGGAATCCCCCTGGCCTCCACTCGGATAAATCCCACCACCCCAGGGCCCAAAATCCGAGGCTTCCCGAACATTTTTGCAACAACGAAGCCAACCGCCCCCTACCCCCGCCACAACCGCAACGCCCACAACCACGCCACCGCCGGAATCAACATCACCGCCCCCGTCAACGCAGCCAACCCAAACGGCGACACCCCCCGGTCAATCAACACCCCGGCCGCGCTCGACATCACCGCCATCATCGCCACGCTGAACCCGAACTCCACCGAAAACACCCGCCCCCGGAACTTGTCCTCGGTGTTCAACTGCAACAGCGCCGTCGAAAATACCCACGTAATCGACGTCCCCGCATGCCCCAGCGCCACCGCCATCCCCGCCGTCCACGGGCTTCCCGAAACGCTCAAACACAAATACCCCGCCGCCGCCATCACGAACCCCCAAACGATCGCCGGCCGCATTCGCGCCTCTTCCCCCTGCGCCCACCACCCCGCAATCACCGGTCCCAATATCGCCCCCACGCCCCGCGCCCCCAGCAGCAAACTCATCCCCAACGTCGCCGACTGGTCCCCGCTCAACCCCGCCATCTGCACCGGAAACGACTCCCGCCCCAGAATCGGCAAAATCACCCAATTGGTGCCAATCAGCCCCAGCCCAGCCTTCACCAGCATCGTCGCCGCCAGCCGCGAATTCGCCCGCACATACCGGAAACCCTCAGCAATCGGCCCAAAATCGAGCAAATCCAACGGATGGAACGGCGCCAGATCCTTCAAATGCGGTTCGTCAAACTTCATCCGTTGAATCAACAGCCCCGATACAACGAACGACACCGCGTTCAACGCAAACACCGTCTGCCGCCCGAAAAACGCCGCGATCACCCCGCCCAAAGCCGACCCCACCGCGAAGTTGAACGACCACGTGATCGAGCTCAACGCGTTCCCGGTCACCACATCGGCGCCCTCGGTAATGTTCGGAATCGTCGCCGTCCGCCCCGGCTCAAACAGCGCCCACATGATGGTCTCCAGAAACAGCAACGCGTACAGAAACGTCACCATCTCCGGCCCCCGCACAAACAGCATGCAGCCCACGATCCCCGCCCGCGCGAAGTCGGCGAACAGCATCACCGAGCGCCGGCTGAGCCGGTCGTTGATCACCCCCGCCGACGGCGAACAGACAAACTGCGGCAGCACCTGCAGCGTAAAAGCCAGCGCGATCGACTTCGCCGACCCCGTATACTCCAACAGCAAACTGTAGATCGCGACCGTGTAAAACCAATCGCCAATCTCACTGATCACCTGCGCCGCCCACAGCAGCCGGAAGTTGCGGTTTGTGCGAAGAAGGGCGAGGTAGCCCATACGCTAGTCGATGTTGTAAATGCCCATGCGCTCGCGGACCAAACGCGTGGTCTTCTCGGCAATCGGGCGCACCCGCTCGGCGCCTTCGCGCAGCACGCCGTTCAAATACGCCGGGTCCGCCGTGATCTCGGCATACCGCTTCTGAATCGGTTCCAACCCCGCCACCACCGCCTCCAGCACGGCCTTCTTCAAGTCGCCATATCGCAGCCCGCTGAAGTGGTTCTTCATCTGGTCATCGGACCAGTCCGTGAACGCCTGGAAGATGTTCAACAGATTCACCACGCCCGGCCCCATCGTCTCGAAATCGACGGCCGGATTCGAATCCGTGGTCGCCCGCATGATCTTCTTCTTCATCTCCGCCGGCGTGTCCAACAGGCCAATCGAATGCCCCGTGCCAGCCGCGGATTTGCTCATCTTCTTCGTCGGATCGTCCAGGCCCATCACCCGCGCGCCCACCATCGGCAGCCGCGTCTCCGGCATCGTGAACGTCTCGCCGTACAGCGAGTTGAACCGCTGCGCAATGTCCCGCGCCAGCTCAATGTGCTGCCGCTGATCGTCGCCAACCGGCACAATATTCGCCTGATAGAGCAGAATGTCCGCCGCCATCAGCACCGGATACTGCAGCAGCCCCGACAGAATCGTGTCCTGATTCTCGGTCTTGGACTTGTACTGCGTCATCCGCTCCAGCCAGCCCAGCGGCGTCATGCAGGTCAGCATCCAAGCCAGCTCGGAGTGCTGCGCCACCGACGACTGCACAATCACCGTCGACGACTTCGGGTCGATCCCGGCGGCGATAAACAGCCCGGCCAGCTGCGTAATCTGCTGCTTCAGCGCCGCCGGTTCCTGGTACACCGTAATGGCGTGCAGGTCGACAATGCAGAAGATGCTGTCGTAGTCATGCTGGATCTTCACCCAGTTGCGCAGGGCGCCCAGGTAGTTGCCAATGTGTAGGTGCCCGGTCGGTTGAATCCCGGAAAGTACGCGTGCTTTCATTCCAAACTGTTAGTGTACTGTGTGCGCGGCACCGCATGAGACAATATAGGGGTGCAGAAATCCGAAGGACCGGCGTTAGACCTCACGCTGCCGGTTGAAAAGTTGGTCTATGGTGGCTCCGGGCTGAGCCGTCATGAAGGCCGCGTGGTCATGACGCCGTTCGTCCTACCGGGCGAAACGGTTCACATTGCCATCGCAAAAGAGAAGAAGGACGTCCTCGAAGGCCGCGTCCTTGAAGTGCTCGAAAAGTCCGAAGCTCGCACCGCCGCGCTGTGCAAGGTGTTCGAACGTTGTGGCGGCTGCCACTACCAGCACGCCCTCTACCCGGCTCAGGTGGAGATGAAGAAGGACGTCCTCCGCGAAGTCCTCCAGCGCATCGGCAAGCTTACCCCGCCCGACGAGATTGAAGCCATCACCGGCGAACCCTGGGGCTACCGCAATCGCATCCAGCTCCACATCGACGGCCAGAAGGTCGGCTACCGCCAGCCCGGTTCCCACACCGTCGTCGACACCGCCGAGTGCCCCGTGGCTTCCCCCAAGCTCAACGAAGCCCTCCACGCCCTCCGCCGCATGGTGCGCAACCACCGCTTCCCGCGCTTCGTCCGGTCCATTGAGTTCTTCACCAACGAACGCGATGTCCAGGTGAACGTGGGCGAGACCATGGCCGGCCAGCGCGTCGCCAAGCCCTTCTTCGACTGGCTCGAACAGGAGCTTCCCGGGACCGCCACCGGGCCCATCGAATACGCGGCCAACGGCAACCAGTACCGTGTCCACTACAAGTCGTTCTTCCAGGTGAACCGTTTCCTGATCGGTGCCCTGACCAAGGCCGCCATCGGCGACGCCACCGGCGACCTGGCCCTGGAACTCTACGCCGGCGTCGGGCTCTTCTCGCTCTCCCTGGCCGGTAAGTTCGCCAACGTCGACGCCGTCGAGAGCGTAAAAGTTGCCGTCGAGGACGCCGAAGCCAATGCCAAACGCGCCAAAAAGAAGATTGGCCACTTCCGTGCTAGCACCGAAGAATTCCTGGCCGGAGTCCAAACCGCGCCGGACTTCATCCTGGCCGACCCGCCACGTGCCGGGCTCGGCCCCGAAGCCGTTGGTCATCTGGTCCGCATCAAAGCCCCGCGCATCGGCATCGTCTCCTGCGATCCGTCGACCTTGGCCCGGGATTTGAAAGGACTCTGCGAAGCCGGTTATAAGATCCGTTCGATGGCTCTGATCGACCTGTTCCCGCAGACCTTTCACATGGAGACGGTCACACACCTCGAACTGTAAAGGAGCCCGATGGGCAGCATCTTCGCTTTTCTTCTGATTGCCGCGGCCTGGCCAACTATCCGCTGGCAGCCTTGGGTAAGTGGGCTGGAAGCGCCCGTCGATCTGCAGAGTCCCCGTGATGGCTCGGGCCGCATGTTCGCCGTTGAACAGCGCGGCCGCGTTCGTCTCATTCGCAACGGCGCCGTCGTCTCCACGCCCGTCCTCGACATCACCGCCAAGGTGCAGTACGGCGGTGAAATGGGCCTGCTCGGCCTCGCCTTCCCGCCGGGCTTTCGCGACAAGCAGTACTTCTACCTGAACTACGTGGACCGCCAGCGCCGCACCATCGTCGCCCGCTACCGCATCTCCGGCGACACGGCCGACCCCGCCAGCGAAGAGGTGCTCCTCACCATTCCGCAGCCCTTCGATAACCACAACGGCGGCTGCATCCAGTTCAGCCCCCGCGATGGCCAGCTCTACATCGGCATGGGCGACGGCGGCAGCGGCGGCGACCCGCAGAACCGCGCCCAGAACCCGGCCAGCCAACTTGGCAAGATGCTCCGTATGGACGTCGAAAACGGCGCCAGAACCGCGCAAACCTGGGCCCTCGGCCTCCGCAATCCCTGGCGCTTTTCCTTCGACCGTGCCACCGGCGACATGTACATCGCCGACGTCGGCCAGAACGAGCAGGAAGAGATCGACTTCCAGCCGGCCGACGCCCCCGCCGGGCTCAACTACGGCTGGAACCTCGTCGAAGGCACCCGCTGCTTTGCCGACCGCAACTGCGCCACCCGCACCGGTCTCACCGCGCCCATCTTCGTCTACGGCCGCAACGACGGCGTTTCGGTCTCCGGCGGCTACGTCTACCGCGGCGCGGCCTTCCCGTTCCTCACCGGCATCTACTTCTTCGGCGACTACGGCAGCGGCCAGATCTGGGGCACCCGCCGCGACGGCGCCAACTGGGAAACGCAGAAGCTCATCAACCCCGATCTGCCCGTCGTGGCCTTCGGCGAAGACGAGGCTGGCGAACTCTACATGGTCGCCCACAACGGACGCATCCTGAAGCTCGCCGCCACGCCGCCCGCCGCGGCTGTCAACGCCGTCGTCAACGCCGCCAGCTTCGCTCCGGCGCTCGCGCCGGGCGCCATCGCCTCCGCCTTCCTCAACCCCGTCGCCGACCCATCCGCCCTCACCGTCCGCGTCAACAGCGAGCCGGCCACCGTGTTCTACGCCGGCACCAACGGGACCTTCGCGCAGGTCAACTTCCACATCCCCGGCGCGACGCCAACCGGGCCCGCGACCTTCACCATCAACGGCGCCGAACTCCGTGCCTCACTCGCCGAAACCGCCCCCGGCGTGTTCGGCGTCATCGGCGCCGGTGTCCGTGGTCAGCCCGTGGAGATCTACGCCACGGGCATCGGTAAGACCCCGTCCGCCGTCAGTGTCCAAATCGCGGGCCGCCCGGCCACCGTACTCTACGCCGGACCCGCGCCGGGCTTCCTTGGGCTCGATCAGGTGAATGCCATCGTCCCGCCGGAAACCCCCGTCGGGGACGCGGAGCTGATTTTACGGGCAGGCGCGGCGGCGAGCCCCGCCGTGCGCCTGCCCGTTCGCTAACGCTAGACCGACTTCAGGATGTCCCGAATCCGCTTGGCCACAATCCGGTCCTCGCCGGGCTGGAGCATCCACACGCCGATGTTGAGCGACTCGCTCGACCCCGGGGTGACTTCGATCGACGGATCGCCTTCGCGCAGCCGCTTGGCCACTTCGTTGTAGCTGATCTTGATCTTGCTCTGATCCCAGGTGATCTTCAGGTGCGGCACGTGGTTGGCCACTTCCGGCACGTACTGTTCGGTCTTCACGGCCGGGGAAACGGTGACGCTGTCGGCCACCACTTTGATGCGCTTTTCCCAGTCTTTCCACTCGGCTTCATGGTCCTTCTTCATGAAAACTTCGATGGCGGCCATCATGCCCAGCAGCTCTTCCTTGTTCACCTTCATGCCGCGGCCGATGGCGTCCCCGTTCGGTGACGCGTTCATGCGGGCGGCTTCGATGAGGTCCTTTCGGCCCATCAGAATGCCGGCGCTCTGCGGGCCACGGAGCCCCTTGCCGCCGGAGAAGATCACCAGCGAGAAGCCCATTTTGTTGAACTTGGTCATGTTCTCGGTGGGGAAGCAGTCGGCCGCGCAATCGATCATGGTCGGCACGTTCAGCTTCTTGCCCAGCGCGACGAAGTCGGCGGCTTTGACCTGCCCCTTGCCGGCGGCGTCGTTGAAGAAGAGCATCATGGCGGTCTGCGGACCGGCGAGCTTTTCGGCCTCGGCGGCCGTCTCGAACTCGACGATCTTGACGCCGGTGTTCTTCACCGCCCGGTCGTAGCCGAAGCGGTGGGACTTCTGCATCAGCACTTCGGTTTTCATGCCGGTCAAGTCGGGGATGGCCTGGATCTTCTTGCGGTCGGAGCCGGTGAGGCAGGCCGCGGTGCCCAGCGTCAGGGCCGAGGCCGCGCCGGAGGAGACCATGGCCGCTTCGGCTTCGAGGAGGGAGGCGATCTTCTTGCCCACCGCGTCATGCAGCTCGTTGAGCCGCACGAAAGTCTTGGAGGCGTAGTTGATGGCCTCCATGACTTCGGGCAACATGAGCGAGGCCGTAAAGGACGTATACGTCCCGGCGGCGTTGATGATCGGCTGGACGCCGAGTTCTTTGAAGTAGTCCCGCTTGGACGTGGCGGCGGACAGAGTGAAGGCGGTACCCGCGAGAGGGGCGGCGAGCGACCCCTGCAGGAAGCGGCGGCGATTGGCCATGGTGAATCTCCTGACGTTGATTATATTCCGATTAAACCTTAATGCTGTCAGGGACGGTAGCCGATATGATGAGAAATTGAGCGGCGAGGTCTTTTACAGCTTCATGAAAACCGGGATTGCGCTCTGCCTCTCTGTTGCGGCGGCGTTTGGGCAGGTCGTTGTCTCCACGGTCGCCGGCGCCGGTGGGCTTGGCAGCACGCTGGAGCAACTCCACTATCCAGGCGGCGTAGCCGTGGATGGGTCGGACAATCTTTATATTGCCGATTCCTATAACCATCGTGTGTTGAAAGTGACGCCGAACGGGCAGGTTTCGACGGTACTTGGCACTGGGGTGCCGGGGCTGAGCGATAGCCAACTGCGCTTTCCGCGCACGTTGGCGGTGGATCGGGCGGGGGCCGTTTATGTGACGGACTCCTATAACCACCGGGTACAGAAAGTGGCGCCGGATGGGGCTTTGACCTCGATCGCCGGTCGCGGTGGACAAGGCGGGGAACTGACGCAGTTAAGCTACCCGCGCGGCGTTGCCGTCGATGGAGACGGCAACGTGTTCGTGTCCGATAACTACAACCATCGGGTGCTGAAGATCACGGTGGAGGGCATCATTACAATTGCCGCGGGTGGCCGGGGGCAGGGGAGTGAGCCGGCGCAGTTGAACTTCCCGTTCGGTATCGCATTGGACCGAGAGGGGGCGCTCTACGTCGGTGACGCCTACAACGGCCGCGTCCAGAAGGTGCTGCGGGATGGCACGGCCAGCACGGTGGCTGGCGCGGGTGGTTGGGGCGGAGAACGCGACCAGTTGGCCAACCCGGTGGGTGTGGATATTGACGCCGCGGGCAACCTGTACGTCAGCGACACGAACAACCACCGCGTGCAGCGGATCACGCCGGGCGGGCAGATTTCGACGATTGCGGGCGGGTTGGGCGCGGGTTCCGGCGAGCGGCAGTTGGACCAACCGTTCGACACGGCGGTGGACAGTCTGGGCAACCTGTACGTGGCCGACACCTTTAACCATCGGGTGCAGAAGTACACCTTCCCGGCGCCGCTGGCGGCGCCGCAACTGCGCCACGCCGCGACCAACCGGCCCGGTCCGGGCAGCCCGAACCAGCTGATGCGCATTTCCCCGGCGCTTAGCTGCCCGGAACCGATTGGGGTGATGGTGGGCGGGTACCGCGCCGAAGCCAGCTCGGCGTCCGGCGAAACGGTGTTTACGATCCCGGAGGCGGTGGACCCGGCGGTGCCCACGGAGGTCTATGTGACCTGCCAATCCCGGAGCCTGTTTGCTCCGTTCCCGTTGGCGATGACGCCCTTGCAGCCGCGGCTTTTCGTGAACCCCGCCAATCAGCCGCTGGCTGAAGTGGCCGAGACGGGAGCGGTTGTGGATGCCCTCACACCGGCGAAGGCCGGCTCGGTTGTCTCCGTATTCGGAACGGGGTTTGGCGGATTGGACGCTGTGGACTCGAACGGGCAACGCCGGGAGCTGGGCACTGTCACGGCGACAGTCGGCGAACTGCCGGTCGATGTGCTCTATGCAGGTACCGCGCCCGGGCAGACGATCGGGCTGACGCAGATCAACCTGCGGATCTCGCCCGACGTGAAGCCGGGCTTGCAGCCGGTGGTGGTCTATGTGGACGGCCAGCCGACGCAGGGTGGCGTGGTACTGGCCGTCCGCTAGAAGCACTACGGGAGTTGCAGGGCATAGGAACGGTTGTTCGACGCTGCGCCGCCGTTGGCGGCGCAGCCGGTGAAGTTGATATTGACCTGGACGGTGCCGCTGGAGCCCGGGATGAGGTAGCCGGCGACGAGCGGGAAGGTCGAGGTCACCGCTGGCGTGCAAGCGGCGCCGAAGGTCTGGGTGAGGGTGCCGGTGTTGTCCAGGCGGATGGTCCAGGTTTTGAAGGGCAGGGAGCCGTTCTTGGCGGTGATGGCGCCATTGAGAGTGGTGAGGCCGACGGCGCCGAGGTCGCGCGTCTGGCCGGCGACGTAGCCCGCCGTGACGGGGTGGTCGGCCACGGCGTAGATGGTGTTCACGGGCGCGATGTTGCCGTTGATTTTCATGGTGCCGGTGATCTCGCCGGCCCAGCCGGAGATTTCGACGACGACGGTGGTTTGGCCACTAGAGACGGCTACACGGACTGGTGTCATCCGGCCATGAATGTACTCCGCCAGGGTGTAGATTCCGGCGGGTATTCCTGAAACACCGCTCTCGCAGTAAATGCCCCAGATGTTGTTCAAATAGAACTCCAACCCGACACAGCCTGTGATCGGTTGGCCCTCATAGAGCGGGCGGACGGTGACGTTTCCGATGGGGGCAGCGTTGGCGTTGATGGTGCCGATGTCGACGGTGGCGAGCTGGGAATCCTTGTGGATGGTACCTGTTTGCGGACCGGCAAAGGACAGAAAGCGGAAGCGGCCGTTGGCATCGGCGAATCCGTAGTTAACGCCGTTCGGGTGGTCGGCTTGGGCATAGGTGGTATTGGCCGGGGGCGGTGCGCCGTCGACCAGGATGGTGCCGGTGATTTCGCCGACCCGCGGGGAGCGCTCCATGTCGATCGACGTGGTCTGGCAGTCGATGAAGCCTAGATTTTGGACATCCCAGCCGAACGAGAGGCAGTTCTGGACTGGTTGGCCGTGATAAAGCGTACGGAGAGTGAGGAAGCCGGTTCCCCTTGTTGCGTTGATGGCGCCCACGTCGACGGTGGTGTTGGCCACGGCGGTGAACGGGAACTGCTGGCCGTTGAGGTTGCTGCCGGACACCATGCCCTGGCTGGTGCCGGGGAAGGCCAGGCACTGGAAGCGGCCGGAAGCATCGGTGTACCCGTACTGGAGCGTGATTCCGGTGTCAAATGCGTAGCCGCTGCCTGCGGGCGGCGGAACGCCGTTGACTAGGATGACGCCAGTGACGAGGCCGACACAGGGCGAGATCTCGATATCCAGTTGAGTTGGTTGGTGATCGTTGCCTGGACTTGGGGGAACTGGTTGAGGCCCGGATTGAGTGTGTAGGTGCCGACGGGGATGTTGGTGCCGCTGCCGCCGCAGGAGAAGGTGTGTAGTATTCGATCTGGCATCCACCGGGGACGGGCGGCGCAGGCGGCGAGCAGGAGGGTCTTCAGGGAACGCACTCAATATCCAGTGCGTATCCGGCGGATAACCGGGGCCAGTTTAAATTTGGGAGCCGCTGATGGCTGACTGCCATTTTTCCGGCAGGATGCTGCGCCACTTGCGGATGACCAGTTCGAGCAGGTTGAAGAGCACGGCGGCGGCGAGCAGGCCGGGCCAGAGGCGGGTGGTGGCCGGGACGCTGCGGCCCTGGGCGTCGAAGACTTGCTTCACGCCGGGGTTGTAGCGGCCGCCGGTGAAGCCGGCCATCTGGCGGAGGAGGGGTTCGTTATTGCCGTAATCGGCCAGTTCCACTTCCTGGCGGTAGTAGCCGGTTTCCGGGAAGACGCGGCTTTCGTCGACAGGGCGGATGCGGAAGAGGCCCTGGCGGGCACCGATGGTGACGCGCCCTTTATACAAGCCATCGCCGGCCTTGCGGACGTCCACCGGCTGGCGGAAGCCGTCGGGGCCGAGGATGAAGATGGCTGGGATCGTTTTCGGGTCCGGCACATTGCGGGCGAGGCGGTAGGTGACGTCGAGGCCGCCGTTGATGGGGTCGAATTCGGTCGTTGCTTCGCCGGCTTGGGCGTGGGGCAGGATGTCGCGGAAGAGGTTGGCCCAGAGACGGTCGAACCCTTTCCAGGCGAGCCAGGGTTCGGCCCAGCGGTTCTTGGCGTCGGAGGTGAAGACCGTGGCGCGGCCGAGGCCGTACTGCCAGCGGGAGAGGAGCGGATCCTTGTGGTCGATGGTCAGGATGGTTTCGGCTGTGGGCTTGGCGATGAATTTTGTGTAGCCCTTCAAGGCCGGGGCGGACTCCATGCCGACGCCGTCGAGGATCTCGGTCTGGCGTTCGACGACTGGCGTGATGGCCTTTTCAATGGCTGTGGAGCCGGTGAACTCCATGACGTCTTTCAGCAGGATCTGTTCGAGGCCGGCGGGGTCGTTGAGGAAGTACGACTTGCCTTTGGAGAGGGTGGCGATCTTTTCCAGGTAGGCGCGGTTGACGTCCTGGCCGAGGCCGACGGCGGAGATCGTAATGTTCTGGGTGACGGCTTCTTTGGCGAGCGAGAGGCTATCGCCTTCTTCGGAGATGCCGTCGGTGAGCAGCACGATGTGCTTGAAGGTGGCTTTGACGGGGACGGTTTTGCGGTAGGCCTCGGTGAGGGCGGGGGCGATCTGGGTGCCGCCATCGGGGGTGATGCCGGCGACGAGGCGTTTGATGAGTGTCCGGTCCTCGGCCTTGCGGATGGGGACGGCCCATTGGAAGGAGTTATCGAAGATCAGCACGCCGACCATGTCGACGGCGCGGAGGTTTTCGATCACGCCGATCGACGCCACGCGGGCGAGCTCCATTTTGCGGCCTTCCATTGAGGAGGACTTGTCGACGATCAGCACGACGCAGGTGCCTTCCGGGGAGCGGGGCGGGGCGAGCTTCGCGGGGAGGACGCGGTCCATGGCGTCTTCCTGCTTTTTGCCTTCGAGGTAGGTCATGCGTTCGCCACCGATCAGCATGAGGCCGCCGCCTTGTTTGACCCACTCTTCGATGCGGTCTTTGTCGCCGACGGGGATGTTTTCGATATCGAAGTTATTGAGGAGCAGAAGCTGGACTTCGTCGAGTTTGGCGACGTCGAGGGACTCGGCCATCGTCACTTCGTATTGGGCGGCGGCGAGGATGCCGGAGAGGTGGGAGGAGCTGGAGGGCTCGTCCTGGGTGACGAAGAGGGCGCGGGGGCGGCGGAGGGAGATGGACTGGGCGAAGCGGACTTCGCCGAGTTCGGGGCTTTTGACGGCGCCGGAGATATCGATGGCGCCGGGGACGTTGAGAGACACGTGGACGCGGACGCGGTTGAGGCCTTGTTCGAGTTGGACGGGGTTGGTTCCGAGCGGTTTGCCTTCGGCGGTGAGGACGACTTCGGCGCTGGCTTTGCGGGGGGCTTCGATGGCGAGATCGATGGGGAAACGGTCGCCGGTGAAGGCGCGGAGGGGAAGGGAAACGGATTCGAGGCGGAGGTCGGGTTTGGGCCGGCCGGCGAGGGGAATGACGTCGATGGGGATGTTGAGCTGCTTGGCCTGGTAGAGGGCGCGGGTGACGGAGCCTTTGTTTTCCTTGCCGTCGCTCATGAGGACGACGCGGGGGACGAGGCCTTCGGGCATGGCGGCCAGGGCTTCGCGGAGAGCTGTTTCGAGGTCCGTACCGCGGCCGTTTTCGCCGGCGGTGCGGCCGACTGAGCCGCGCGTTTCATCGGCGGTGAGGGAGCGGGTGCCGCGGGCGAAGGGGATGACCTTGAGCCAGTTGCGGCCCTTTTCGTCTTCGATTTGCTTGGCGACACGGCCGGCGCGGGTGAGGTCGGCGTCGGAGATGGAGCCGGAGGTATCGATCAGCAAGGCCACGGCGCTTTTGGATTCCGAGGAGCTGATGTTGGGCTCTGCGAGGGCGAGGAGGACGGCGGTGAGGGCGAGGGCCTTCAGGATGAGGTTGGTGCGCTGGCGGCCGGCGCGCCACTCCCAGAGGAGCCAGGCGGCGGGGAGCCAGGCGAAGGCGAGTACCCAGAGGCGGTCAAAGGTCATGCGGCCTTCCTGTGGGTTGTGTTGGCTGGGGTGTGGGCGGGCTGGTTGTGCGTCTGGGGACACCCGGCCTTCGGCCCGCGGGTGTCCCCGTGGGTGGTTTGCTGCGTGGGTGTTGCGTTTGTGCGGGTTGTTGTTGTTTGGGTGGAGGCGTGGGCGGGCTGGTTGTGCGTCTGGGGACACCCGGCCTTCGGCCCGCGGGTGTCCCCGTGGGTGGTTTGCTGCGTGGGTGTCCAGAGTCGGGTCATGGCTAGGCGGCCTTCCGGAGGGCAGGGATGAATTTGGCCAGGAACGAGAACGGGTTGCCGGCGGGGGCCTGGCCGCGGAGACGGACGCGGCCGAAGATCAGCCATTCCGCCAGAATGAGCGCGGCACCCAGGAGGGCTAGCCAGGGCCAGAGATCCTGCACGGGTGACGCCCCGCCGGCCATGCGGCCCTGGCCTCGGCGGACCTTGGCGGGGGCTTCCCAGGCGGTGTCGCCGACGTCGGGGAGAGTCAGAGAGTAGACGGTTTCGCGGGAGCCGGTGCGGACACGGACGTTGCCTCGGGCGGCGCTGTAGAACTGGAGCGTGTTCTCCGAAATAGAGAATGGCAGGGGTTGCTGATCGTCACCGATGACTTGAATGGAGGCGGGGTCTGTATTGGGTTCGAGGGCTACCTTGATGGAGCCGACGCTCTCGCCATCGAGCTCCCAGCGGCGGAGCGCTTCGGGGGCCATGTACTCTAATACGTTGGCCATCAGCAGGGGGGCGGCGAGTTCGAATTTGAGAGTTCCGAGGCCGGGGTGGACGCCGAGGTAGACGGCGCGCGGGTTCGATTGGGCGGAGATCAGGCTGCCGCCTTCGGCTTCGGCGACGGTTTCGGCGGCGGCGGATTGGGTGAAGATGGTGGCGCCGTCAAGCTTTAAATCGAGTGTGTGGAGGCCCGCGGCGATGGGCTGTTCGGCGCGCCAGCGGGTGATCTTGGCGCTGACGTTCGATTTGGCCACGGCGAGAGGGGAGCCATCGGCGGGGGGCTGGATCCAGACCGTGGGGCGTTGGGGCTTTTGGCTGGGGCGGAAGCGGTCGATGATGACGACGTCGGCATCGGTATCGGCTTTGTAGGCTTCGGGGAGGGCGTAATCGGCGGTGATGCGGGGGTTGGCTGCCATCAGCGCACGGAGCAGTTCGGGCTGGCGGGTGAAGACGGCGACGCGCACCTGCTCCTGTTCGGGTATTTCAAGGAGGGCAACGTTGTCTTCGACGAGACCGTCGCGGAGTTGGAGGCGGGCTTCCATCCAGCCGGCGGACTTGGTGCGGAACTCGTAGCGGGCGGTTTCTTCGGCGCCGGCGGGGATGGTCATGCGGCTGGAGCCGATGGGGGCGTTGCCGAAGGTGACCATGAGCGGGACGGCTTCCGGGGCGCGGCCGTAGTTGCGAACGGCGACGAAGATTTCCCAGAGTTGGGAATCGTTCGGCGAGCGGCGGAGGTGGAAGCGGCGGATGCCCACGTTGCGATTGGGCGCCATGACGGGCAGGAGGCGGAGGGAGGCGGGGAGGGCGTTGTTATCGGGGAGATCGTTCTGGTTCGTTCGGCCGGCGCCGGCGAGGACGATTTCCCCGGCGGACTGGCCGTGCTGGCGCTGCATGCGGCGGGCGAAATCGAAGGCGGCTTGGATGTTCAAGGCGCTGGCGGAGGGTTGGGACTGGAGGATGGCCTGTTCGGCGGTGCCGCGGTTGGTTTCAAAGACCGTGGCGGGGGTGGGGAGAGCGTCGGCACGGACGACCATGACGCGGTCCGATGACGGCAGGGCGCGGAGCCAGCGGATGGAGGCTACTTTCGCTTCATCGATGAGGCGGCGCTGGGGATCGGCCTTGGCGGCGGTCCAGGCGGAGGTGTCGAGGAGGAGAACGTGATCGCGGGAGGAGCGATCGGGCGAGCCCAAACGGAGTTGGGCGATGGCGGCGAGGAGGAGGCCCATGCCGATGATCTGCATGAGCATGGACCAGGGCTGCTGGATGCGTTTGCGGTGTTTGGCCTCGGGCGGTTTTTCGCTGGGCTTCCAGAACCGCATGGTGGCGACTTTGATTTTGCGGCGGGAGCGATCAAGGAGATAGAGCGCCAGCACGGCGCCGCTGACCGCTCCGAAGAGCGCCGCGAATTCGCCGAAACTGAGGTTAAAAAAGAACACCTATTGGAGGCCTTTGGCGTCCAGGAACGCGCCGAAGATGGCTTGTTCGATGGGCATGCTGGTGGAGAGGCCGATGTAACGACCGCCCTTGCGCATGGCCAGTTCCCGGATGGAGCGGGCGTAATTGTCGAACGCTTCGACGTAGGCGGCGCGGGCTTCGTCGTCAAAATTCAATTTTACCGTTTCGCCGGTCTCGGCGTCTTCGAGTTCGAGTTCTCCGTTGTGGGAGGGCTTGCGATCCTCGTCGCCCCAGAGGTGGATGACGAAGAGTTCGTGGCCGAAGTCGGCGAGGTACTGGATGGGTTTTTCGCAGGCCTGTTCGTCGAGGAAATCGGAGATTAAGATGACGAGGCCGCGTTGGGGGTACTCGGCGATGAACTGGCGGAGGGCTTGGCCGAAGTCGCTTTTTCCGGAGGGTTTGACGGCTTCGAGGAAGTTGATGACGGGGCGGAACCGGTGGCGGCCGCCGCCGCAGGTGATGGGGTCGTGGAGGGTGGAATCGAAGGGCTGGAGGAGGATAGTTTCCAGACGCACGAGGCCGACGTAGGTGAGGGAGGCGGCGAGTTTGCGGGCGTAATCGAACTTGGACGGGTCGCCGGTGGTCATGGAGGCGGAGGTGTCCAGGAGAATGCGAACGGGGACGCGGGGCTCGACCTGGAAGAGCTTGAGGATGAGCTTTTCCAGGCGCATGTAGGCGCGCCAGTTGACGGCGCGGAGATCGTCGCCCTGATGGAAGCCGCGGTGATCGAGGAATTCCTGGCCGGAGCCGGCGTAGCGGGAGGCGTTATGGCCGCCCACCAGACCAGGGAACGACTTCTGCCAGTGCAGAGTGAGTCGCTCTAGCCGTTCCAGGAACTTCTGGTCGATAAGCGGTTCTGGCATGCGTCTAGGTTACGCGGCGGCCGCCGTGACGGTGCGCAGAATTTCCTTGAGGACGGTGTCGGGCGTTTCGCCATCGGCGTGGGCGTCGAAGTTGGGGATGATGCGGTGGCGGAGGACGCTGACGGCGATGGCCTGGATGTCGGCGATGGAGAGCTGCATGCGGCCCTGCATGAGGGCGAAGACGCGGCCACATTCGACGAGGGCTTGCGCGCCGCGGGGCGAGGCGCCGTAGCGGATGTACTTGTTGGTGCGCGGGTGGGCGTGGGGGGTGTTGGGCTGGGTGGCCATCACCAGATTCACGGCGTATTCGCGGATGTGCGGGGCGACCAGGACCTGACGGGCGACGTTGCGGAGGGTGAGGATTTCTTCGCGGTCGACGATCTGATCGATGCTGATTTCCTCGCGGTGGAGCGAGTATTCGACGATGCGGCCGAGCTCTTCCTTGGTGGGGTAGCCGACGATGATCTTCATCAGGAACCGATCGAGCTGGGCTTCGGGCAGCGGGTAGGTGCCTTCCATTTCGATGGGGTTCTGCGTGGCCATGACGAGGAAGGGGGATTCGAGTTCGTGAGTGGTGGTGCCGCTGGTGACGGTGCGTTCCTGCATGGCTTCGAGGAGCGCGGACTGGGTTTTGGGGGTGGCGCGGTTAATTTCGTCGGCGAGGACGAGGTTGGAAAAGATGGGGCCAGCCTGGAAGCGGAGGGACTTGGTTCCCGCGGCGTCGGACTCCATAATCATGGACCCGACGATATCGCCGGGCATGAGATCCGGTGTGAACTGGATGCGGGAGTAGCGAAGGCGGAGAACGCGGGAGAGCGTTCGCAGGAGGGTTGTTTTGCCGAGACCGGGGACGCCTTCGAGCAAGACGTGGCCGCCGGCTAGGAGGCAGATAAGAACGCCATCGACCACATCCTGCTGGCCGACGATGATCTTGGCGATTTCGGTGCGGATACGGTTAAGTTTTCCGACCGCTTGAGCGACATCAGCTTCACTGAACACCTTTACATTCTAAGACAGGTCTATGACAGCGGCGTTGGGGAAAGTGGGGAAAGGGAGCGGGAAAAAAGTAAAAGGCGCGAAACGAGAGTTCCGCGCCTCCGATTTGGAGAAATCTTGTTGAAGGTAGGATGGTCGCTGCCGTTACGAACGGGCAGTCGCCATTTGGTCGCCGTACTCGCCAGCCATGTAGCCGATGACCTGCGCCATTTCCCGAAGCGCGTTTTGCGCCCTCGGACCAGCCGAAGTTCGCGTGAGCGCGTACCAGGCATTCATGAGTTTGTAGTCCAACATGAGCATCTGACATTCCAACGAATGGCCTGCCACCTGGAACTCAGGGTGCTGCGACATGAGGGCGACGACCAGCTTCAGATCGCGGTCGAGGAGACCTTTGACCTTGTCCAGTTCTTCCGCCGTCACAGCCTGAGCCAACGACTCGTTGACGGAGCCGATGGAGAGTTTGTTTTGCATGGCCACCACTTGCGCCTGCTCCTCGTTCCAACTGGATTCGAGGATCAGAATGCAGGAATAGCGGAACCAGTAAACAAACATCGCCAGAGAGAGGATGATGATCACAACGCTTGTAACCATTGTTTGTCCCGACTAACTTTGTTTTTACTACTTCTTTGTTTTGCTGCTTCAGGAGAGTACTAGAGGTACTGGACCTTGAGAAGAGTGTACAGAGTCTGTGGAGCGGCGGCAATGGAAAACAGGGGTAATAGGGTGATTTTCCGTTTGGACTATGCCCCTTTTGCGGCTAGTACTGTATGGGAATCGAAGAGCATATGGGAGGGTTGGAGTCCGCGGCGTTCGCAATCCTGGACGTAGAGGCGGGCGTAGCTGATGTTGAGGTAGTCGGCTTCGAGGTATCCGAGTTGGAGGGCGATGGAGTCGATCCAGTCGGGTGGGCCTTCGAGTTCCATGTAGTTGCCGATGGGGGTTTCGTCGACCATGAGGACGCCGTCTTCGCCGGGGACGGACCATTCGGTGCGGAACTTTTCGTATTGGAAGCGGGGGACGAAGCCGAGGCGTTGGAGGACGAGGCCCAAGATTTCGGGGTGACCGACGAGGGTTTCGAGCTCTTCGCGTTCTTTGTGGCGGGTGACGGTGGCGGGACCCTTATAAGTAAAGATGGACGTGCCGCCGGCCTGGCGGATGCGGATGAGTTCGCCGCGGGCGCGGAGAGCTGCATCAGGGGTGTCGTAGATGACGTTGGTTTCGAGGACTCTGGGATGGAGGATCTGGAAACCGAGAGAGCGGAGGCGCGATTCGAGCGCGTTGAGATCGGGTACCGCCACCTTAATCTCATTTTCCTTGTGTACAGCCCCAACTGACATGCAGCCATAGTAGCAGTGGTTGTGGTACTCTGCCATACGGAAGGCAAATGCGCCCGTAGCTCAGCTGGATAGAGCATCTGGCTTCGAACCAGAGGGTCGGCCGTTCGAATCGGTCCGGGCGCACCAAATAACCCGTTTCGTTTCAATTGATTGCGGGTGTTTGGTGAGTCGGCTCTCCGGCCTCCGGTTTTTCAGTGTGCCGGATATTGTGCGGGGTCTGTGCTTCGTGGGCTCTCCGCATGGCCTCCAGGACCTGTTCCTTCTGCGGGTGGACATAGCGCTTCGTGGTGGAGAAGTCGCTGTGTCCGGCAAGGTAGGCCAGCGTGTACGGGTCCATCACTGTCGCCCAGCGGGTGAGGCAGGAATGCCGAAAGGTGTAGATCGGGAAGTGGGAGACCTCCGCCATCTCGCACGCCGCCGTGTGCTGCTTCTTGATGCTGAACTGTTCAATATGACCGCTCCGCGTGGGGGCAGGGAAGACCCACTCCGAATCACCGGCAACCGTCCGCCGCATCTCCAGCACGCTGGCGGCCCGTTCGTTCAACGGGATCACCCGCCGCGCATTCTCCGTCTTGCCGTGGGCGATCCGGAGCGTGCCTTCGGAGAGTTCCGCCCACCGGAGCCGGTGGCACTCCTCCGGCCGGAGTCCGCACTCCAATAGAAGGACGGCCGCATCCCGGAGCATATAAGGATCACGCGGAGGGATTGGCGTCTCTCCTCGCATCGTCGCGCGAATGCCGGTCTGCGCTTTCGCATACGCCGCCAGTGCATCGTCACCGATGGCGACGGCCGCCGCCAGATAGGCGGACTGCTCCTCCCCTGTGAGGACCCGCTCCCGCCGCTTCTCCCCCGGCAGCATTCGGACGATGGGGAGGACCTTCTCCACCTTCTCCCATTCCATCGCCAGCTTGAACATGCGCCGGAGGACTTCCAGCTTCCGGTTCATGCTGGAGACTTCGAAGCCCTTCTCCCGGAGGCCGGAGACGAACGCTGTTATCTGCTCCTGCCGGATCGCGTCCATGGGGGCATTCGCCAGCGCCGGGACGGCCAGCAACGAAGCCAGTCCGCCCTCGTAATAGGTGAGGGTCCTCGGCTTGTCCGCGCAGTGCTGGCGGATGAAGGGCCGGAAGTCCTTCTCCGCAAACTCCTTCAGCGTGGGGACCCGCACCTTCTCCCGGATGCCCACCTCGCCCAGGGCGAGACGGTTCTTATGGGCGGACTCCATCTTCTCCGCCGTCCGCCGGTTCGTCACCTTCGAACTTTCGCGGACCTCTTCGCCGTTCCATTGGAACCGGTACCACCAGATGTTGCCGCGTTTGAATACGCTCATTGAAACTTCCTTTCCCCTTCATAGTAGTGTTGCTGGTTGTTGAGAGCAACTAGTAAGCGGTGTTATTGGGTGTCTGGTTCGGTAGACTGGAGCGATGGGACGCCCACCCGCCGCCAAAGATCCGAAAGGCCAACCGGAGATGACTTCGACGTGGCCGAAGCTTGCCGTTAGTGTCCGGCCCTCGGTCCGGTCATTGGTTCAGGCTCTCGCCATGCTGGAGCGCCGCCCCGCGTGGCAGGTGGTGGAGGATGCCCTCCGCCAGTACGGGGACCGTCTCCCGGCCGAGGATCGAAAGATTGTTGATGCCCTGGTTCGCCGCGCAACTGCTCCCAAGTAGTCTGCCAGCGATAGCGCCGCACGAATCGGACGACACGTTGCAAATCGGATGGTCTAGCATGGTATCGATGAAAACCTCGCGCCTGTCGATCCTTCTTCCGTCCATCGCTGTACTGGCCGTCCTCTCCGCGAGTGCTGCTCCAAAGTCAAAGTGGAAAGTCGAAGTAGATAAGAAGAGTTCCATCGTCACGGGCACTCGTGATGTTTTCCTCTCTACGACTGGATTGAAGAGCAAGGCGCTACTTGTACTCGGATGTCGAGACGGAAAGCTGCGACTATTGCTCGGGGAGACGTTCAAATTCCAAAATGGAATGTCAAATGCCCTAACAAAGTCGGAACTACAGCGTCAGTTGGAAGTGAAAGGCCCTCAAAGCGAGAAGTACGGATACTCGTTTTCGGTCTCGCCCGACAACACTTGGAGATCGCCGCTAAAGTTTCGGCTCGATGGTGAAACCGAGTTCTTCGACGGCACAGTTCCCCTCAGTTGGACGTCGGGTATCTACACCCTGATTCTGGACGAATTCGCAGAGAAAGTTGTGCCACGCCTTCGCGACGGCGGCAGTCTTTTCGCCAGACTCCCGTACAAAGAGGGCGCGGTGGATGTGACATTTGCACTTGATGGAATCGACGCCGCCAAGGGATCGGCAAGGGCAAGCGGTTGCCCGATACCGTGATTGTTCCAAAAACTCGAAACTCGTAATTCATTGCCGACGCGCGCGAAGGGTCTTTTGCGGCGATCCTGGCAAGTGCCAATTTCCCCCTCCCCCTCCAGAAAAACGAAAAGGTGGGAGAATTTCGCGCGTGAGGCAACGGGCGGTGTAGCTCCGAAGGCGGGGAGGATTTGGATGCCCCCCCCCTGCTCCGCGTTATGGATTATGGGGCGGGATGGGCGCGGCGCAACGGGCGGTGTCTGGCGGAGACTTCCGAGGTTTATACCCACCCCGGCCCGGCCGCCATGAATACCAACTTTCAACCCCACTAACTAGCGGGCCCGTGCGGACGGTTCCTCCCCGCCAGAAACAGCCCCGGAAGGACCCAAAGGCCGGGGGAGGGGGGAGGTCATCTTCCCCGTATCCCATCGCCATCCAGGAACCGCACCGGCAGGCCATCCAACCGCAGGACCGCCAGCGCTTCCCGCACCTCCGGCCCGTCCTCGGCAGACCACAGCCCGATGGACGAGACGCCGCCCACCCGGAAGAACCGCACGCCGCGCCGGTTCAGCGTCGCCCGTGCTTGCCGGTGCGACTCCTCCACCTCCGGTGAAAAGTTTTGACTTTGCCCCAGAGTGGAACCCGCAAAACCCCCAGAACCCTCCGCCGTCCCAGGCGGAGGAGGTATTGCAGGTTTTGAAGGTTCCGTATCGGGCCGAGTACCAAACTTTTTCCGGTGCTGGCCCCACTCCAGCCACCGGCTTTTCGTCGCCGCGCCCGTCGCCGCGTCGCTCACTTCCGCACCTTCGGGTTCACCACATAGCGGGTGGAGGGACGGCCGCCGCCGGGTCCCGGCCGCACCGACTCGCACCGAATCCACCCGGAGTCCGCCAGCACGTCCGCCGCCGCCTTCACCGTCTCCGAGGTGTCGAGCCCGCTCCAGCCGCTGCCGTAAACGTCTCGTGCCGTGAATGAGCCCTCCGCGCCCAACTCCCCGGTCTTCAACTTCTTCGCCAGTTCCCGCGCCGCCCGCATCTGCGGAGAGGTGATACAGGAATAGAGCCGTTGCGCGTGGGATTCCAAGTACTCGCACCACGCCGCCGCCTGCCGTGTAGGGTGGAGCGGAATAGCCTCCAACTCCCCGCCGTCCGCCGCCCATTCGGCAAGGCAGAACAGCGCGGCCAGCGATGGCATCAAGCTGCGGTACTTCGACAGATGAGCCTCCAGCGCCGGGTGGATTACCCCACCCCGCAGCCGCGCTTCCAGGCCGGTCAGCCACTCGATGAAGAGTTCCTGCGCCGCCTCCGCGAACCGCAGCATCTTCGGGTTCTCGGCATCAATCTGAACCAACCGCTTGAAGATCCGCGTTACCTCGGCCTCCGCCGTCTTGTCCGGCCGCCGGTCCACATACTGCCACTTCGCCGGAACGTCCGGCCAGACCAGCAATTGGAACCGCTGAATCAATCCGTCGTTGCCGGGCCCGTCTGTGAGGGCATCCTCCAGATAGTTGCGGAGCCGCCCTGGTTGAATGCCCCCCAGCATCGACATACAGCACGCCTCGACATAGATTGTGCCCCGCCCAATGCGGTCGATTGTGTGCCCGGTGTCGCCGTTCCAAGCTTGCAGGCAGAAGCCGCGTTCCCCTTCGCGCCCCGGCTTGTCCAACTGGCTCCACCACCCTACCAACTCATCGCGGAAGACGAGTATCCCGCCCGGGTTCTCGCTCATCGTCTGGTGGAGGGCTTCGAAAGTTGCATCGTTCACGATGAAGCGCCGCATCGTCGGAGACTTCGGTGGGTCGGAGGGCCGCTCCGGCATGCTCGTCTCATCGACTTCGCCATCGTTGCGAGGTTTCAAGCTTTTCTTCGCCTGTTCCTTCCACGCAGAGAGGCGGAGTTCCGCTATCTCCACCTCTCGCGCATGCCCTTCCATCGCCTTCGCGTGTGCTGTTCGCGCCTCCTCCTCAATGTCCCGGAGTGGCTTCGCCGCCGCCGCCAACGTCGGTGTCTTGAGTTGCCCTGGCAATGCCACGATGGCACCCCAAAGATTCGGCGTCACGATCCAGCCCGAGTCCTGCGCCTTCGGCTGTACCCGTGCCCGCCGACTCACCGCCCCGCCCAGGCAGACCACCAGCGCCACCGCCACGAAGTCGATAGGGCATTGCATCCGGTCTGCCGTGTCCACTGCGAAGTCGCGGAAGCTATAGGGGAGAAGTTCGGGATCGAACGCCATCACCGGGGGAAGTTCCCCCGCCAATGGGATCGGCTCCGGCCATTCCGCCTCCGGGGGCTCCGGCTCATCGAGCCCCCACCGTGAGCGCAAGTCCGCCAACTGCTCCGGCCCCACCGGGTCCGCCTCGGCTGTGAGTTGTAGCAGTGTCTCCACCGTGCCACCGGCCGCCGTCCAGTCGCTCACGTCGCCCTTCTCGGCCAGCCCCGGCAGTTCCAGCACACGAACGGAGGCCGCCCCGCCCATCAGGGCCCCGGCCACTCCCGCCGCGTGTTTGCGCCCTGGCAGGTCATTGTCCGGGAGAACGATGAGGTGCTTCCCTTCGAAGATGCCGGTCCACTGCGTATAGAGCCCCGTGGAACCACTCCCGCCGGGATTGCAGGTTGCCACCAGCCCCAGCGCCTCCAGCGTCTCCACGTCCTTCTCGCCTTCGACAATGAAGACCGTCTCGGCCTTCAGCACCTGCGCCAACCGATACGGAACCCGCCGGACGCCCTGTAGACTTCGAATCCACTTCGACCCGTTGAAGGACTCCTGATAGAAGTCTTTCTCCCGCGTCGCTCCCGCGCCACGTTCGCGCCGGGTCACCCGCATGACCAGCCGCCCCTGCTCATCCTCATACAGGTACTGGCGGACGATACGCCACCCGCCGTTGCTGCCCTGGCCGGTTTTCCCACCCTGGAACTGCGGTTCCTCGGTCCGCCCAATGATGCGGAAGACCTCGGCCTTCGCCTCCGGGAAGTTTGCGCCGGTCAGTTCCATTTCGAGCGCGAAGATGTCCCCGCCCCGGCCGCATTGCGAGTGGCAGAACCAACGGCAAGTATCCATCTCCACCGCGAAATTGTCGCCGCTACCCTTGTGAATCGGGCACCGGCCGCGCCACTCGGCCCCCACTTCCTTCAGCCCCGGAATCCGCGCCGCGCAATACCGTTCGATCTCGGCCGGAGTGAATGAAATGTTATCGTGCATGCGTCACCTCCGCCGGAAATTGGCTATGATTCTGGTGTGAGTGCAGTTTAGAGCCCTCGGGTGCGAACCGGGGGCTTTTCTTCATGTGCATGGCTAGGCGGCCCGCCCTTCGAGGTAGGCCTGCACGTCTTCGGGCCGGTAGCGGACCGCGCTCCCCAGCTTGAGCCACTTCGGGCCCTTGCCGGTCAGTCGCCAGTGCCGCATCGTTGCGACGGAGAGGCGGAGGATGTCCGCCACGTCGTATTCATTGAGTAAACGGGCCGTTTGTCCGCCGTTGTTGGTTGCTTCCATTCTGAACTTCCTTTTTTCAGGTGTTGCGCTCTGTTGCGCAAGTTCAGAATGAGGCCCCCTGCTATGCGGGGGGCAAGGCGGGGGAATGCGGGGGAAGCGGGGGAAATTATTGTTTTGGCTTCAAATGCGGTTTTTCTCTTAACACCAATCGAATCGCATTATCGACGGCACTGCCGGTCCTGGCTTGACCACGCTGCCACCCTTCAAACTCGCGTCGGTGGCGATACCCTGCTTTTTTCCAGATGTCAGTCCGGGTTATCCGCTCTCCGGTCTTGCTCTCGACGAGCGAGATATAAGCGTCAATCGCTGCCCGTCTTTTAGCTGAATCCTGTTCGAGGAGCGCCACTACCCCGCTCACTAATCCCTCTTGCTTCTCCACCTTTGGGGGACTAGTCAGTCCGTCCAAGAACACAGTCCAAGCTTCCTCCTCCATGATCGGCCGCCAAAACGGCGACATGCAGAGATCGCCCCACGGAGGACTATTAGGATCTACCACACCATGAATCTCATTCATCGTCTGCGCCCGGTACTCGCTATAGAGGCGCTCCATTTCTCGCTGGATTACTGAGGAGATCAGACGGATGTATTTCTTGAAGGCCTCATCAGAATCTCCAATCGTTGGATCGGACACCAAGACCCACTTGTAACAGTAACGGAAGATCTTCGCGCCGACGTCGGACAGGTACTGGCATAGCTCCGAGTTGAATTTTCGCACCGTCTCGTCGGGATAATCGGGGTATTCTTCGATGTCCAACTTGCGGAGAAGCCGGGCGTATGAACTCCGCATGCGCTTCTTCGCCTCGACAGCACCCTCGGAGCCATCAGGTATCAAATCGTCAATCCACATCGTTCCCTCAACGGCCCTTTTCGGTGTGCCGCCAGCCGGGTAGGGTGCCCGGTTTTCGCCCCGTCGAGCTAGGCGGCAACCATTAGCATCCCGTAACTCTGGATGGTCTGCAAACGCCGCCTTTCGCTCCCGACTGAATTGGCGCAAGTGTGCCGGAAATTGTGCGGGGTCCCCACATAGAACCGCTATCCGCCATTGCGAACCCGCCGCCGCCGAATCCGCCCAACCCCTAGCAAACACGCAACAAAAGAAAAGGGACCGCAATGGATGCGATCCCTTGTAAGTTGTTGATAATGAGTTGCTTAGCGGCTTCGAACCAGAGGGTCGGCCGTTCGAATCGGTCCGGGCGCACCAAAACTTGCTTGGGGGAGTGGGGCTAGCTGGCGAGGGCGGCCAGGGAAGCGTCGACGGTGGGATCCAGAAACAGGATGCCCTCCACTTTCGTGATTCTCAGCACGTTCAAGACGCGGGGCGTCAGGCCGGCCATACGTAGTTTGCCGCCCGCGGTGGCGACTTTGCCGTGGCAGCCAACGAGGATGCCGACGCCGGCGCTGTCGACGAAGGAAACTTCCGTCATGTCCAGCACGATGCGGGTTTGCTGATTCTTGACCAGTTCTTCGACGGAGAGTTCAAAATTCTGGGCATCGCGGCCGAGTGTCAGGCTGCCGGCCAGCTTGATGACTTCCACTCCGGATTCCAGCGAACTGCGGTCAACTTTCAGCGGCATAGGTCCTCTTCGTAAAAAATGCAGACACCAGTTTAACAGAGTGCCTTTAGCGCGCCTTGAGAACGACGACGGTCATATCGTCGGCCTGTTCGGCGGCGCCGGCGAAGTTGTCGGCGGCGGCGATGAGCTTCTGGATAAGCTCGGCGGCGGAGAGGTTGGCGGAGTCCCGGAGGATCTGTTCGACGGTCTCTTCGTCCCACATGTCGCCGGTTTCGTTGGTGGCTTCGCTGATGCCGTCGGAATAGCAGAGAACCGTATCGCCGGGCTGGAGGGTGACCTCGCCATCCTCGTACATGGAAAAGGTCAGCAGGCCGACCGGTGGGCCGCCGGCGTTGAGACGTTCGATTTCCCCGGTGGCGGCGCGGAGGAGCATGGGGGCGACCTGGCCGGCGTTGGCGTAGCGGAGGCGGCGGGTGTCGCCGTCGAGCATGCCGCTGAAGAGCGTCGAATACTTCTGCTGCATGGAGAAGGAATAGACGGCGCGGTTGAACTTGCCCATCAGTTCGGAGAATGACTCGGGCGGGGTGAGGATCTGGGAGCGGATGGAGGCCTGGATACTGGCCATGAGGACGGCGGCGGCGATGCCTTTGCCGGAGATGTCGCCCAAGGTGAAGAAGAGGCCGTCGCCGGGCATGCCGATGAAGTCGTAGTAATCGCCGCCGACGGTTTTGGCGGGGCGGCAGGTGGCGGCGTAATCGAGAGAGGGGAGTTTGGGCGGGTCCTGGGGGAAGAGGCGTTCCTGGACGGTGCGGGCGATTTCGAGTTCGCGGAGGACAAGGCGGGCGGCTTCGGCTTCGGCGCGGAGCCATTGGGATTCGAGGGCGCTGGCGGAGTAGGCGGCGGCGAGGCCGAGGAGATCGACGTCCTCCTGCGAGAAGCCGCCGGGTTTGTTCAGGGCCTGGAGGGCGCCGATGACGTTGCCGTCGGACCCTTTGAGCGGCATGGCGAGGACGGATTTGGTTTCGTAGCCGCCTTTGGAATCGATCTTGAGGAAGCGGGCGTCCTGGGAGGTGTCGTTGACGACGATGGTTTCGTTGCCATCGATGCAGGCGCCGGCGAGGCCCTGGCCGAGGGGGATGCGGATTTCGGGCATGCCGTGGGCGACCTTGGTCCAGAGCTGCTGGTTCTTGTCGTCGATGAGCCAGATGCTGCAGCGGTCGGCGCCGACGAGATCGCGGGCCATGTCGGCGTTGAGGCGGAGGACGGCGTCGGTTTCGCGGGCTTCGCCGATCCGGGTGGCGTACGTGAAGATCACTCGCGAAATCTGTTCATCGCGCTGCATGGGTTTCTTGATTTTAGCTGACGCATTCCATTCATCGATATCTTCTTTTGTAACGAACCTTTGCGGCGAGCGATCCGAATCGAGTAAGCTCACACAGATAGCCTGTTTGTTCGAATCAGCACGAGGACAAGGGACCGAACTTGATGAACAACCCGTTCCGGATGGAACTCAACTTCTGGGGAGTACGAGGCTCCATCCCCACTCCGGCACCGGAGAACCTTGGGTATGGGGGGAACACCACCTGCCTTGAACTGCGACTGGCTGACGGCGCGATCGTTGTTATCGACGGCGGGACGGGCGCGCGGAAGTTGGGACTTTCGTTGTTGCAGCGGTTTCCCGGGCAAAGCCTGGACGTTTCGTTCCTGATGACGCATTTTCACTGGGACCACATCCAGGGCATTCCGTTCTTCGCGCCGCTATACAGCCCGGCGAACCACGTGACGTTTCATTCGAGCAAGCCACCGGAGGAGACGGCGGAAATTCTGGAAGGGCAGATGACGAACCCGTATTTCCCGGTGCGGTTCGACCTGCTGGCGGCCAAGCGGGAGTTCGTTCAGATTGCGGACCGTCCGCTGGAAGACAACCGGTTGCGCGTGCATGCCTTCCCGTTGAACCATCCGCAGGGCGCCTCCGGCTTCCGGTTGGAGAGCCAGGGCGCGGTGGTGGTTCACGCCTGCGACCACGAGCACGGGGACCCGACGCTCGACCGCGTGCTGCGCGAAAACGCCGAGGGCGCCGACATTCTGGTGTACGACGCGCAGTTCACGCCGGAAGAGTATGAGACCAAGCGCGGATGGGGGCACAGCACGTGGCTGGAGGCGATCCACGTGGCGCGGGACGCGAAGGTGAAGCAACTGGTGCTGGCGCACCACGACCCGTCGCATTCCGACGATTTCCTGCGCGGCGTGCTGGCGCAGGCGCGGGAGAAGTTCGACAACGTCGTGATCGCCCAGGAAGGTCTGGCGATTCCGCTATAGGGCTTCTGGCGGCCGTTCGAAGACGGTGCCAAAGCGCGCCGTCTGGCTGCCGACGGGTTGCACGGCGAGGCCGTTGGCGAAGTACATGGCCAGGTCGCGGCCGTCCTTGGTGCGGATGGGGCCGCGGGCTTCGCAGGCGATGACGTCTTTGACGCGGGCGTAGGTGGCGGCGGAGATATTGACGCGGTTGGGCACGCCGCTGGACTCCATACGGGAGGCGAGGTTGACGGTATCGCCCCAGATGTCGAAGGCGAACTTTTTGACGCCGACGACGCCGGCGACGACGGGGCCGGAGTGCAGGCCGACGCGCAGTTTCCAGGGCATACCGCCTTCGGCGGCGCTCATTTCCATGGCGCAGGCGAGGATCTCCATGGCGGCGAGAACGGCGTTGGTGGCGTGGGCTTCGCTTTCCTCCGGCAGGCCGGCGACGAACATGTAGGCGTCGCCGATGGTCTTCAGTTTTTCCAGGCCGTAGCGGGCGACGATTTTATCGAACTCGGTGAAGTAGCGGTGGAGATGGGCGACCAGTTCCTTGGCGGGGAGTTTCTCGCTGGAGAGGGTGAAACCGACGAAATCGGTGAAGCAGACGGTGACATCGTCAAAGTGGTGGGGCGTGACTTCGCCGGTGGAGCGCAGTTCTTCGGCGATGGGGGCGGGAAGGATGTTGAGCAGCAGGGCTTCGGTGCGCTGCTCCTGGGCGCGGATCTGGGCGGTGCGTTCGTCGACGAGGGCTTCCAGTTGCTGGTTGCTTTCGCGGAGTTTGCGTAGGCGCCATTGGAGGATCATCCAGAGCACCGCGGCGGCGGCCAGCACGTAGAGCATGTAGGCCCACCAGGCGCGATACCAGGGGGCAAGGATGCGGAAGAAGATGGACGCTTCGGGCGTCATCTGGCCGTAGGGGTTGCGGGCGCGGACGCGGAGCTGGTAGTTGCCCTCCCAGAGGTTGTTCAGATCCTTCCAGGTTTCGTTGGTCCAGTTGGACCAGCGGCCGCCGGCGGTGTCGATCGACACTTGGTATTCGACGCGTTCGGGAGCGTCGAAGAAGGGCGCGGCGAACTCGACGCGGAGATCGTTTTCGCCCTGCGGCACCTCCATGTTGCCGACGGGGCGGCCGAAGCCGCCGAAGAGGGTATGGCGTGTTTCGGCCGCCTGGAGGCGGCGGATGTGAATGCGGAAGGGGTCGATATCCGTATTGGGCAGCGGGTCGCGGCGGACGAGGCGGCCGTCGGGACCGGAGGCCCAGACGACGCCATCGCGATCGGCCTGCAGGGCCCAGATTTCATCGAGTCCGGCGGCGAGGAAGGGCATGGGCCGCCAGTTTTTGGAGATATCCATGACGCCGTGATAACCGGCGCCGCTGACCCAGACGTTGCGCTGGCCGTCTTCGCGCATGAGCAGGACGCCGTGGGCGCCATCGGCGAAGACGGCGCCGAGGGAATCGTCGGGCACGAATTTCCGGTCCTGGCCGGTGAAGCGGACCAGGCCCTTTTCGGTCGCGAAGCGCAGTTGGCCGCGGACGCGGAAGAGGTTTTTCCAGCCCGGTGGCAGCCCGTCGGCTTCGGTGAACGTTTCGACGGCGGGCGGTTCCTGATCGAAGTTGGCACGCAGGATGCCGCTGCGGGTGGTGAACCAGACGCGGCCGTCGTCGTCTTCGGCAACGGTGCGGAACTCCTGGCCGGCGCCGAGCACTTCGCCGGCCTTCTTCCATTCGGCGCCTTCGCGGCGGAAGCGGATGCCGGCGGTGCGGGAGGCGACGTAGAGCACGCCGTCGTTGCGCGGGGAGAACGAGATATCGTAGGCGACTTCGAGCTTGGCCTCCAGTTTGACCTTGTCGGCGGGCATGGAGTAGAGCCCGTTCTGCGTGCCGATCCAGAGTTCGCCGGGGTGGACGACGAGGGCGAAGACCGTCTCCTTGATGCCATCGACGGCTTCGAACTGGGGGAGCCCGGCGCCTTTCGCGGGTTGGAGGCGGAAGAGGCCGCTGGTGGTGCCGGCGTAGATCGTATCCTTCCAGCGGGCGAGGGTCATGAGCGTGCCGCGGAGGCCGCTCTGTTCGTCGAAGGCCGTCAGATGGAGCTGGAAGCGGGCGAGGCCGTTGCTGGTGGTGAGCCAGACGCCGTTCTGGCGGTCGACGGCGGCCGAGGTGATGTACTCGCTGGGGAGGCCGGTGTCCTTGGTGATGGTGCGGAGGATCTTGCCTTCGGTGTTGGTGAGCAGCAGGCCGCCGCGGAGGGTGCCGAGGGCGAGGAGATCGTTGTTGAGCTGATGGAGGGTGTAGAGAGACGCTTCCTTGAGGGCGGCGTCGGCGGCGAAGGGGTAGTCTTCGAGGCCGGTGGCGGTCATGCGGAAGCAGCCCTTGTTGGTTGCCAGGATGTTGTCCTGGCCGCGACGGAAAACGCCGCGCAGGTCGCTTTTGGAAAGCTTGTCGCCGCCGGGGACGAGGTCGAGCTTTTCGTTCTGAAAACGGTGGAGGCCGATGTCGGTGACCTGGACGTGGAGGACGCCATCGATCAGGTAGGCGCGGCGGAAGCGGGTGTCGGGTTTCCAGGCGCGCATGCCCTCTTTGGGCCGCCAGCGCATGAGGCGGCCGGTGGAGCTGAAATAGACGCCGTCGGCGGTGGCGGCGATGCTCCAGACGTCGCCGAATTTGCGATCTTCGGCGGGGAGTTTTTCGAGAAGGGAGACGAACTGGGCGTTGCCCTGGGCGTCGGGCGCGAGGTAGCCGAGTTCGCCTTGTCCGCCGACGAAGATGGTGCCTTTGTCGTCCATGGCGAGGGAGCGCACGGTGCTGGCGTTGGGCAGCGCGATGCGGCGCCATTGGACGCCGTCGAACTCCACGAGGCCTTCGGTATTTCCGAAGTACATGATGCCGCGTGGATCCTGCAGGACGGCCCAGTTCTGCGGGGAGGCGCCGTAGACCTTGGGCGCATATTTTTCCAGGAGGAACTGGCCGGATTCCGGATGCAGTTCGCGGGCGGGGGCCGGGAGGAGTACACAGAAAAGCAGAGCCGCGACGGCGAGAGTCCGGCTGGTGCTCAAGTGGGAATGGGACACACGGAAACCGCGGTCGGGCAAAGAAAGCGCTCCTCGTGCAGATAAGCCCCGCGGGCAACTGCCGGCGCGGGTTCTCAATCTGTCAGTATGAGGGCTCGGCACGAACCGTGCAACGACTTGTGCTGTTTAGCGGCGGCGCAGGCGGTGGAAGGCCATGCCGGCGAGGGCCAGTGCGGCGGGGATGAAGGTGCCGGGTTCGGGGATCGTCGTGGGTGTTACCGAGACGATTCCTTCCAGGCCCGTATGTTCGCCGGGCAACAGATCGATGGCCATGCGCGTGAAGACGTAGCGGGCCGGGACGGCGAAGGTGAGGCTGGCCGAGAGCTGTGTGAGGGGGCTCACCTGCAGGAAATAAGGATTGGAGCCGTCAATGCACTGAAAGGAGCCGTTCGTGTAGTTCGTCGGGCCGATGCCGGTGATGGAGCCGGGGGTAGGAAGCTGGGAGAAGGGCTGTTCGGTGCAGGACCAGCGGGAGACGTAGATGGGGCCGGTGGGAGGGTCGAGCGTCAGGTCGTCGCCGGCGACGATGGGCGGCGGGTCGATGACGTAAGAGATGAGATACTGTTCGGCCTGACCGGCGAGGACGGTGTGGTTAAACGTGGAGTACTGGATGCCGTTGAAGAGCAGGGTGCTGTTGGCGGGGTCCGGGGTGATGTAAATGTCGTTGGGGGTGACGGCGCCGAAAGAGGAGAGCTTGGCGAAATCGAAACTGAAATAGTTCAGCACGCCGGAAGAGCACGCGTTCAACTCGCCGTAGTTGGTTTGGTAGTAGCTCAATGTTTCGGGGATGCAGGGCGCCGCGAAGGCATTGGTGGCGGAGGCGAGGACAAACAGGCTCAACAGGGTAAATTTCGTATGGTTCATCTAAGAACTCCTCAAACTGGATCACCAAAACTGCGGCCATATCGACACGGATCCGACTGCGTTGGATTTCCACAGTGTACACCGCGGTGCTCCGCTTTTGCGATTGCGGGGCAGCGATTTCGTACTAGGCCGTTTTCGGCAGAGAGGGACAGGCGGCGTCATTGTCGCCCAAATGGAGCCGCAGGGCCGCGCTCAATTCGTTCATTTCGACGGGCTTCGCCAGATAGCCGTCCATGCCGGCGGCGGCACAGCGTTGCCGGTCCTCTTCGAGAGCGTTGGCGGTCAACGCGAGAATTGGCACCTGGCGAATGGCCGTGCCCAGTTGGCGCAGGCGGCGCGTGGCCTCCAGCCCGTCCATCACCGGCATCTGCATGTCCATGAGAATGAGGTCGAAGGACTGCTGCCGGCAAAGGGCAAGGGCCTGCTCTCCATCGCCGGCGATGACCACGGTGCATGCCAGTTTTTCGAGCAAAAGCCGGATTACACGCTGGTTGGTGAGGATGTCCTCGACCACCAGGATGCGCCGTTGGAAGCTCTGCCGGCCGGGGGCGGGGAGAGCCGGCGGGGCGACGGGCGCGAAGGTTTTGCGCAGCCGGCTGCGGGAGAGAGCGTCGTTGTCGAGGGCGAGAATGAGCGGGTCATCGGCGACGGGCCGCGCGGTAATGGAGGGCCCCCATTGGGGCGCCGTGACGATGAAGTCGCAGCGCTCCAAGGGGTAGGGCGTGATGTCGGACATGGCCGTCGCCGTTGCGCCGAGGTCGCTGCAAAATGTGACGAGCGAGTCCCGGACAAAGGGGTCCGGGTGGAAGATGTGACAGTGGCCGTTGAGCTTCGGGCGGTGGGCGGCCGGCGTGGCGGGCAGCGGGAAGGGAAGTTCGCAGGTGAAGGTGGAACCCCGGCCGGGCTCGCTTGAGACGGTGATCCTTCCCCCCATATGCTCGGCCAGTTTGCGGGAGATGGCCAGGCCCAGTCCCGTACCACCGTGACGGCGTACGGCGGAGGAGTCCACCTGGCTGAACTCCTGAAACAGTTGCGGCAGTTTATCGGCCGGGATGCCGATGCCGGTATCCTGCACGCTGATGCGAAGGGTGCTGTGTTCCCCTTCCCGCGTTATCTCTCTGACGGCGATCCGGACCCAGCCCGAGTCTGTAAATTTGACCGCATTGCCGGCCAGGTTCAGCAGGATCTGCCGGACGCGGCCGCCGTCGCCGATGAGGATATTCGGGAGTTCGGCCGGATAATCGATGGCCAGCGCCAGTCCCTTTTCCCCGGCGCGCGCGGCCAGCAGTGTGCCCACCTGCTCGCATACCTCCTCCAGGTCAAACTCGGCCGGGGTGATCTGGAATGTGCCCGATTCGATCTTCGAAAAATCGAGCACGTCGTTGATGACCGACAGAAGTGCCTCCGCCGAATTGCGAATCGTCTCCATGTAACTCCGCTGGCGCGGGTTGAGTGCGGTGTCGAGCATGACCGTCGTCATCCCCAGTACCCCGTTCATCGGCGTGCGAATCTCGTGGCTCATCACGGCGAGGAATGCACTGCGCGCCTTGCCGCTGTCTTCGGCTTTTTGCTTGGCGATTTCCAGCTCCCGTGTATAACGAAGCCGGCTACGGACGTTCTGCACGGCAATGGCGACCCCGGCGGCAAGCAGAATGCCGATCGATACCAGGAAGTCTGGCCGCAGATAGAAAGGGTAGGGGATGTGGAAGGTGTAGGCTTCCGGTTTGCCCACGTCGCCCAGCGCGCCCACGGTTTGCACTTCCAGCGTGTGCGAGCCGGCCTTGGTGGCGGAAATCGAATGATCCCCCGCGGTCGTCCAGGGTTCCCAGTTTTCGCCGTCCAGACGGTGGCGTGTGAGCAGGTCCGAGGGCCGGATGGCGCCGCCGCGGGCGAGGGCTCGCCAGCCGACGGTCCACTGGTCCCCGTTCATCATTGCCGGTTGAAAGAACAGCTTGGGCTCCGCCGCCATCCGGTCGCGCCGGCTGATGCGGAGCAGGCCCTGGCCAATGGTTCCGAACCACAGGTCGCGGTCCTCCACCAGCATCGCCCATGTCCTGATTCCGTCAATCCCGTAGCCGGTCCCGGCCGCCACCCAAGGGCCGCCGTGGTAGACGCCGACGCCGTTCGCCGTCGATGCCCACACTCTGCCATCGGCCTCCGTCGCTACCGCCCACACCTCCTGCGAGGGCAACCCGTCGGCTTCGATGAAGTAGTTCACCTCCGCTTCCCCGGGGCCTTTGCGCACCAATCGGCCCACCCCGTTCAATCCCCGTTGATGGCAGAACCAGACGGCGCCGTCCGGGCCCACCGCGATATCAAACACCCGCGCGCGAACTCCGACGTTGGTCCGGAACTGTTCCCATTTACCGTCCGCATAGCGCAGAATCCCGACGGTGGTGCCGAACCATAGCGCCCCATCCGGCGCCTCTGCCATGGCGGTGACGCTGCCGGCCGGCATCCCCGTTTCCTCTCCAAAAAACTGAAACTGCCTGCCGTTCCAGCTGTAGGCCCCGCTCTCCTCGGGTTTCTTGCGAAACCCGGAGGCGTTCGTCAGAAACCAGAGTTGGCCGGCGCGATCCCTCCGGATTCTATGGACCGGCCAATCCGTCAACCCTTCCTTGCGCCCAAAGGCCTGCCATGTACTTCCCGACAACCGGAGCGCCCCGCCGAAGGACGACCCGCTGGAGATCCACATATCCCCGGCCGCATCCTCTGCCAGTCCGGTGACGACGCCCAGTTGTTTGCCCGCGGCTGTGGTTACTGAACGCCACTCGCCGGAGGGCTGTTCGATTACGACGCCGTTCGACGTCGCCACCCATAGCTCTCCGTTGCGCCGGCGCAACAGTTCGTTGACACTGTTCCTGCCATCACCCGGCGGGAATACTCTGTGTTTCAGCGCTGCCGCCTGCGACCGGAATACGTTAACGCCCCCGTTAGTGCCGGCCCAGATTTCCCCGTTCTCGCGCAGTAGAATACTGCTCGCGCGGCGCAACAGCGCGCCGTTGAAATTGTTTCGCAAGGATCGCCACTCGCCCTCCAGCCGTACCTGCACATCGCCGGAGGCAAAGGTCGCCAGCCCTTCGCCGTTGTCGATCAGCGCGATGAGATGGGCCGTGTCGGCCGTGACTCTTCGCGGGGCGCCGCCGGTGGCCTGATCCTGCTCCCAGAGCCCGGAATCTCGCCGCCCGGCACGAACCGAAGCCACCCATAATCCCGGTTTGTCGGCGAACGCGTCCACCAGATCGACGCCGGCCAACACCGGGCGCGCCGGCCACCCGGCTTCCTCCCACCGCAGAAGCCCCAGCCCATGCGCCGTCAGCTAGGGCCGGCCCCCGGTGCCCGGTTCCACCCGGCCGGACCCGGGCGGCATGGTCACCAGCCGCCATTTGCCCCCGGTCAGCCAAAAGTGCCCGGCGGTTGTGGTGATGTAAAGTCCGGCGTCCCCGGCGGGGGCGATTTGCCGCACCCCGGGCGGAGTGGCCAGCCGGCGCAGGGTTCCGTGCCGGCCCGTCCAGATACTCTCGCCCGCCTGGACCGCGATATCCCCCGTTCCCATTCGGACGATCCGCCGAATGTCCGTCAACGGCTCCGCCCCTACGGCAGGTGGCAGAAACTGGTAGCCGTCAAACCAGGCTACCCCGTTGCCGGTACCCACCCAGACCGTGCCGTCGCCATCGTTTTCAATCGCCACGACGCGCCCCGCCGGCACCCCACTGGAACCACTCAGCGTCGCCCAGCGCCACTCGTCCTGGCCGCTGACGAGCGCGCGCACGGAGGCCTTCGGTTGACCCTCTGCCTGTGCTGGTAAACAAAAGGCCAGGCCGACCGATGCCAGCAGAAAAAACGCGGGATTGCGGCGCACGAAGCCTCCGCTTCTCTTATCGGTCCCCTCCCGGGGAATGTGAGTGGACTACAGCTCTAGCTTTTTCAGGTAGGCGATACTCTGCTTCAGGCTTGCCATCGGGTCGCCCGGCGTCTGATCCTGTTCGACAAAGAAGTGCTTGGTGCCGTTGGCTTCGGCGGTGCGCAGGATCTTCGGCAATTCCAGGATGCCGGAGCCGGCTTCCTTAAAGGCTTCTTTCGGTACCTTCTCGTTGTAGCGGACGGTGATGTTCGGCCCCAGATCCTTGACGTGCATCAACGGCACGCGGCCCTTGTATTTCTTCAAAACTTCGATGGGATCGGTGCCGCCGACGGCGGCCCACATGATGTCGAATTCCAGGCCGACCAGCGCCGGATCGGTGGACTCCATCAGCACGTCGAGCAGGTTGCCCTTGCCGCCCGGGACGGGTTCAAATTCAAACGCGTGGTTGTGATAGCAGAGCTGCGTACCGGCGGCCTTGCACTTGGCGCCGGCCTCGTTCAACGTGTCGGCCAGCTTCTTGATCATGTCCACGCCGCCGCGGTCGGCCGGGGCGATATAGGGGCAAACGACATATTTAAAGCCCTTCGCCTTGGCGTCGTCGAGCGCCGCACTCAGCTTATCCTTCTCCACCGTGAACAGCCGCGTATCGATGTGCAGACTGACCGGCTTCAACTTCGACGCCTTCAGGGCGTCCCAGATTTTGGGCAGATTGCCGCGCACCGCTTCCACTTCGTCGTAGCCGGCGCCGTCGAGTTGGTCAAAGATGGCCTTGGGATTGGCGTCGATCACGCTGCGCAGCGTATAGAGCTGGCAGCCGATTTTCTTCATCTTCTTGGCCTGGAGGGCGAGCGATCCGGCGGCGAGAGAGGCGAGCAGTTGGCGGCGATTCATGAGCTTTCGTTTCCCATCATAGCCGCTTCAGGAATCTGTTGGCGGCGGCGCACGCTACCCTATTCGAAATCGTCGGCCAGCGTCTTCTGCCCGGCCGTCGAGACCCGGTATCCGTAGGCGGTCAGAAACGCCAGGAACAGCACACACAACGTCCCCGACGGCGCATACCAATTGTCCCAGTGGACGTCAGGCGGGAAGTGGCCCATGAAGTAGTTGCACATCAGCACGACCACCGTCGCCAGATAACCGAAGCGCAAGAGATAGACCAGCATCAGCCCGTTCAGCAGGAAGGTGATGCCGAAGACGAACCAGGGGAGCGCGGCGTTCAGAGCCGCCATTGCCGCGAAGATGGATGCTGTGGCCACCAGCGCCAGCCACTGATTGCGGAGCAGTACGCGCAGGCCGAGCAGGAGGAACACCATGAATGTCGCGCTGCCGATGGTGTTGGCGAACAGCGAGGCGAGGGTGGCGAAGTGGAAACGGACGCCGGTCAAGGCCTGCAGGTCGCCCAACAGCGGATCGAGCCGCAGGTTCTTCTCGGCCATGTTCGATACGCCTCCGAGAAGGCCCGCCACCATGGCGCCGGCGACACCGTATAGGACATGGCGGCCGACCAGCGGATCCGTCAGGCGTCCGGAAAACAGGCGGGCCCAGCCCACCAGCATCTCCGGCCAGCGCTTGCGCACATGAGGTTCGAAGGCCAGATACATGGTGCCGAACAGCACGCCGACGAAGACGCTCACCGACAGCCAGTTGGACAGGGCCCGATTGAAGTGCTGAAAGCTGTTGTAGTGCGCCGCCAGCAGGCAGGTGGCGAAGGCGCCGGAGGCGATCAACACGGCCAGACGCCAGGCGCCGACGCGGTCTGTCCGTCCCGCCTTCCAGTTGCCCCAGGCCATGCGACCGGCGAAGAGATAGGCGGAGGCGAAGAGCAGCAGGGAGAAGCGGCTGCCCCAATCGGGCCTGGCGGGCGGGGGATCGGCGGACGCGTCGCCCCAATCGACGGCGACGCTGAAGTGCACCAGCCGGCCGCGGTAGGCCGCCGCTTCCACGCGGAATTCGTGGGGGATGTGCTGGGAAATTGTGCCCTTCCACTCGGAGCGTTGGTCGAAGGTCACCTGAGGCAGCCCCTTGGGCTCCACCGGTTTGAACATCGCCATGTCGAGGTCGGCCAGCTTGAAGAGCCGCGTCCAGTCGTAGGGGCCGTCCTGTGCCGTATCGGTCGCTTTGGGCAGCGCCCGGAAGTTCAGCAGGCGGCCCTCCGGGTCGAGCGAAATCCGCACCATGCCGGGGACGTTCAGCGGCGGGTCCGACTCGGTGGGGTAGATGCTCCGGTCATTGGAAGGCCAGAGGGAATCCGGCGAGGTGCGGTACCAGAAGTTCACCAGCGAAGGCCGGGTGTGCATCAGATGCTCCCACGCCTTACCGCCGAAGTGTTTGTTCAATTGCTCCTGGTAGCGGGTGTTCTTTGAGAAGCCGTAGATGACGTCCCCGGGTTTTCCGCTGTAGCCCAGTTGCGCGATCATCTCCTTGGCCTTCTGGGCCAGCGCGTCGGTGGGCTGATCGAAGGGGATTTTGTCCAGGAGGGAAACGTGGCTGTTGATGATGGCCACGCCGATCCAGCCGGCGATGATGGCGACCACCAGCAAAAGCGCCGTGCGCGGGCGCAGGCCGTCGTGACCGCCGGAGGCCGCTACCATCTCCGGCGTGGGCGTTTCGCCCGCGGCCAGCGCGGCGGCCAACGGATCGCCGCCGGGCAGCGCGGCCGAAACCGCCAGCGCGCTCGATGGCCGGCGCTGCGGGTCGGGCGACAGGCACCGCTCAATGACCCGTTCAATCGCCGGGTCCAGATCCTTCACCAGGCTCGACAGCGACGGCGTCGACGCGCCGTCCTTCAGCTTCTGCAGTTCGGCGCGCGTCTCCGCCGCGTGCGCCTTCTTGCCGCTGAACATCTCGTACAGCACCAGGCCGAGCGCGTAGATGTCGCTTTTGGCGGTAACTTCGAGGCCGGAGAGTTGCTCCGGCGCCATGTAGGCGGGGGTGCCGGAGCGGACATCGGTTTGGACTTGTTCGGCCAGCCCGGCCAGGCCGAAGTCGGTGATCATCAACTGGCCCTTGCTGTTCAGCAGCAGGTTGGCCGGTTTCAGATCGCGATGTAGCACGCCTTTGTCGTGGGCCGCGGCGAGGCCCGCGCAGAGCTGCCGCGCCAGCTCGACGCCCTTGTCCTGCGACAGGTGGCCGATGCGTTTTAACAGCGTCGACAGGTCCTCGCCGTCGACGTATTCCATGGAGAGATACGGCTGGCCGTCGGCCTCGCCCAGGTCATAGACGCGGCAAACGTTGGGGTGCGAAACCTGCCGGGCCACGCGCACTTCGTTGCGGAAGCGGGTGAGGATCTGCTCGTCCCGTGCCATTTCAACCGGCAGGAATTTCAGTGCCACCGGCTGGCCGAGGATCAGATCATTGGCGCGGTAGACCTCGCCCATTCCGCCCTTGCCCAGAACGCTGACGATCCGGTAGCGCTGGTTCAATAACGTGCCCGGCGGGAAGCGGCCTTCGTCGATAATCGATGACGTCGTGATCGACGGGTGCGATCGCGGCGTTGTCTTCGTCAGGTCGGCCTCAGACATGCTTGCCTATTATGACTTGTTCGAACGCCCTTCCAAGGCGCAATACGTCCCAGTCCGCCCCGGCGCGGCCGACAATTTGTAATCCTACCGGAAGGCCCTCGGCCGTAAATCCGCATGGTACGCTCAGCGCCGGCACACCGAGGATCGATATGAAGTAACAGCTCCTCATCCAATCGATGTAAGTGGGTAGTTCCGCGCCATTGATGTTGGTGATGTAGGGCACTTCGATATCGAATGGCAGCACCTGCACCGTGGGCAGGACGAAGAACTCATACTGCTCCTGGAACACGGCGACGCGCCCGCGCAGGCCGTTGCGCAGTTCGTGGGCGCGCCGGATGTCGTCCGCCGTCAGCCGCTCGCCGCGGGCGATCTCCTGCTGCACGGTCTCCTTCATTCGCTCGCGCGGCTTGGCGCCGTGGAGCGAATAGAACTCGTGGGCGCGCAGGACGCGGAAGGCGGCGTCGGCGTGGGTGAAGTCGGGCGTGGAGTCGTCGACGTGGCAGCCGATCGTGTCGAAATGTTTTCGCGCGCCGTTTACGACGTCGCGCACCGCCGCCTCGAACGGCATCCCCGGCACCTCGCCCAGCCAGGCGATGCGCGTGCCGTGGAACTCCCGTTCCAACGCGGGCACCGTTTCCAATCCGGCCAACACCGCCAGCAGCAATCCCACATCGCCGCAGTCCCGCGCCATCGGCCCGTTCACCGTCAGCGGGCTTCCCGGGCAGCCGTTCGGTTCAATCGGCACCAGGCCCGGCGTGGTCCGCAGCCCGGTGACGCCGCAGAAGCTGGCCGGATTCCGCAACGACCCGCCGGTATCGGACCCATCGGCCAACGCGATCATGCCCGTCGCCAGCGCCACCGCCGCGCCGCCGCTGGAGCCGCCGCAGGTCTTGGTGAGGTCGTAGGGATTGCGCGTCTTGCCGAACACAGGATTAAATGTCTGCGACCCCGCGCCAAATTCCGGCGTATTCGTTTTTCCCAAACAAATACTTCCCGCCGCCTTCATCCGGCGGACGATCTCTGTATCGAACGACGGCACGTAATCGGCGTAGATCGGCGAGCCGAACGTCGTGCGAATGCCCTGCGTTTCCTGCAAATCCTTGTGAGCCACGGGCAGCCCGTGCAGCAGGCCCAGCGATTCGCCGCGCGCCATGGCCCGGTCGGCCGCCTCCGCCTGTGCCCGCGCCAGATCCGGCGTCAGGGTCACGATGGCGTTCAATTCCGGGTTGCGCCGCTCGATGATTTCCAGGTGCGCTTCGAACACTTCGACAGCGGAAATTTCACGGGCTAGTAATTGTTCGCGCAGGAGGCAGGCGGAGTCCATCCGTCTTTGATATACTGAATTTGCTGTTCGCACAAGTGGCGGAGTGGCGGAATTGGCAGACGCAGCAGACTCAAAATCTGCCGTACTTCACTGTGCGTGTGGGTTCAAGTCCCACCTCCGCCACCACTTGTTTTCTACTTCTCTACGAAGAAGTACCCGGCAATGAGAGCGTCAATGCCGGACGAATAGAAGCTGCGGACCGCATCACGCGGTGTGCAGACCAGTGGATCGCCGAACAGGTTGAAGCTGGTGTTGTACAGCACCGGCATGCCGAATACTTCCGCCGCCCGGTGCAGCAGGCGCCAGTAGAGCGGATTGTCCTCTTCGGCCACCGTGTGCACGCGCACCATGTCGTTGCCAAGAATGGCGCTGGCGAACTTATCCCGGTGCGTCGGTCGCACCCGCCCTACCGTGGATAAGTAACGCGCGTTTGGCCCGACTTCAAAATACTCCGAAGCCATCTCCACCGGTACCGACGCGGCGAACTTACGCGACGGCTCACGGTGTTTGATAAACACGTTCAGATTCTCCGTCGAGTACGGATTCATCGGGCTCGCCAGAATGCTGCGATTTCCCAATGCGCGCGAGCCAAACTCCATCCGCCCCTGCATCCACGCCAGGATCCGGTCCCGCTGTAACTGGTCCATCGCGGTGGCCAGGATGGCATCGGTCGTGAGTAACATCTGGAACCGTAACTTACAGTTCTCAAATACTCGCTTGATCTCTTCGGTTGTATATTCCGGACCCAGGCAGAAACTGCCCAGTCCCATTCGCTTTGTCTCGCCCAGCACCTCGTGCCAGGCAATACACAACGCGCCGAAGGCCGTGCCCGCGTTGCCGGCCGAGGGCTGCACGTAGACGTTCTTGAATTGCCCGGAGCGCTCCAACGCTTCCACCAGAATCGAGTTGAAAAACACACCGCCGCCCACGCACAGGTTTTCGCCCGTGCCGGCCAATCGGAGTACGATCTTTTCCACCGTCGCCTGCAACGATGCCGCCACGTCGGGCGCCAGCTTTTCCGGTACCGCGGCCCCATCGGCCAGGCCCAACCCCTGATAAAACCGCGTGCTGAAGCCGCCGCGGGAAATCCGCTCGCCGTCGAAGAAATGCCGGTCGGTGTGGTTGGCCCAGTCGCCATCCATCGGGAACATCTGTTCAAACAGCGGCGCGTAGGCCGGGTGGCCCTCGGTCGACAGCCACTGCACCTTGTGTTCCTCGGAGTTTTCGTGGAAGCCCAGCAACTCCGTCACGCGGCTATACAGATCGCCGATCGAATCCGGATAGTACATCTCCTTATCCAACTGCATGCGGGTGCCGGACGCCTGCCAGCGGGCTCCGCAGCGGAAGTCGCCGTTGCGGTCGAGGGTCAACACCGTGGCATGATCGAACCCGGAGAGATAGTAGGCCGCCGCGGCGTGCGCCGTATGGTGTTCGGCCGCCACAACGCGCGCCCGCGGAAACTGCGTACGCAGCTCCAGATGCAGCTCCGATTCCGAAGAAAATGGCCGCGCCAGCGCAACGATATCCACCGTTTCCGGCTTCGCCTTGGCCAGTTCCAGGCACGTGCGAATCGCCTCCATCGGCAGCACGCCGGGCGTGTGATTCCGCGCCACCTTGTGCTGCTCCACGGCCGCCAGCAACTGCCCGTCGCGGGCGATGACCGCCGCCGCCGCGCGCCCCAGTCCGCCCAGTCCCAGGATGATCATTGCGCCACCGCTTTCAATCGGGCAATCGCCCGGTCGCGGCCCACGGCGGTGAACAGGTGGAACGCGCTGGGTCCCACTGCCTGCCCGGTCAGCGCCGCGCGGGAGCCGTTGATCAACACGCCGGCCTTCACGCCGCGTTCGGTGGCGAGCGCACGCAGGTGCGCCTCCACGCTGGCTTCGGTGAATTCGGCATCGGCCGCCAGGCGCTCGCCCAGCTCCGCCAGCAGCGCCCGCGCGCCCGCCACGTCGAGCTTCTCCATCGCCGCCGGTTCAATGGTGAACTCGTCGGAGAAGTACGGACGGCCCTTGCCCGCGAAATCGAGCAGCGTTGTGTAGCGTGCGCGGATCAGGTCCACGACGCTCGTAAAGTGCGCCGCGTCGGCCGGAATCGTGTAGCCGGCGTTCTCCAGAACCTTCGTCACGGCGGGCATGATTTCCGCCACCGGCAGCGACCGCAGATGCTGCCCGTTCAGCCACAGCGCCTTCGGGTCGATCGGGTCTTCCTCGGTGAAATTCACCACCGCGTTCGACCGGTTGATGCCCTCGAAGCTGAAGATGTCGATGATCTCCTGGCGCGTCATCTGTTCGCGGTTGTCCTTCGGGCTCCAGCCCAGCAGGCACAGGAAGTTCACGTAGGAGTGCGGCAGGAAGCCGGCGTCGCGGTAGGTGGTGACGCTCACCACCGGGCCGTGCTTGCGCTTGGAGAGCTTGGCGCCGTCGGGCGCGATCAGCAGCGGCAGGTGGGCGAACTGCGGAATCGCGGCGCCCAGGGCCTCGAAAATCAGGACGTGTTTGAACGTGTTGGTCAGGTGGTCCTGGCCGCGGATGATGTTACTGATGCGGAGGTCGGCGTCGTCGGCGCAGGAGGCCAGATGGTAGGTCGGCATGCCGCTCGAACGCAGCAGCGCGAAGTCTTCGATGTCGTCGCAGGACTTCGATTGCTCGCCGTAGACGCTGTCCTTGAACGACACTACGCGGCCCGTGTCGCGTGGCACGCGGTAGCGAATGACGAACGGTTCCCCGGCCGCGGCGCGCGCGTCGGACTCTTCCTTCGACATTTCGCGCTGCCCCGGATTGGCGCGCCAGGCCATGCCGTCGTGCGCCTTCTCTTCGGCGTCCGGTCCGGCGGCGGGCGTGAAGTCGCGGTAGGCGAGCCCCTTTTCCAAAATCGTGGCCGCCGCGGCGCGGTGCAGGTCCAGGCGGTCGGACTGGCGGTAGAACTCGTCCCAGGACAGGTCCAGCCAGTTCAGGCCGTCGTAGATCGAATCCACCGACGCCTGCGTGTTGCGTTCGACGTCGGTATCGTCCAGACGCAGGATCATCGTGCCGCCGTTGCGGCGCGCATAGAGCCAGTTAAAAATGAAGGTCCGGGCGCTGCCGATGTGCAGATAGCCCGTAGGCGAGGGAGCGAAACGTACGCGAAGCATCAACCTTCAGGATAACTTGTGCCACAGCGCGCGGAGCTCATCAATACTCAATTGTTCGGCGCGCAGCGTGCGCTCCTCGAACGTGTTCCAATCCACGCCCGGATAGACGCCGTTCAAATTGTTCCGCAGGTTCTTCCGCTTCTGCCGGAAGGCGTGCCCGGCGAACTTCAGAAACGCGTCCAGGTCGGCCGGTACTTCCGGTTTGCTCTTCAGCAGAATCACCGACGAATCCACCTTCGGCGGCGGCTTGAACGACTCCGGCGGCACAGCCACGACGAACTCCACATCGGCCCAGCTCTGCACGACGACGGTCAAATACCCGTAGTCGCGCGACTTCGGCTTAGCGATGACGCGGTCGGCCACTTCCTTCTGGATCAACAGCGTCGACGATCGCACCGTTGCGCGCGCCCTTTGGATCCGTTCCAGAATCGGCGAGGTGATGTAGTAGGGCAAATTGCCCGCGATGGCCGCCGGGCCCCACTGCGCCAGATCGGTATCGAGCACGTCCTGGTGATGCACCGTCAGCCGCGGGTGGGTGGGGAAGCGCTTGGCCAGATGGGCCACCATCTCCGGGTCCAGTTCCACGGCGTGCACGTGCGCACCGGACTTCAGCAGATGCTCCGTCAACGCCCCTTGCCCCGGCCCGATCTCGACGATCGTCTCCGGGTTATCGGCGCACACCGCCGCCGCGATCTTTTCCAGGATCGGCTGGCTGGATAGAAAATGCTGGCCTAGCTTACGTCCCAGGGTAGTTAGCCTTTAACTTCAATATGACTGCGCCGCAGCGTGATGCGGATCGTGTCCGACGCCGGCTGCCCGAAGAAACTCGCCGGTTTGAAGCTCATGAACAGCAGGCTGTTTTCGACGGCCTTCTTCATTTGCGGGTTCTTCAGCCAGATGCCGGAATCGCCCGTGGGCACGGCGTAGTCGATCACGCGGCCGCTCGTGTCAATCCGCACGTCGATCGTGACGTTGTCAAAGTTGCCGCCGAACGGCGACAAGCCGTACACTTCGGCCGATTGGTACCACGCCGTCGGCACATCGGCCGAAGCGGGCGTCTGCAGGGCGAAGGTGGGCATCAGCGCGGCGAACAGGAAACAGGCCGAAACGATGCCCCCCGCCGTCGGAATGGCCAGCGGACGCCAGAGATTGTTCAGAAGCAGTCCGATCTTCCCTTGCCAGATATCCATCCGCGTTGCCAGGTTGACGCGCGTCGAACGCCGCGCCAGCTCCTTGGACGCCATCACGCGCAGGTTCACGGCCAGGTTCATCGGAACCTGCCGCACCGGCAGTCCATGCAGCGCGCGCCGCTGATGTTCGGACCGGATCGCGAAATCAGAACAACGCGGGCACTGCGCCCGATGGGACTGCAACTGCTCCCGAAGCGCCGCGTCCACGCGCGGACTCTTCAGGTCTTCACACCAGAATTCAAAAGTTTGGCAATCAACGGGCCGCATCATTTCACAGCTCCTGGAACGAGCCCCATTCCGTTGTTCGCGGTCTGAGGATCCATCTGCCCAGCCAGAACGCGACGAAGCGATTCACGGCCACGCAGGATACGCGATTTGACGGTGCCGAGTGAGATCTGCAAAACATCGGCGATCTCCTCGTAACTTAAGTCTTCAAGGTCGCGGAGGACAACGGCGGTGCGGAAATCACTGTTGATCTCTCGCAGGGAGGATTCGATGAGCTGGTGTCGCTCTTCATTTAGGGCAAGCTCGTAGGGGTCCCGAGCCGGGTCGCAAATCGATTCCAGCCAGGGCCGGGAAGTCTCGTCCTCGCTTTCGAGGCCGACCTCCTGACGGCGATGCCGGCTGAACCAGCGACGGTGATTGTACGCCTCGTTCACCGCAATCCGGTAGATCCACGTCTTCAACGTGCTCTGTCCGCGAAAGTTGTCGATGGAACGAAAAACTTTGAGAAACACTTCCTGTACAACATCGGCGGCATCGGCCGGATCATTAATCAGCCGGTAGCAGAGGTTGTAGATTGGTTGCTGGAATCGCGCCAGCAACGTTTCGTAGGCGTCCTGGTCGCAATTCTGTAGCCGTTCGACCAGTACGGCGTCGAGCGAGGCTGTGGCCACCGGGTCTGCCACCGGGTGGTTGTCGTCCAACCGCACTGTAATAAGCGCTTCGGCCATATTGCGCATCCCCGTTTATGATCTCACGCCTCGACTGCCGCGTGTCGTTCTGTTCCATTGGACGCCACGTTCCGGGAAAAGTTCCCGGGCGAGGTAAACTGTCGGCGTGTCTCCGGCTTTTCTGCGCGCCGCCGATGGGATGGGCTGGGCGGTTTTCGTCCTCGGCCTCGTCTGCGCGCTGGCGACGCTGCTGTTGGCCATCGCCCGTCCCGCCGACATATCTCTCGATCTATACCTGTTCCTGGTTCTCCTCGCCGCCGGCATGCTGGCCGGCTCCCATGCTTTTCACCGTCGACGCTGGTGGGCGTGGGATCTCTCCACCGCCATCGTTTTATCAATCTGGATGATGGCGCCATACTTCCTCGCCGCGCAGATTGCCCCGGCCGATCCTTCCGCCAACACCCGCACCGACCGTTTCATCACCCTCGGCCTGGAAGTTCTCTTCTTCGGCATTCCATTCCCGGCCGCGGCCGTGGTCCTCTTTCACAACGATGTCCGCCGGGCCTTCCCGCATTCGCTCCCACTCGCCGCGCGCGTCGTAGCCGCCTTTTTCGCCGTTGGCACACCGCTGCAGTTAATCGAGGCGATCTCCGCCGATCCGCGGCTCTTCTTCGGCCTCGCGCTTCCCCGCTGGGGCACCGTCCTTTGGGCTGCCGCCTATCTCTGTGCCGCCATCAGTCTCTACCAACGCAGTCGCTTCGGCCGCCCGGCCGCTCTCGTTATCGCCGTCGTTATTCTGGCGCAGGCCGCCGCCGGACTCTTCCGCCCCAGCCTCTCCAGTCTGCCGCCGAACTTTCCCCACCCCACGATTTATAACGGGTTCAACCTCCTGTTCGGCCTCGCCATCGCCGCCGCCCTGCTTCGCCCTCTGCAGCTTTCCTGGAATTACGCCGATAATAAGCCAGGATGATGTCTACCGACGCTTCGCGGCACGACCGCGCTCCGGTTGCCGAACTGGCGAACACTAGCCTAGTACCCCGCTGGCAACTCGCGCTCGCCGTTTTCCGTCTGCTCCTTGGCGTGTTCTGTTCGGTTCTCGCTTTCGCCGCCTCCGGTGGACCCGCGCAGAAGAGCCTCGGCCTCTGGATCGTCTACACCCTCTACGCCCTCGCCGCCGTCTTCGGCTACAGCCTGGAGCGCCGCGGCTACATGCTGCTCAGCCTCCTCGTCGATACCGTCTTCTTCCTGATCTGCACCTCACTCCCCTTGGAGTACAACGCCGGCATCACTGCGCTCTTTTATCTGTTCATCCTCATGTCGGCCGCGCTGCTCCACACGCCGCGGGAGATTTTCGCTGTCGTCCTCGCCACAACCATCTTCCTGTTCCTCACCCGTACCACCAGTACCCTCGTCCTCTCGCCCGGCGTGCTGCTCTCTGGTACCGCCGTCACCGTGATGGCCCTCCAGCGCCAGGCCCTGCAGGTCCGCTTACGCGCCGCCGCCCGCCAGGCCATGATGTACCGCTCCGAAGCCGAACACGCCCGGGAGGCCGAACGCCAGCGCATCGCGCACGATTTTCACGATGGCCCGCTGCAGTGCTTCGTCGGGTTCCAGATGCGCCTGCAAGTCGTTCGCAAAATCATGGATCGCGACCCGGTGAAAGCCGTCGCCGAACTCGAAGAACTCCAGCAGCTCGCCCGCGATCAGGGTGAAGAGATCCGCCAATTCGTCCGCAGCATGCGCCCGCCGGAGATCGATGGCGCCGGCCTCGTCCCCTCCATCAAAAAACTGGTGGAGTCGTTCGAACGCGATACCGGCGTCGTGTCCACCTTCGTCGGCAGCACCACGCGCGTCCCCCCGGAAACACAGGCCGCCACCGAGGTTCTGCAGATCGTCCGGGAGGCGCTGCACAACGTACAGAAGCACGCGCAGGCCAAGCACCTCACCGTCGGCGTCGGCCGCGATGGGGAAATCTTCGAGCTTTCCATCGAAGACGATGGCAATGGCTTTCCCTTCGCCGGCGCCTACTCGCTTGACGAACTCGACCTGCTCAAACGCGGTCCCGTCACCATCCGCTCCCGCGTCAAGAACCTCAACGGCGAACTCCTGCTCGACTCCGATCCCGGCAAGCGCACCGCACTCAAAATTCGAATCCCGCTATGATCCTTGTATGCGATGGTGGGCGGTGCTGGCCGCGTTAACCCTTTCCGGCTGCGCCAAATACGCCGATTTCGAACTTCCCCCGGCCTCCGGCCAGCCCGCAAAGATCCGTTGGGTCTGGGAGCCACAGCCTACCCCCGTTCTCCCTCACGGCGCCCCCGGCGAGTTCGACAGCGTCGACGCCCTCAACCCCTCTATCGCCAAAACGCCCACCGGCTATCTCAATCTCTATTCCGGCTGGGACGGCAAAACCTGGCGCACTGGCGTCGCCACGTCCGCCGACGGCGTCACCTGGCTGAAAAAAGGCCCCATCCTCCAACCCGGCCCCGCCGCCTGGGAAGGCAGCTATATCGCAGCCAACGGCGCCATCCTCGGCGAAAACTATCTGTATCAAGCCGGCAACCCGCCCCAACTTGGCCTCCTGCGCAATCAAAAGGACAAGGCTCCCGAACCCGTCCTCCCCGCCGGCCCGCGAGGCCAATGGGACGAACGCGGCGTGGGCGATCCCTACACCATCACCGTCGGCGGTAAACACTATCTCTATTTCCTCGGCCAGGACCGCGCCCGCCGCCAGCGGCTCGGCATCGCCGTCTCCACCGATGGCGTCCACTGGGAAAAATCCCTCAAAAACCCGATCCTCGAACTCGGCGCCCCCGGCGCCTTTGACGAAAACGGCCTCGGCGAACCCGCCGTTTGGCCGCAGTTCGGCAAGTGGTGGATGCTCTACACCGGCCGCGACAAAAAGGAGTGGCGCCGCATCGGCATGGCGGTTTCAAACGATGGAATCAAGTGGGAAAGAGTTGGGGAAACAGCGTTGATCGGAGTGGGCGAAGGGTGGAATGCGAAGGTCGTGTGTGACCCGGAGGTGGAAGTGCAGAAGGACGGAACGGTGCGGGTGTGGTTTGGAGGCGGCGACCGGCCGGAGCCTGCCGAAAATCTGCACGGGCAGATTGGTGTCGGCTTGCTCCGGCCGGTGCCGGTTACGAATTAGCGCTTCGGTCCGAAGAAGGCCACGACGCCAAGGGTGATCGTGTCCTGATTCTTCCAGCTGCCCGGCTCGTTGCCGCGGCCGTAGAAGGGCTTGTCGGACCAGTCACGGCGGTATTCCAACCGCGCCAGCAGGCCTTCAATCCACTTGTACTCGCCGGTCACCGTGAAGCTGTTCAGCTTCTGCTTCTGCAAGGTGATGAAGCCGTCTTTGTCGTTGTAGTTCTCGTACCGGATCGCCAAGGCGGTCTTTTCCGTCGTCTGGAACCGGCTGGAGAGAGCAATCGCCACCCAGGTCGCGCTGCCGTTGCCCACCTTCGACTCGTTGCCGTAGTCGAAGTTCGCAAAGAAGCTCGTCTTATCGTTCGGGTTGATGTTCACCACCGTGTCGAAAAAGTTCCGCTTACCCTTGTTGGTGTCGTTCTTTTCCGGACCGGTGTAGTAGTTGTTGTACCAGCTGAACTTCTTGCTCGGCGTCCAGGCGGTCGTGAAGCCAAAAGTCTTGCCGGAGTTGTTGTCTTCCACATTGTTCCAGCCATTTACGATCTGCAGGCCGACCGCGAATTTGTCATTGACCGGCTTGGTGATGCGCGTGCCGAAGTGATAGTACGGTCCGTTCGTGTAGAGCAGGCCGCGACCGTAGTTCCAGGTCAGGTTGTTCTCGGTCAATTCAGCGCCGGCGGAGGTGTAAAACTTACCGAAATCAATCTGCAATCCACCGGCATTTTTCGGCTTAAAGGTGACATAAGCCTGCGGAATATATTTCACCGTGTTCACGCCGGCCGGGTCGGTCGCGTGGAACAGGTCCCAGGCCTTGCCGAAGCCGAGGTCCAGTTTGAAGCCCACCGGATCAGCGTCGTGTTCCAGGGTGAACTTGGTCATGTTGAGCGAAAACTGATTCGCTTTCACTTCAAAGTTGCGCAAATCGTTGTTCCGGCTGGCCGGGTGGTTCGCGTTGAAGCTGTAGTACCCATCGATCAACCCACTAAAGGTGATCGGCCCAGCCGACCACAAAGGCGCCGCGGGCGCGGGCGCAGGGGCCGGCGCTTGGGTGTTATCCTGCGCGGCAAGGGCGCCGGCAAGAGTAAGAGCAGTAATTGCGACGCGAAAAAACGTCGGAGTTTTCATCTAGCAGATCTCCACTTTGGATTCTTTAATTGCACGAATGCTGAGGTGCGACGGGGACCTAGAATGAAGTCTACGGGGCAACCGGCGCTCAGCGCCAATCAATAATTTCAATTACCCCGATAGGGAGAAGGGCCAATAGATAAATTGAATCGCCCGGATAGGAAAGATTGACTTCCGCTTCGCTTCGCCAGCGTGGATGATAACTATCACACGCCCTGTTTGCGTCCCGCCCTGTCGCGGTCAGCCCAAGAGGAGAGTCATGAAACGAATTCTATCGATGTTGTCCCTGTCGGCTGCCATGGCAGCCCACCTGATGGGGCAAGCCGCTGCTCCCGCCCCGAGCCCCACGGCCGCACTGGAAGCTGGCATTAAAAACGCGCAATTGAGCGCGGACAATGCGTGGATGCTAGTCAGCTGCGCCCTTGTACTCATGATGACCGGCCCCGGCCTCGCCCTTTTCTACGGCGGCCTGGTCCGCCGGAAAAATGTGCTCGGCACGATGATGCAAAGCTTCATCCTCATGGCCATTGGAACTGTCCTTTGGGCCTTGTTTGGCTATAGCCTCAGCTTCGGCGAAGGCAGCCCCTTCCTTGGCGATCTCCGCTATCTCTTCCTCGAAGGTGTCGGTGCCGATCCCAATCCCACTTACGCCGCCACCATCCCGCATCAGACTTTCATGCTCTTTCAGATGATGTTCGCCATCATCACGCCCGCGCTCATCACCGGCGCCTTCGCCGAACGCATGAAGTTCAGCGCCATGGTGCTCTTCACGATTCTCTGGTCCCTCATTGTTTATTACCCCATGGCTCACATGGTGTGGGGCAACAACGGCCTGCTCAACGCGTTCCTCGGCGGCAAAATTCCTTGCCTCGATTTCGCCGGCGGCACTGTCGTCCACATCACCTCTGGTGTTTCCGCTCTCGTTTGCGCCATCGTCATGGGCAAGCGCAAGGGCTATCCCTCTGAACCCATGAAGCCCCACAGCCTCGTGCTCAGCTTCATCGGCGCCTGCCTCCTGTGGGTCGGCTGGTTCGGCTTCAACGCCGGTAGCGCCCTCGCCGCCGGTGGCCTGGCCACCTCCGCCTTCACCGCTACTCACTTCGGCGCCGCCGCCGCCGCTTGCGGTTGGCTCCTGGCCGAATGGATGCAGCATGGCAAACCTTCCGTGTTGGGTGGCATCTCCGGCGCCGTCGCCGGCCTCGTAGCCATCACTCCCGCATCCGGCTTCGTCAAGCCGATGCCCGCCCTCATCATCGGCTTCATCGCCGGTGTCTTCTGCTACTTCATGGTTGTCAAAGTGAAGAACATGCTCGGCTACGACGACTCGCTCGACGCCTTCGGCGTCCACGGAGCGGGCGGCACCCTCGGCGCCATCCTCACTGGTATCTTTGCCACCAAGGACATCAACCCGGCGTTCAAGGATGCGGCCGGTAACGCTCTTCCCGTCGGCCTGCTCGAAGGCAACGGCGGTCAGGTCGTCAATCAGATCATCGGCGTCGGCATCTCCTGGGTGCTCGCCATCGTCGCAACTTTCATTATTCTCAAGGTTGTCGACGCTGTCGTTGGCCTCCGCGTCTCGCCCGAAGAAGAGACGATGGGTCTTGACTTGAGCCAGCATGGCGAAGAAGGGTATAGCCTGGAATCGTAACCCCGGGTCCAAATTGGAGAAAACGCGATGAAAAAAATCGAAGCGGTTATTCAGCCGTTCAAGCTCGAAGAAGTCAAAGAAGCTCTCAAGGCGATTGGCATCGACGGCATGACGGTAACAGAAGTTCGCGGCCACGGCCGGCAGAAGGGACACAAGGAGGTTTATCGCGGCCAGGAGTATCAGGTCGACCTGCTTCCCAAAGTGAAGGTCGAAATGGTGGTCGCCTCGGCTCGTGCGGAAGAAGTCATCGCCGCCGTATCCGCGGCTGCGAAAACGGGCAAGATCGGCGACGGCAAGATCTTTGTCTATGAAGTGGCGGACGCGATTCGCATTAGAAACGATGAGCGCGGCGAAACTGCCCTCTAACGATCCCTTGCAATCCATTCGTGAGCGGTTCTTCTCGGACGGGAACCCCGTCGCCGTCCTGGCCGAGAGAACTGCGTTAGTCAACAACGTACTTCGTTCTGCTTTCCTCGAAAACTTGGCGCCTGCCATCCCGAAAGGGATGGCGGTGCTGGCTGTCGGGGGCTACGGTCGATCGGAGCTTTTCCCGCACTCCGATATCGACATCATGTTGCTCGTGGACAGGGCGCCCTCCGACGAAAAGTCGCGGGACGCCCTCTCCGCGTTTCTGCGCATCGGCTGGGATAGCGGCCTCCGCATCTCCCACTCTGTCCATACCGTCGAGGAGTGCTGCGAATACCACTCCACCAACCTCGAACTCACCATCAGCCTGCTCGATCAACGCTTCCTCTGTGGCGACGCCGATCTCTACCAGAGCCTCCTCGCCCGCCTGCCGAAGTTCATTGCCAGCGAACGCCAGACGCTCCTCCGCCACCTCATCCGCCAGGCCCGCGAACGCCAGGAAAAATTCCAAAACACCGTCTATCACCTTGAACCCAATATCAAGGAATCCCCCGGCGGCCTCCGCGACCTCCACGTCATCGGCTGGCTCGCCAAACTCCAGGACCCTTCCCGCGAACTCCCCGACTGGCTCGGCGAACTCGGCCCCGAAATCGAGTTCCTCTACACTCTCCGCTGCTATCTCCACTTCATGGCGAACCGCGATCAGAACGTCCTCCAGTTCGACGCCCAGGAAGACATCGTCCGCCAGCCCTACATCACCGGCATCGACCCGGCCAAGCCCATCGAAAGCTGGATGCGCCAGTACTTCCTCTCCGCCCGCCGCATCCACCGCGCCGCCCGCCAGGCCATCGATGTCTCCGAAAGTCTCGTCCCCAGCGGCCTCTTCAGCCAGTTCCGCGAATGGCGCACCCGCCTGTCGACATCGGAAATCTCTGTCAGTAAAGAGCGCCTGCTCCTCCGCAATCCGCAGATGCTCGAGTCCGATCCTGAACTCGCCCTGCGCCTGATGAGCTTCACCGCCCGCCACGGCCTCGTCCCCGCGACGGATTCCGAACGCCGCATCGCCCGCGCCATTCCGGTCATCGAGAAATACTTCGCCGAACCGCGCCCGCTCTGGAACCATCTCCGCGAAATCTTCGCCCTCCCCCATGCCATGGTCGCCCTCCGCACCATGCATGAAACCGGCCTCCTCGGCGCCCTGCTCCCCGAATGGCGCATGATCGAAGGCTTCGTCATCCGCGACTTCTATCACCGCTATACCGTCGACGAGCACACGCTCATCGTCGCCGAAAACCTGCTCAACCTCCGCAAGCAGAACGAGGGCCCCCGCCGCCGTTTCGCCGAACTGCTCACCGAAGTCGATTCGCTCCCGCTGCTCATCTTCGCCATCCTTCTGCACGACATCGGCAAGTCCATCGACGGCCCCACCCACGCCATGGAATCGGCCCGCCTCGGGGAAGTCATCATGGCCCGCATCCAGATGCCTGAAGAGGAACGGCCCTTCGTTCGCTTCCTGGTTGAACAGCACCTGGCCTTGTCGTCGGTCATGAACTCGCGCGATCTCGACGATCCCGCCACCGCCAAGGAACTGGCCAACCGCGCCGGCACCGTCGAAAATCTGCGCTATCTGGCGCTGATGACCTACGCCGATATCAGCGGCGTCAACCCCACCGCCATGACCCCGTGGCGCCTCGAACAGCTCTGGCGTGTCTACTCCATCGGCCTCCGCGAACTCACCCGTTCGCTCGATACCGACCGTATCCACGTCACCCCCGACGCGCCCGACAGCGAATTCCTCGAAGGCTTCCCCAGCCGATACCTCCGCACCCATTCCAAGGAGGAAGTCGCCGCCCACCTTGCCCTCGAACAGGCGGCGCGCCAAACCGGTGTCGCCGTCGAACTCACCCGCCATGGCGGTGTCTGGAAGCTCATCCTGGTCACGCTCGATAAGCCACGGCTCTTCGCCTCCATCGTCGGCGCCCTCAGCGCTTTCGGCATGGATATCGTCAAAGCCGAGGCGTTCGCCAATACCAAGGGCGAAGTGCTCGATGCCTTCACGTTCTCCGATCCCGGCCGCGCGCTGGAGCTAAACCCCTCCGAAGTCGATCGCCTCCGCGGCGTCATCGAAAAGGCGGCCATGGGCACGATTGACGTCCGCCAGATGCTCGACCGCCGTGTCCGCCCCCAAGCCAAGCCGCGGGCCGAGCGGCTCCGCCCCAGCATCTATTTCGATAGCGAAGCCTCCGACCACGCCACGCTCGTCGAGATCATCGCCGAAGACCGCATCGGTTTGCTGTACGATTTCGCCCGCGTCTTCGCCGAGTCCGGCTGCAACATCGAAGTGGTGCTGATCGACACCGAAGCCCACAAAGCCCTCGACGTGTTCTATCTGACGTCCCAAGGCCGCAAGCTCACCGAAAACGAGCAGTTCGTCCTGGAAGACCGCCTCCGCGTCGCCTGTTTGGGGTGATATGCTCCGGCCAGTGGGCCTCGTGAGGCTCTACCGGCGCTGTGTAAACTCAACAACCGTGGTGGTCTCAATAGGCCACTTCCGGCAACAGATTTGTTCTGTCCCGAAAAATTCGTGTCCCGTTTGTTTGACGGTTCTCGCATATCTGTACATGGCGGGTGATGGTTAAGTGCCACACCGCGGGTGCGAGTCGCCTCAGCACCTGAAGCCGACGTTACAGGAGAGGTTCTCGTGCTTGTCGAAATATTAATCAACAACAACAGCAACCAACCAGCCGCCCGTTATCTGACCTGGGCATGGAGCCCTTGCCGTATCCGTGTCACCAATCCGGTGGGGATACTGGGCGCTACCGCGCAGGTTCAACTCAGTCAAACTGCCTTGCCCGGCGGCGGTGCGATCCGGTTTTCCAGTACCGCAAGTGGTGCCGGCAGCGCAACCATGAACGTAACGGTGCCGGCAAATGGTACGTCGGTTCCGTTCTTCGTGCGCGGCATCACGGCCAGCACTGCGGATCCTGGTGTACGGATAACCGCCCGCTGGAAGCGATTGCCCATTGGTCCCCTCACTACCGTCGGAAACGTCGATCTGATGGTGCGAATTCGCAAAAGCGCCGTTAATCTCAACACCGGCGAACGGAACCGCCTGCTATCCGCGCTTGCGGTATTGAACAATCAAGGGCTGGGCCGCTTTGCCGATTTTCGCGACATGCACGTCGCCGCGTCGAATCTAGAGGCCCATGGTCGCCCTGGGTTCCTCCCGTGGCATCGTGCCTATCTTCTCGACCTGGAACGCGAACTACAGGCGATTGACCGCAGTGTCGCGCTGCCCTATTGGCGCTTCGATCAGCCTGGTCCCGCGTTGTTCACTCCCGACTTTTTCGGCCAGGGGAACAACAACAATCCGGTCGTTCTCAGCCCGGCCAATCCGCTCCTGTTTTGGAGGACGGACGGAGTAACGGGAATTGTCCGCCAACCCAACTTCAACGTGAACTCGGCTCCCCCAGGCGTTCTCACCCAGGCGCAGACACTCGCCCTTGGTACGGCTTTCGCTGCGTTCCGAACCATGGAAGGTAACCCGCATGCCCAAGCCCATGTGAGTTTTTCAGGGTTCCTTCAAGCCATTTCGCAGGCTGCCCGCGATCCGCTGTTCTTCCTGCTCCACTGCAATGTCGACCGGCTTTGGGCAGCCTGGCAGAAGGCCAACAATCGCTACGATGTCGCGGTTCCGGCAGCGTTCGATACTCCTGTTCCGCCCAACCCGCCGAACCGCATTGGGCACAATCTGGGCGACACAATGTGGCCTTGGAACGGAGTGGTAACCCCGCCCCGTCCCGCTGTTGCCCCGGGCGGGCCGCTGGCGGCATCAGCCTGCGTGGCGGCGCCTGGCAACACTCCGCGTGTCAGGAATTGCTTTGACTATCAGGGTTCGCTCGCAACGGCGAACAATTTGGGGTTTAGCTATGACGACATCCCTCTCTAACCAGCAATCCGGAGTTCAGCCAGAAAAAGTGAGATTACAGCCATGAAAAAGAAGACAGCGAAACCTGCAGAAAAAGCGCCCGCGAAAAAGACTCCTCGCAAGACCGCGGCAACGCCCGCCGCCGTGGATCCCACTCCGGTGGCGTTGCAAGCCTACGCAGGTACGGTGGGAATTCGTGACTCCATTGGAATCATGAGCGATCAGGGCCAGGGCGTCCCCGCCCGCCTTCAGGCAATTCGTACCGTTCAAGCGGCGAGCTTCGGCGACCCGGATTTCGACGCCCTTCGCGGAGACTACTTTGCCGCCTTGCGGAAATTGTCGGATGATCCGGCAGTGGATGTCCGGCAGGAGGCCTTGGGCATCCTGGCTCGGGAAGGCGATCCATTCGCCGAAAAAGCCCTGATGGCTGGACTGCTCGATGCGAAGAAGGCCTTGGTCCCGGCCGGAGACGCACTGCACTACTTGAGTTACAATCTCCACGCTGGTGTTCAAAATCTGGCGCGGTCGATTTTCGATTCGTCTCAAGATCAAGACTCCCGTCAACAGGCTCTTCGGTTGATGTCTACCGACCCGGCGTCAACGAAGACGATTCTGAAGACCCTGTCGGATAAAGGCGAAACGCCGGCAATGCGTCAACTCTCGGCGGCCGCCCTGCATGCCTTGGACCCGAAAGCTATGCAGACCTTCGCGACCAAGGCGGTGTTGGATGAAAATGAGCATTCCGACGTCGTAACGGCTTGCCTCACCGCAATGAATCACTTTGGCGACGAAAAGGCCATCACCGGCAACACCGCCTTGAAGCAGCGCATTGAATCGTTGCGCCAGAAGTCGCCTGCCAAGATCAAGCAGATCGCCAAAAAGCTAGGAGTGAAATACGGTTTCTGAGGGGCACGCCGTCATGACGACCGGACAGCTACAGGAAACGAGCGAGGAACAGTTTGCGGCCCATGTAAGCCGGCTCGCGCGCATGGGCTCGCAATCTGAACTGCTACGGCTTTTTGACGAACGGAACGCTGCCTATCTGGGGCATTCCGCTCCGGCAATTGCACGAATGCGTGGTTGGCTGCTGTTAGCCTACAGTCACGAAACCGCGGTGTTGGACCTCTCCGATTGCGCACTGCCGTACGTTTTGGAGGAGCTGCAGACAGCACATGACGCCTATCTGACGACTGCGGCTCTCATCTGCCTTCGCTCCTGGCATCAACCCGACCCCGCCTTCTGCAATGCTCTCTCCGGAGCGCTTAGCTTCGCGCGGGGGCACGACCTTCCGGTGTGCACCGGCGAATATGGCGGCATCGGATTAAATGGAAACACCAGCCCGATGCGGGAACTGGCGGCGACACTTCACTGGATGGGGGCCAGTGCTGCGCCAATGGCGGCCGAGTTGCATGATTTGGTCCGTTCCCGCGCCGCCACGGTCGATGTCCTCCGCCAGATTGAAAGCCTGTGCCTTTCCTTCAAACAAGGCGACGCCTGTTGCTCCAGTCTGCCGTTTAACGCTATCTTGGGCCGCCTCTCTTTTGGTGCCGCCAGGCCTACCGGCATCGAGGCGTTGGATGCGGTCGTATTCGAAGACCAGATGGGAGTGTCCAGTACCTGTCAACAGATCTTTCAGGGCCATCCGACTATAGTTGCCTTCTTCTATTCCCGTTGCGACAATCCGCTGAAGTGCTCTCTGACCATTTGGAAACTGGCCAGAACGCAAGGTGTCCTGGCCGCGCGCGGCCTCGCGTCCTCAATCGCAACCGTTGGCATAACCTACGATTCCGCCTATGACACCCCGGATAGGCTGTTGCGCTACGGTCACAATCGCGGACTCAAGATGGATGGCCATAACAAGCTGATTCGCACGACCAGCGGGTTTGCCGTGCTCCGGCGATATTTTGATTTGGGCGTGAGTTTCTTCGAATCGCTGGTTAGCCGCCACCCGATCGAGGTCTTCGTTCTGGACCGTGATGGGCGCATTGCGTTCTCATACACCAGGCTGAACTGGAGCGAAGAGATCGTCGTTTCCGACGCGGCGTCTTTGTTAAGCGCGCGCCAGTCCGGGAATGCCGGGTCATTGAGCGCGGCCATGCCTGCCCCTGGTCTGTTGGCGTCGTTGGTCCCAAAGTGCCCTGTCTGCTGGGCCGGCTACATGAATTCCATCGGTCTCACTGGTTGGGCGTTCGCCACCCCATCCCAATCCACACTCCTGTGGCTCGCCGCCGGACTCCTCATGATTCACTTGGCCCTCGCGTTCTGGAGAGTCCGCACCGTAGGATGGCGCATTTCCCAGGCCCTATCGCTCGTCGGCGCTGCATTCCTTGCTGCGAATCTGGCCTGGGCGCCGAAGGGATTTCTCTATGCCGGCATTGCGCTCATGTTGGCCGCTTCCCTAACAGATGTGCGGCAAACAACAAGTCAGCGACCAGGGGCGTAGCTCGAACGGCCCCTCCCTCCAAGCGCCTGGCCGTTAAAGTTTAGTAGCCTATCCAGATGCCCTCTCGCCGGTCCTTCCTTGGCGCCGCCACCCTCGCCGCGGCCGCCCAGCCGAAGCAACCCAACTTCCTCTTCCTCCTGCCAGACCAATGGCGCCCCGACTGGCTCCCCGGCAACTCCAAAATTCCCCTCAACCTCCCCAACATCCAGGCCCTCGCCGCCCGCGGCATGCGCTTCCACAAGGTGCTCTGCGCCTCCCCCCTCTGCGCCCCCAGCCGCGCCTGCCTCGCCGCCGGCCGCGAGTACAAAAACGCCAACGTCTACAACAATCAAGTCGATTTCCCCCTCGAACAAAAGACCTACTACCAGTCCCTCCAGCAGGCCGGCTATCACACCATGGCCTGCGGCAAAGTTGACCTCCACAAGAAGAGCCTCGACTGGGGCCTCGACGGCCAACGCCTGCTCAAAGAGTGGGGCTTCTCCTCCGGCATCGATAACGCTGGCAAAGGCGACGCCGTCAAATCCGGCGCCGAAGCGCCCAAAGATCCCTACATGGCCCTGCTCCACCGCAAAGGCCTCGCCAAAGCCCACGTCGACGATTTCAAACGCCGCAAAGGCTACAGCTTCACCCACACCACCCCCCTCCCCGACGAGGCCTATTGCGATAACTGGATCGCCGAAAACGCTAAGGCCCTCCTCCATAAAGCCCCCAAAAACAAGCCCTGGCACCTCGTCGTCAACTTCACCGGTCCCCACGCCCCCATGGACATCACCGCCTCCATGGAAAACCGCACCCGCCAGTATCCCCATCCCAACCAAACCACCGAGTTCGACGCTCCCACCCACCAGAAAATCCGCCAGAACTACACCGCCATGTGCGAAAACATCGACAAGCGCATCGGCGAAATCATCGATGAAGTCCGAAAGCGCGGCGAACTCGAAAACACCCTGATCGTCTTCTCCTCCGACCACGGTGAAATGCTCGGAGACCACAACCGTTGGGGCAAGCACGTCCCCTACCAGGCCTCCGCCGGCATCCCGCTCATCATCGCCGGCCTCGACGTTAAACCCAACCGCCAATCGAACGCCCTGGCCAGCCTGATCGATATCTCCGCCACATTTCTGGACTATGCCAATGCCGCCAAGCTGCCGCAAATGGAGGCCCGCTCCCTCCGCCCCGTCCTCACCGGCAAAACGGCCAAACACCGCGATTTCCTCGTCTCCGCCCTCGAAGAATGGAAACTCGTCTGGGACGGCCGCCACAAACTAATCGAAGGTTTCCACGGCGAGACAATGCTCTTTGACCTCGAAAAAGACCCCTTCGAAAATCGAAATCTCGTAACAAGTGAGAAAGAACTCGCCAATCGCCTCCGAAACCGGCTGAGTTAACACTACGTAACCTCCTGACCGCAGAAAACACCCCTACAATACAAAACGAATGGCAGAAGAAACGCTCGAAAAACGCCGCGGCTTCCTGGTCGGCTCCATCGCCGCCATGATGGGTACCATCAGCGCCGCTCTCGGCCTCCCGGCCCTCGGTTATTTACTCGTTCCCGGTCGCGAAAAGAAGAAGTCCGACTGGATCGAAGCCGCCGACCTCACGAAGTTGATGGTCAATCAGCCCGAACAGATTATTTTTAATCGCGTCCGCCGCGACGGTTGGAAACTGGTCACCGAAAAGGCCGCCGCCTGGGTCGTCAAGACCGGCGAATCGCAGGTCGTCGCCTTCTCCCCCGTCTGCACCCACTTGGGCTGCGCTGTCAGTTGGAACACCGGCGACAAGACCTTTGTCTGCCCCTGCCATACCTCCTCGTTCAGCCCCGATGGCAAAGTAGTCGCCGGCCCCGCGCCCCGCGCCCTCGACCGTTTCGACGTTCGCGTCGACGGCATCAAAGTCCTCCTCGGCGACGTCAAGCAATCGGCGGAAGGGTAACCCCATGATCAACTCCGTCTTGGATTGGGTCGAAGACCGCACCGGCGCCGTCTCCGGCGTTAAACATTTTCTCTATGAGGACATTCCCGCCTCCAGCGGCTGGCACCAGGTGCTGGGCTCGGTGGCCATGTTCTGCTTCCTCGTGCAAGTCGTCACCGGCATCCTGCTGGCGTTGAACTACGCCCCCACCCCGCCGGACGCCCATGCCAGCCTGCGCTTCATCCTCACCGAACTCACCAGCGGCCGCCTCATCCGCGGGCTCCACCACTGGGGCGCCAGCATGATGATCGTCGTCGTCGGCATGCACCTGCTGCAAACCTTCCTCTGGGGCGCCTACAAAAAGCCCCGCGAAGCCACCTGGATGCTCGGCGTCATTCTGCTGCTGCTGACGCTCGGCTTCGGCCTCACCGGCTACCTGCTCCCCTGGGACAACCGCGCCTACTGGGGCACCGTCGTCACCACCCAGATCACCGCCAAAGCCCCCATCGCCGGCCCCTACATCCTGCGCCTGATGGGCAGTGAGGATGGCAACATCGGCGTCCAAACCTTCGCCCGTTTCTACGGCGCCCACGTGCTGCTCCTCCCCCCATTGATGATGCTGCTCATCGGCCTCCACGTCTTCCTCGTGCGCAAGCACGGCGTCGCCCCGGCCCCCGTCGAAACCGAACCGAAGAAGAAGTTCTTCCCCGGCCAGGTGTTCAAGGATACCGTCGCCATCTTCATCATGTTCTCCATCCTGTTCGCGCTCGCGACCATGGTCCGTGTCCCGCTCGGCAAGATCGCCGACCCGACAGACACCACCTACATCCCGCGCCCCGAATGGTACTTCCTCTTCCTCTTCCAACTGCTCAAGTTCTTCGAAGGCCCGCTCGAAATCATCGGTTCCATGGTGCTCCCCGGCGTCGCCGTCGGCCTGCTCTTCGCGACTCCATTCATCGATCGCGGCGCCGCCATCAAGCTCCGCCAGCGCACCTTCGCCTTCGGGATCGTTCTCTTTGCCGCCATCGGGTGGGGCAGCCTCACCTTCGCCGCCATGCGCTCCACGCCGCATAAGGAGCCCTACCAGAGCTTCACGGCCGAAGAGGTCGCTGCCGTCGGCAGCTTCCGCCAGGGCCAGTGCTGGCAGTGCCACGGTGTCACCCCCGGCGATATGAAGGCCGGTCCCAACCTCGCCGACATCGCCGTTCACGAAGAGCGCGACGCCCTCGTCGCTCACTTCCAAAAGAACGCCGGCAATCGTGGCCTCAAGGATCTGCAGTTCCGCCAACTGGCCACCTTTATGCGCAAGCTCGACGATGAAAGCGTCGTCGCCATCGCCTCCACGCCCATCAACGTCGTGAGCGGCGCCCAGCTCTACATGAAGAACAACTGCGGCGTCTGCCACGCCATCAACTCGGCTGGCGGCAAGTCCGGCCCGCCCCTGAACGGCGTCGCCAAACGTCGCGACCGCACCTGGCTCGAAGGCCACTTCGGCGACCCCCAGAAGTTCTCGCCCGGCTCGGTGATGCCCGCCTACAAATTCGAGCGCGCCGACATGGACAGTATGCTAGCTTACATGGAGACGCTAAAGGACTAGATTTATTTTGCATGAGTGAATCCAGCGCGGGTACGTCACGCGTACCATCGATCAGGGGGGACTCACCCGCTTCCGATCGATGGTCTCTGCTCGTGATGCGAATCGCGACAGGTGACTCGGGCGCCCTCTCCGATTTCTACGATGAGGCGAACCGCTACGTGCATGCGATAGCTCTGCGTATCCTCCGCGACCCCGACGAAGCCGACGAAATCACCCTCGACGTCTTCCAACAGGTTTGGCGGCTGGCTGGCAGTTACAACCCGGATCGTTGCGCCGTTGCCAGTTGGCTCGGCATGATGGCCCGCAGCCGTGCGCTCGACCGCTGGCGCTCCGTCCAGGCCCGGCGCCGCCTCATCGCGCCCGAACAGCCCGAACGCCTCGAACACGTCTCCCCAGCCGACGGCCCGGAAACGCTCCTCGCCACTGCCCAACAGCAACAGCGTCTCCGCCATGCTCTGCGTGTCCTGCCCGACGAGCAGCGTCAAATGATCTCGCTCGCCTTCTGGGAAGGCCTCAGCCACTCCGAAGTCGCCTCCCGCACGGGCGTCCCATTAGGAACCGTAAAGACCCGCATCCGCCTCGGCATGCTCAAATTAAGGGAGGAACTCGAACATGCCGGAAATTAGCGAACAGGCCGCCCTCTACGCCATCGGCGCCCTGCAAGGCACGGAGCGCGACGACTTCGAGCGCCTCCTGGCCGCCGGCGACCCAGCCGCGACCGCGGAAGTCGAAAAGTTCCAAGCCCTGGCCGAAGCCCTCGTCGACGCGACCCCCATCCCCGCCCCCCGCCCCAACATCAAGGACCGCCTCCTCGCCACCGCGACGAAATCCAAACCGAAAGGCTTCAGCGAACCCGAACAAGGCGTCCACGTCCTGCGCAAGGGCGACGGCACGTGGCGCGAAACCGGCTACCCCGGCGTAACGACGAAGATCCTGCACCTGGAAAAAGAAACCCGCATGGCGACGACGCTCTTGCGTCTGGAGCCCGGCGCCAAGTATCCCCCGCACCATCACACGCAGATGGAGCAATGCCTGGTCCTCGCCGGCGACGTGCGCCTGGGCGATAAGGTCCACATCCACGCCGGCGACTACGAAAAGGCCCTCCCCGGCACCGACCACGCCTACCTCACCACCGACACCGGCTGCGAACTCCTCATCCTCTCCTCCCTCGAAGACGAAATTAAATTGGTGCCAAGCACCAATTTAATCTAAACGGCGACAGTCATCGCCCGCCTCGGCCTTCCCGGCGGACGCCGTTCGAGCGGCTTCTCGTACCTCGCTTCCATTTGTTTTACGAACACGCCGTCCCCCAGGAATCGTCCCAATCGGGTCGCCTGACGCAACGCCGCAACGTCGGTCTCCTCCTCCTTCCTCCGCAAAATAGCCTTCCACTCATCCGCAGTGTGAACTTTGGTAAACTCCCCACAGTCCAACCACCCTGGCCCCGGCCCCACCCCTAAATGCGCCCGTGCGCTCGACCACTCGTAATCGCCCGCCGCCGTCACCATTCCCGCCCGAACCGGATTCAAATCCACATACGCCAGCGCCATTCGGTAGTGCTTTAGGCTCATCGCCGCCGATCCGAACCGGTCTTCCCACAAATGTCCCTTCCGCTCCGCCCGCTCGTTAATCAACTTCGCATACTGCGATGTCAACGTCCGGACCATCTCAGACACTCCCCGCTCTTCCTCCGGAATAACCACCAGATGGAAGTGGTTCGGCATCAGGCAATACCCCACAATCCGGTTCCGATACATCCCCGCATACTTCCCCATCAGCCGCAGAAAGAACCGGTAATCCTCATCCCTGTCAAACGTCTGTAAGCGGTGATTTCCCCGCTGCGTCACGTGCACCGGCACCCCCGCCGGCGTAAATCGTTCTGGTCTAGGCATCACTAAAGTAGTGCGCGCCAGCCCAAAACCCTCTCAAACATTAAATTGGTGCCTGGC
>JBIKOG010000146.1:0-19393 GCA_044358225.1 Bryobacteraceae bacterium | reverse complement strand
CCCCTTCCCCGCCCCTTCCGGCTCCCATGCCTCTTCACCACCTTCGCAATCTCCGCCCGCGCCCCCCCTCTCGCCCGGAACTCGATCAACCGCGCCCGCGCCAGCCGCACCGCCTCCGCATGCTCCACCATCGGAGCCACATACCCATCCGTCCCCAACTCCGGCACCCACCGCCGCACAAACACCCCGTCCGGATCGTGGTCCTCGGCCTGCTTCAACGGATTGTAAATCCGCAGCGTGTTCATCCCCGTCGTGCCGGACTGCATCTGGCACTGGCTCCAATGAATCCCCGGCTCATAGTCCACAAACAGCCGCGCCAAATCCAGCCCCGCCGGCCGCCAGTGCAGCCATAAATGGTACGCCGCGAACGACATCAACATCGCCCGCATCCGGAAGTTAATCCACCCGGTCTCCCGCAAACACCGCATGCACGCGTCCACCATCGGATACCCCGTCCGCCCCTCCGCCCACGCCGCAAACCGCTCGGCGTCAAAATCGTTCTCCCGCATCCCATCAAAGCTCCGCACAAAGTTCTGGTGCTCAATCGCCGGCTCGTCCTCCAGCTTCTGCATGAAGTGGTCCCGCCAATGCAGCCGCGCGTCAAACGCCCGCCACGCCATTCCCCCCGCCTGCTCCCGCAGCCGCTGCACCACCATCCGCGTGCTGATCGTCCCATACGCCAAATGCGGACTCAGCCGCGAACAACTCTCCCCCGCCGTCACCGGGGACGACATCTCCCGGTGATACCGCCGCCCCCGCTCCCGCAGAAAACTGTCCAACAGCCGTTCCGCCGCCACCGCCCCGCCAACCTGCGCACCCACCCGCCGATCCACGCCCAATCCCAACTCCCGCCCCTCCGGAATCGGCCTCGGCGCCATCGTCACCCCAACCAATCGCCCCGGCGCCGCCACCACCGGCTCGGCCATCCGCGCCTCCCACCGCCGCGCCCACCCATCCCGGTTCCGCAGCCGCCGCACCACGCCCCCATTCGGCGTCTCCCGCCACTCAATCCCCGCCGCCCGCGCCCACCGCCCCACCTCCACATCCCGCCGATACGTCAACCCATTGCCCGTCTCCTCGTGCGACCACAACCGCGCAATCCCGTACTCGGCATGGATCGCCCCCAACACCGTCACCACCTCCCCCACCCGCACCACCAGCGGCTGCCCCCGCGCCGCCAACGCAGCTCGCAGCTCCCGCAAACTCGCCGCCACAAACGTCCAATGGCAGGCATCGTAATCCTCCCCCGCCAGCACCGATGGCTCCACCACATACAGCGGCAACACCGGCCCCCGCCGGCTCGCCTCCGCCAACGGCGCATGGTCCTCCACCCGCAGGTCCCGTTTGAACCACACTACCTCGATCATCGAAACAACTCCCGCTCCGCCCGCCGCCAATACCGGGAAAACCGCCCCAAATCCACCTTCCCCGATAACGTCACAAACGGCTCCGCCGTCACCCACTCCACCCGCACCCCGCCCGCCTCCAACACCCGCCCCTCGCCTTGCAGCCACGGGTCCATCGGACGCACCGCCACCACCGCCTCCGCCTGCCGTTCCGCCGCCAATCGCGCCAGCGTCTCCGCCATCGGCCCCCGGAAAATCTCCACCTCCGGCATCTCCAGCAGGCATTCGTACACAAACCCGATCCGTTGCAGGCTCCACCGCTCCCGCGCCAGCTGCCGGTCGTCAAACACAAACACCGCCGGACCCTCCGCCCGTAGGCAGTCCGTATGTACCCAGTGCAGTTTCATAGGATCGGAAACAGCCTCCGCGACAAGTCTTGGTAGGAGCCCTCAAACGGGCACGCAGCCCGGCACCCGCGGCAATACCGGCCCCCCGTATACTTCTCCAAATTCTCGCGGTTAAAGAAGTACGGCTTGTGGGAAAACGTGGACGCCACCCACTGCCACGACAAGTTGTTCGACGCCGCATCCCCGTCCAGCAAATACGACAGAAACCACCGCGCCCCTGCCTGCCACCGCACCCGCCGCCAGTGCACCACATACGCCGCCACCCACATCCGCGCATGGTTGTGCAGATACCCCGTCCCGTGCAACTCCTCGCGGAACGCGTCCATGCACGCCAACCCCGTTCTCCCCTCCTCCAAATCGGCCGGCAACGCCGCCGCATACGCCCCCGGCAAAAGGCCCGTCTTATACGCCTCCCGGTCCTCCCAAACCCCCTCGCCCAACTGCGCATACAACCGCTGCCAGTAGTCCCGCCAAGCCAGTTCGCTGGCGAATTTGCCCGCATCCCGCTCCGGGTCGGCCACCCGTTCCCGCGCGTGCCGCCATACCAGCCCCAGCGTCAGCACCCCATGCCGCAAATACGGCGAAAGCCCCGTCACCGCGCCGTCCAGGAAGTTCCGTGTCCGCGCGTACCGTACCGGGTCCACGGACGCCATCCGCGCCAACGCCGCCGTCCGTCCGCCCCGCCACGGGCTCAACCCCGCCTCGGCCCCCACCGCATCGGGAAACGCGTCCCGCAGGTACGCCGCCAGCTCCTCCCGCCCCGCAAACTCGCGCCGCATCGCAGCGCTCATCCCCGCCCGCTCCGGTTCCGCCGGCACCGCTCACTGCAGTACCGCACCTCGTCCCAAACCCGTTCCCACTTTTTCCGCCACACAAACGGCCGGCTGCAAACCACGCACACCTTACTCGGCAGATTCGCTTTTTTCACGTTCTTCATAAATCGAAAGGAGGCCCCAGCCCCTCACCTACATTCAGATGCCACCCCCGCCAACCCGCGCAAAAATATTCCACACAAAATTAGGGACACACAAAATTAGGGACAGTCAACTCAATTACCGAACTTGTCCTACCCCCATTCCCCTACCCTCCAGGAAAACACCGCCGCCCTCCGCCTCGACGTAGAACAGGGCCCATTACGAACGCAGCACCTCCCGGCAATCGGTCGCCAAGCCCTGCGCCGCCGCCAGCTTCGCCGTGGTCCTTTCCCAACCGCCCGCTCCTCACCGGCGGCTTACGGAGGAAGATCCACCCGCGGCGCACAAGCAATGCCCAAAATCGACTCCGGCCACGCCACCAGCGACGCCAACAGCGCGCTAACCGGGCGTTTCTCTCGCTCCGCCGCGATGACGCGCGCTGGAGTCGAGAACTAATCCCATGCCGGCGGCTCGAACGAGTCGCTGCGCGAGTCGATGCCCGATTGGACGTCCTTGGCGAAGTCCTCATCCGGGATAGGCGCGAAGCCGAGCTTGGTTTCATAGGCCTTCGCCAGAGCGATGCAATCGCTCAGCTTACGGCCAGGGCGGACGGGAACGAACGACTTCAACACAGCGACAGGCCTGTGATCTTGCTCGATCACAACTTCGACGCCTTGCCGCATCTTGGCCAGCACGGCATGGAGATCGCGAGAAACTTCGCCCTCGCTCATGCGTACCGTTGCCATTCGTTCCATCATGGCTCATGCACCTCATCTGCGTCTTGCGCGGCCAACGAGCGTTATCAGGGTATTCCAGTTCCGGAAGACGTGGGTTACCCGCGTAACTTCGTAAAGGGCATATCAATCATCCCTATACGTCAATGACAACGTCCCGGTTGAGTACTGATTGAATACGGCGTGAAAGTCGCGTCTAACGCTCGGCGTACGGCCCTTCCGATCGCGAGATCGCTGCATTAAAAACAAATGATCGGCCTTCGGCCCCGTGAGGCCTCTCTGCCGCTCTTCGTGAGTAACACCATCAACGAAACTCCACTGAAAGCGCAACCGGTGCTGGTGTCCGTCCGAGTATCATAATTCGGAGGAGCGCGACGACAAGTGAGGAGCTGTCGGTTCAGTAACATTACTCGGATCGTGCGACCATTCACGGTCCTTGTCTTTGCGGCATGGATCGGGGCGCAGCCCAGCGGGCAGGTTTCGCCGGCTGGACGAGCGGAGGCGTTTCAAAGACTCCCGCGCGAGGAGGGCTATGGGCGGTGGCGGCCGATTGGGCCCATTACCTATGGCGGCAAAGTCTACGACCTTGCCGTGGACGCTCGCGACGAGCGTGTAGTCTACGCGGCTTACGGTGCGGGCGGCGAGATTGGATCGGAAAACGGCGCTGGCTTGTGGATGACGCGGGACGGCGGCGAGTCCTGGCGGCTGGCCTTGGACTGGCTGGAGAACAGCGCCATCCTGTCGGTCCGCGCACATCCCAAGATCGGCGGCTATGTCGCCGGCGGGCTGAGGGCCGTCGACTACAACAAGGCTCGTGGCGTCATGCTCTCGAGGGATGGGGGCATCACGTGGAAGAACATCGGGCCAACGGCGCCAGACCAGCACATCTGGGATATCGCCTTCGATCCGCGTGATGCGTCCACGCTCTACGTCGCGAGCCAAAAAGGGCTGTGGGTGACGCGTGATACGGGCAAGAGCTGGGAGCAGTTGCTAACCTATGCGGCGAGCGGCGGCGAATTCTTCGACGACGCGGTGAGCCTGGCGATCTCCCCCTCGGGCACGGTGTTATTGTTGGCGTCGCGCGGCGCCGGCGTGCAGCGTTCGACCGACGGCGGGAAGACCTGGAGGCGGGTGGATGATTCGTGGGGAGGCCAGAAAGAGGCCATCTCAGTGGTTGCTTGGGCGCCCGGAGATGAGCTCGTGGTGTATGCCGAACGGGTGTCCGGACGGGTCGACAAATGGGGCACGACGATCGATCTGCTGACGTACCGTTCCACAGACGGAGGCGTAACCTGGCAGCCGGGCGCGGTGATTGCGGGCCGCCACCAGGGACGTATGGATATGGCCATCGCCGTCGATCCGCGTGACGCCAACCGGGTGATTGTGGGCAACGTCGACATGCATCTTTCGGCCGACGGCTTACGCACCCTTGGATCGCCTGAAATCTCGCCGCACGAAGATCACTTGCGAATCGCATTTGCTCCATCGAACCCCGCGGTGATCTACAGTGGCAACGATGGCGGTGTGTGGAAGAGCACGGACCAGGGAAAGCACTGGAGGCGGACCGACGCCGGCATATTGACCACTCATGCCTGGGGACTGACTGTGAGCGGAGAGCGGATCTACATGTCGCCGGGCGACTATGGGATGGTCACGTTCGACCCGAGGTCTGGCTGGCGCGACGCGGGCTGCGGTGGGGAGTTCGAGCGGGTCTATGCCGCGCCGGACGGGGCCGTGTATGGGATGCGGCGGGTCTACCCGGGGAGCGGCCGGCTATACCGTATGGGATCCGAGAGAGAGCCCTGCGTGGAACTCGGTCCGTCGACCAAGGAGAAGCTCGTGTCGGCCATGCCCGTGGTGTTTGGACATCGGGATTCGGCGAAGATCTTCGTGGGACTGGAACGAGTGTGGCGGTCACCCGACCGAGGCCGGACATGGCGAACCATCGGGCCCAAGGAACCGCGCGGGAGAATCCTGTCACTTGCCGTCTCGCCGATGGACGATCGCACGCTCGTGGCGCTCAGTGAAGAGGGGCTCTGGCTAACCGCGGACGAAGGCAAGACCTGGCGGCAAGGCGCCAAGGCGGACAAGTCACGGGCGGTCGTGTTTGCGCCTTCCGAGCCCAGCGAGTTGTTCGTTGGTGGGCGCGAGGGGGTGTTCCGCTCGTCCGACCTTGGGCTCACGCTTGAGAGGCTGGCGGGGTTTCCCGCCGGGTTGGCCGTCCAGCGCTTATTGGTGGATCCGGCGTGGCCCAAGAGGCTCTTGGCGGCCACCGACTACGGTGTGGTTATCACAAACGACGCTGGCCAATCCTGGAAGAGACTGGACTTTGGGCGTCCGGCGGGGTCGGTTACAGAGATCGCCCTGAACAAAGGTGTACTGTACTCCACCAGCAGCCAGGGCGTGTGGGCATTGCCCCTTGGCGCGAAGAAGGGGTGCGGCGCGGGAATGACGGTGACGCCGCGGGAACCGATTTCGATGGGGTCGCGCGGGGGAAAGACGCTACTGGAGGTCTACGCGGACGACGGATGCAGTTGGACCGCGGAGACGTCTGGAGCTGATTGGATCCGGCTGCAGGCGACGCCGAATGCAGTCACAATCCGTGTCGAGCCGAATCGGGAATCAACGGCGCGAACGGCGCGGTTGACGGTTGCCGGAGAGATTTTCGACGTGACGCAGCAAGCCGGTGTGGACCCGGTGGTGTCCGGCGGCCTGGTGCAATTGGCGCAGGGGGAAGAGTGCCTGGCGCCCGGAGAGGATAAGTGGCAGGGGTTCCGGCGGTTTCAGTTCCGCCCCTGCCCCACCGAACCCGTATTCCAGCTATGGCGCAGACGCGACCGTTTCTACTCGTTGCGGCTGCGCACGGAGGCTCGAAACTGCGCCGACCCGACGGGCGACGTTCAGGCGGGCCTCCCTCTGGTGGTCCACCCCTGTTGGGGAGTTGATCATCAAGCGTTCCGATTCCTTCCTGGTCCGGCCGGTCAACACCGGATTCGGACAACGACGAGCGGCCTTTGCCTGACACGGCGCGGTGACGGCGTCGTCCGCGAGCCGTGCTCGGAGGACGCAGCGCAGTTGTTCCGGCTGAAGTGAGCGGAATTCCGAGCGCCTGTCAGACGCCAACTCTGGGCGAGTCACGTAGACCTCACCCCGTTCGCCACTCAGCCCTTCAACAACCCGCGGGTACGGGGCTTCCTCGCCCCTGCACTCGGATCGGGATAGCCGTCGATGACGAACCACACTTGATGTTCTGCCGTGTTGTCCAATTCCTCATAGTGCTTCTCCAGCGGTGAAATCCCATCACCGCTCGCGAGCAGACTAGGGCAGGTCCACGTGCCGATTCGTGGACCTGCGGCTTCGGCAAAAACCGGGAACACTCACCACGTTTACCGAACGAAGTTATTTGGCATCACCCTAGAGTCTTAATCTCTAAACGAAAGTGCATGTCTTGGCGCGCACAATAGATATTGTTGCGGGGGCAAGATTTGAACTTGCGACCTCTGCGCTATTAGCCCAACGAGCTACCAGGCTGCTCCACCCCGCAACTCGATAACGGTAACAGACCCAGCGCGGCCAGGCAATGAGATCAGCATAAATCAACCAAATCCTCGGGCCATCCACGCCAACGGATACACCAGGGCTTCGCCCGCGAGGGAATGTTTCCCCGTTTCGCGCGTTACTTAGCGGACCTCAAACAATCGTGTCTCCCAACACCACTCCATACCTAGCTCGGCTCCGCTACACTGTCGCCCATGGCGTGGTCTTGATCCCCTTTGTTCTGTAGGCAGTTAGTGATTCCACCAAGATCTCGGAGGCTATGATGAACGACCAACCGAAGCTGGCACTACTCGGGTTAATGCACGAGCGCGGCGCCGGCCTGCTCGGGGACCCAACGCTGCTGGAAAATCTCCTTCGGGAGCGATGCCCACAGTACCGCCCTGAGGTGACCGTCTTGCTCAATGCGCACCGCGAGGGGATACACGCCATCCTACGCACAGAATTAGGAAAGACCCCGGAAGCCAACCTGGTCCAGCACTTGCAGCACCAATTGCGGACCAACCAAAGCATGGCGGCCGAGCCCGCGCGCTACGCCGTCGATGCCTGGCTCGGCGCGCTGCGGCCCTTCGCCGCCCTAACACCCCCGGCCAACCAGCGCATCGGACGCGAAGAATTCTTTGGGTCAGGTTTCACCGGCGCACGCGCCAAGGATACGGCCATGGACGGGCTCGTCAATATCGCGTTTGGCATTGCATGTCTGCTCCTTTTCGTGTGGTTCGCCAACAGTTCCGTCGAAGTCGCCGACAGCATTACAGCCAGCCGCTATCAGTTTCAAATGATCGCGGTCCTTCTCTTGGGGATCGGCGCCCTGATCCGCGGCGCCTTCAAGTCAATCAGAGGGTTCCTCGCATCCCAGCAGCCCGCGCCCGACGCGTTGTGGTACGTCCTCGACGATACCGGACTCCAAATCTTTATTGATGACAAACAGCCCGTGCAAAAAGAAGGGTTCCTCGTACCCTGGGCCTCCATGGATCAGTTCGTCTCTGGACCCGGCGGGCTGTTCGTCAAGTACCGCCTCTCGCCCACTACTCCGCCCGCTTTGGCTGACTCACGCATCATACGTGCCGACTGTCGCGCCAGGGACGGCGCCCTCTTCGTCGGCCGCTTCCCCCTCTGGTACAACGCCATGGCCGCCGGCCTCAATGGAGGTGGCAAATGATGACGCCCGAACAATGCCGCGCCGACCGCTTCGCCGCCACCGCGCATGTGCAACTCGAACTGCCTTCCCGGCCCACGGCCATTCCCACGCATATCACAGGCAAACTCGTTCGCATCTTCCGCGATAACGGAAACTCTCTAAGGTTAAGCGAAACAGTCATTTTTCCCGCGCCCTTGCCATCCCCCGGCGCCGAACCAAAGGCGGAAGCCTGGGCCCGCGCCCGTTACATCGAAGCCTATCTCAACCGCACGCCCTCCGGCTGGCAATCCGTGCCCGGGCAACTCACCCTCATGCGCGACAAGTCTAGTTTTCCCATCAATCCAGCGGACTCCGTTAACTTCGGTGTCCCCATCGGCCCCGATCTTTGGGCCGCCCCCGCCGGCGCACCGGCGATTGTTGTCTCGCCTCCAACCGTCTCAGGAGTCTTTCGCGATCATTGGAATGAGCTCGATAGAGCCAAGCGCGTCGCCTACATACTAATGGCGATCTTGTTCATCGCCTTCGCGCTCGGTAGTCTCGTTCTCTCGGCCCAGCCCGCCGTAGCCAACGCACAGGTCTACACTCCCCAGGCCCCGCGGGAGACCGCCACACACACCATCTCCCTCTACCGCGCCCATCTTGGTGACGCCCCCTCTGGCCTCATATTCCGTAATCTGCCCCAATCTTCCGGAACCGAAGGAACAGTCGTCGGCCTCCTCGACTGCCAGCCAAAGCGCCAGTTGCATTTGTCCCTGGCCTTCGATCAGTCCAACGAGCCCGGCCTCACCTACTACGGCCGGGAGTGGCGCCTCCAAGGCAGGCCTATCGATCTCTACATCAATCTCGACATTGACGGAAAGATCTTCCGTGTCCCCGGAGCGAGCGTGATCTCATCCCCAGCCCCAATGCGCCACGTCGTCGGTGCCGTCGCTTTTTACAACGACGATCTCGCGCAGGCCCTCGCCTCGGCCCATCGGATCAAGCTGCGTGTTGGCAACAGCCGCGTCTCCGGCTTGATCTCCAGCCCATCCGGCGCCATGAAGCAACTCGCCGCCTATTGCGCCCAGTGAAGGGAGCGGAACGCACATGCCCATCGATTTCTCCCGCTGGCTCAGCGCAAAATGGGTGGAGGTCATCGTCGTCGGCCATCCCATCCCTTCGCAGCGCGCCAATGAAGTCCTCCGCAGAACGGCCAGCGGTTTCCGCCGGAAGTATCCCTTCCATTCGCACCCACCGCAACTAGCCGCACTCCGCCAACAACTCCGCTTCCCTGCGAACGAAGAGCCCGGCCAGATTTCTCATTGGAGATCCGCTTGGGGCTCCCTCGATCTCAACTGGCTCCACAATCACCACCTGCTCGATGGAACCGGCTGGTGTTGGCCCGATGGGTCTATCGTCTTCGCCGGAGAACTGGAAGATTATCCCTTGGGCCAGGAGATCATGGACGACTGCCAACTCCTGGCCTCCGCCTTTCCCGATCTGGCGATGGACGTCGCCTTGTGGAGCTACTACTCTCCCTACGGCTATGGCGGCCCCCCTCTCTTGGACGCGCCCAAAGCTCCCTGGCCTCAGGATTTCTTGGATTCCGTCACCTCCCCTGCGGCTGGCATCATCATCGGCGATGGCCGTGCCGAATCCGTCGACGGGGATGACCCGCGCCTCTTTGCACGCTTTGGCCTGCCATGTCCCGAATCGGTGGAACGCGCCATCCGCCAGTTCCGCGAGCACACGCCCGGCCTGCCGGATACCGTAGTGCAGGCTTGGATCGAGCACGCCCACACCGTCGGATTGGTCTAGCCGGTGCCCTCTCACTACACCTACAAATTCGGGTCTCTTGGCAAGTCCTTGGACTCTGCCGCCCAATCGGAGTTCTTCCAGTGGTTCCACCTGCAACCGGAAGAACGCCGGATCGAAGCGCCGTGCGCCGTTGTGCGCCACCGTCCCTCGGGAGCCACGTTCCACGATGTCTGCGCCCTCGACGTTTGGATTGGCCCCGCCGGCGAACTCGTTCGCATGGAACTCTCTCTGCTCCGGACGTTTATCAATGGTCCCGATCGCCTGTTTGCGCAGGATCTGGTGAAGAGTTTCCTCTCTGCGGTGCTCCCGGACGCCTGTCAGCATACCCTGCCCGCCTTCATGAAGGAGATCTGCAACCCATCTGCTCCGGGCCGCACTCCCGGCTATAAGGTCTACTTGGGGCGCAGATCCTCATGGAGGGTGCAGACCGGCTGGTCCCGCCTTCGCCTCGCCAACACCGCCAGTTCGCTCACCGTACATGTCATGCCAAACCCCCAGGCGCCCAACGCCAGCCGGATCAGTGACGCCCCCCGCGGCGCGCAACGGCTCCTGGCTTCGGTACGAACCCTCTTCGGCCTTGATTGGTAAATGGCGGCGATCACGCGTTACTGATCATGACTCTGACATCAACCGCGAAGGCTCGTATGGATGATCAACCCGGCCACAAATGTGTAGAGTTGCTGCAGGTACATGGAGAAGGACTTCTCTACGATCCGGCGCGTTTGGAGGCCATGCTTCGAGCGCAATGCCCAGACAATCGTCCAGAGATCGCGGCCATCATGAACGCCTGGCGCGAGGGAATTCCCGCCGCGCTCCGGGCCGCTCCAACTACCGATACAACCCTCCTCGCGCAATGGAGGGTGCAGCTCCAAGCGAACCAAGGTATGCAAGCCGAAGCCGCCTCGTGGGCGGTAGATGTATGGAAGCACGCATTGTCCGGCACCGCCCGCACATCGGCAGCCCAGGTGTCTGCTCCCCAAGAGAAGCTGGAAGCGAAGGAGGTCCTGGGCCTCATCCAGGCTTTGGCCCTGCTGGCGGTCGTGGGCTTTTTCTGCCTGTTTCTATTCATCCAGGTATTTCCGCCGGTTCTCGGCTTTTTTCTGGACCTGAAAACGGAGTTCCTCAGCGACTTCCGCGCAAACAATTACGCGGGCATGATCGGCAAAACGGTAATTGCGGGAATAGCGGGCGGGGATAGGAGATAGGGCAGTTTGAAACTGCCCCCCTCTCTCCAGCTGGCTCGCCCTCTGTTGCCAATGCTCCATTCGGCCCTTCGATAGGGGCGATGTTTGCCTTGCCACACTTTCGCGTTCGCGCCCAAGTGGCAGATGAGAATGCGTCTGCGATTTCGGGGTCGAATCCGGAATGCCCGATCGCACACACGCGGGGGGGGGGGGGCGAGTGGCGGGGTGCCGAGCTATTATTGAAGACCGAGTATGCGAATCGTTACATGGAATTGCCAGATGGGTCTCGAAAAGAAGACGGATGCGCTTCTTTCTTTAGACCCCGACGTGGCGGTTGTTCCCGAGTGTTCGGAGAAATCTGTCATCGCGCTCCGGCAGCGCGGCCTGAGCACTCTCTGGTTCGGCTCTAATCCACATAAGGGGCTAGGCATCATTTGTCGGCGGGAATGGCCGATTCGAGCGCTCTCCCAGCCTGACCAGAAGTGGATAGCACCCGTTGCAGTCGATTCGCCGACGCCGTTCATCTTGATCGCGGTCTGGGCATGCCGAGTCGGCGCGAGTAGAGAAGACCGCTACATTGGACAGGTCTATCAAGCGTTGATGGCTCATCCCGAATGGTTCAATGGGAATCCGGTAGTCGTCGCCGGGGATTTCAACAGCAACAAAATTTGGGATGCCAAACGAACGGTCGGGAACCATTCAGGTGTCGTGAAGTATCTGGACGGACGTGGGCTGGTGAGCGCCTATCATGAAAAGTTCAATGAATCGCAAGGAACGGAGACTTCTCCGACCCTCCATTTATTCCGCCACAAACACAGGCCGTATCACGTCGATTATGTCTTCATCCCGCGAGAATGGATATTGCGGCTCAGAGCCGTTGAGGTTGGCGAGTACGAACAATGGTCAAAACTAAGCGACCATTGCCCCGTCGTGGTGGATATTGTGGCGTTATTGGAAAGCTGATCGCCAAAGGACTTGGAGAGCAGTATCGTCTCCTCCCCCCGGCCACAAGTCGATTAGTCCTCGCCGCCAATGACTGTTCGGATTTACTCGTCGTCACCACGCTGTACCCCTTTGGTGCGGGGACGCACGCCCACGAGATCCGCTAGCCATTGCCAATGACGTGCATGGGGTGCGTTCGCTACTCCGGCGTGGCCCCCTTTGATCATCTGATTTGGCCCCCCCAGATTGTCAGTTTCCCGCATTTGCTGCGAGGTTGCTTTGGGGCGCCCTGGCTGGAGTGAAGCCGGGGTTCGCCCGAAGGGCGGACCCGGGCGAAACGGAGGCCGGGGCGCCCCAAAGTGCGGGCGGTTTCACCGTGCCTTCTGCCGGCCCTCCTTCGTTCTCATAAACCGATACGACTCCTTCCCGGTGTCCAAAATATGCGCCCGATCCGTCACCCGGTCCAGCAGCGCCTTGCACAACCGCGGATTCGGAAACACACTCGTCCACTCGGAAAACGGCAGGTTCGTCGTCACAATCAGCGCCGCCCGCTCGGCCCGGTCGCTCACCACCTGAAACAGAAACTCGGCGCCAATGTCAGCCAGCGGCACATAGCCCAGCTCGTCGACCACGATCAGCTCGTACTTCTGCCACTTCGCCATCACGCGCCGCACCTGGTTCTGCTGCTTGGCCTCGATCAGTTCGTTGACCAATCCAGCCGCCGTCGTGAACCGCACGCGCCGCTTCTGCCGGCACGCCGCCAGACACAAACCAGTCGCCAAATGCGTCTTCCCCGTTCCAGAATCCCCGATCAAAACGACCGGCTCCGAGCGGTCGATATACCCACCTTCAGCCAGCTCCCGAACCCGCCCCGCCGGCACCATCGGCGTCTTCGAGTAGTCGAAATCATCCAGTGTCTTCACCCGTGGAATCCCCGATCAGCACCGCGATGAGTGGCAGACCAAAATTCTACCCGCGCTGAAGAGGGTCCCGCTATCACATCTCATACAGACCACCGGCATGTCGCGACGGGCGTTGATGGACTTGCGGGCAGGACGGAGTAGGCCGCAGACCAGGAACCAGGACAAGCTGGCGGCGGCAGTTCCGCAGCTCCGAGGTTCCGAATAGCGGGTAGTGGGTCAGTTTGAATCGATTGGCCGTTTGGGTTGATTGCTATGTCCAGTAATCGATGTAGGTTTCTGAGAGTGCTTCTTCAAGACCCGGATGACCTACACCATGTATGGTTTTTTCATTTCGCCACTCGATGACGTGCTCATAATCCTCGGGATGTTTTCGGAGACGTTCGCGCGCCTGCTGGAGTAATTCTAAGGCGCGGTCGTACAAGGGCGCGGCAGCTTCCGGGTTTGGTCCACGCTCAGTCTGGCAAGCCTCGTCTACCAGTTCGTAGAACAAAGGCCCCATCAAGGCCCGTCCTACAATTTCCACGCGGGTCACGTACAACTCCAATTCAGGGGATTGTCCTCCACGGTCCATTTGGAATCCTCAGTTAGATCGTGCCATAGAATTGCCCTCGCAAAGAGCGGCTCACGTCGAGACTTTGGGAAATTTCGGATACTCGAACACCGATATCTGTGCAGCTCGAAGAGGCGGTACGGCTCTACCAAGCCAGAGCTTGTCCGACCTTCGAGGTCGGATTGGTTTGCCTGAAGTGCTTCAACCGCCGGATGAATCTCAATCCTCCGGTGTGTCGGGGGGGGCGGGCGCGGTGCTGGCTTATGACATCGGAGGAATGAGTAGTGGATCAGGCAAGGGCATTTCGACAAGTTGGCGTGAGGTCGTAAGCTCTTTACCACGTGAGTCCTCGGGGCGGAATCGGGTAAATCGTCTGGCCGATAGGCTCATCCAATGCGCGGCTCCTCGCACGCGCCAGGGATTCTTTCCACTCTGCGTAGAGTTCATCATCGGTCGCCGTGAGCTTACTTGCGGCGCGCTCTGCGACTCGGAAAAACAAATGCGACAGGGTCGTGTACGCATTATCCACATACCAGGCGCACCAATCGTGATCCGCGCGGTCGCCGTAATTGCTCGCCGTATAAAGCCTGAGGGCGCGAGCCAAGATCCGGCCGATGCAGTATGCTGTCGTCGAGCCAACGCCGCCGAACCCATCAAAAGGAGTGGCGCAGCGCGTCAACTCTTCGCGCCGCAGCACCTGTTCCAGCGCTCGGCCGAGGTCGGGAGAATCGGACCAGATCTCATCGTCGATGGCCTCGCTGCAAATCCACAAATCTGTCGCGTCCAGAATGCTCGACCGCAGATGATGTAGTGGGTCCGCAGAGCGCACTGCCGCTTCCTCGATTTGCAGCACCCGTTCGCCTGCCAGCGTGATCGATTCGGGGGAAAGCCTTTCGTTTATGTGTGAAGCGATCAGGGAGCCATGCTGATCGACGGCGACCTTCCACGCCGCGGCGATCGACGTGATGTCCCCCTCCGGCGGCTTCGATGCCCGGCCAAACAGGCGCATACGCCGACTATAGCGAAGAACTTGGTCGCGCACAAACCGTCACATTCCAGGCAGCTAGATTAGGTAATCGCCTACGCAGAGAGCGGCCATGGCGGCATTAGAAATCACTCCCTCCGGGTCGCCTAACGTTTCCTAGACCGGGGGGGGGATTAGTTTGGGTTGCCAATTTGAAAGCGTCTTTCGAGTATAACTTTGCAAGCAACTCCGATGACTCGGAGAATGAATAAAGACGAACTGGTATGGGGGGACAGGACTCCACGCGGCTGTACGAAAATGGTTCGGTTCTCATACGCTCCGGCGTGCGTGAATCTGCGACGTCGGTGCGGTCAGCAATAGGACAAAAACCTGTGTGACGTCCTAGGCCTTTACGTTAAGCGAGGGCGACGGCACAAGCCAACTCCGAAAATTCCGAGGCTCACCAAAATCCAACTGGAAGATTCAGGAACTACCTCAGCGGTGACTCGGAATGAAATTTGCGCATCATTCCCGGGCGACGGCCCTGAGGCAAATATCCAGCCAGAATCGTTGCCAGGCCAGAAATAACGTGATGCAGTCCGCCCGCCGTCTTGAAAGCCTGTACTTTTCGGATAAACAGTACCAACCGAATGGGTGAGCGCGCTCAGTACGATCCAATACGGAGTTCCCTCTTGTAGGAATGGGTGTGTCAGCGAATCGAACGACTGTATCGGAATACCGTTGACTTGGCTCCCGGGAAGGAGGAGCACTTCTAGCGGGCTGGCAGGTGTGCCGCTGGCTTCCGTCGAGATTTGCATTTCCCATGCAGCCTGAGAACTGATATGCAGTTGAATATTCGCTAACTGGCCGCTAGCACTGGGTACAAATCGCATACCTACCACTGCGTACTCATCCGGAGCGTTTGGAAAGAATGGATGGTATCCGAAGTATACTCCTGCGCAGCAGGTCTGGTCATCCGGTGAGATACCATCCCAAACTGTGATGGTGGCAGCGTGCCCGAGACTTGAAAAGGCTATCGCCAATATGAAAGTTGCTCGAAACCACTTGACAGGCGTCATTGCTGCGAATCGTATCACGATTAATGGCACCACGGGAATTCTCGTGGTGACGGGCGGCGAGAGAGGCGCGAAAACGTACTACCTCCTTCGGAGGCTGCAAATTCCCGTCTAAACGCCCTCTCATTGACCCGCCGAACAATCTGCCAAGAGTTATCCTCACGCCTGTGCGTGTAGGCGTTTACGGTTAGCCATTTCCGGAGCGGAATTCGCCGCAGTCACACTTGACGCCATCCGCATCCGCACCCTGATTCCGGACGCGCGTGCGATCGGGCACCCCGGATTCGGCTTCGGTACCTGGGGCTAATCCGGAACGGTTAGGCGTGAGATGAGCCTACCGGCCGGAGGAGGAAGTTGAGAACCAACCTCCTGGAGGGGGGGCAGTTTCAAACTACCCTATCTCCTATCCCGGGAATAGCGGGCGGGATCCTCTTCCTGTGCCTCCAGTTCACAACGAAGCTCCTGAGCATCGTGAAGACGGCAATACTAAAATAGGAGTTGTAAGCCCAAGTCAGTTTCGGAATCAGGTCCCGGGTTGCAACGACCCGCCCCGGTCCACCCAAATCCGAGCGAGTCTCGAGAAGTGTAACGGAGCCGGGAATGCGTTCTGCTCAGAATCCTTCGCAGGGCACTCCCGGCGCGACCAGCCAATACTCATCGTGGCGCTTTGGTCTCTCCGTCCTTACCCCACGACTTCATCCATTGGGAAACCCGGTCATGACTGACGGTTTGGCCCGAATCAAGCTCCGCAATCCCCATTTCGATCTCCCCGGGTTGCGACTCTTTCGAAACGCCAAAGGCCGTGATCGCTTCCGCCGCCAGGAACGACTTCGCTCTCTTGAAGCGCTTGGCAAGCGCGTTCAGGCGCTGCTTCGTTTCGGAATCGATACGAATGGCGAACGAGGCGACCTCACACAGCCCTTTAAGTTCTCATCATTTGGCTCGTGATCGTAATCGCACGCCGAGAACGGATTCCGCGCTACTCGGAAGCTGCCCGCGGGTCCCGAACTCCGTGAAATGCGCCTTTCATCGACCCATGCTGACCCGCAACCCTAATGCCTGAAGAAGTGCCTGAAAGTCCTGGGGAGGTTCGCAGTCAATGCTCACGCTTTCTCGAGTACGTGGATGAAGGAACTCGAGATGCGCCGCGTGGAAAGCGACGCGGGTGTTTCGCCGTTCCAGTTTTTCATCTGGACTGTACTTCCTGTCGCCGACGATCGGGTGGCCGATTGCCGACAACTGAACACGGATCTGATTTTGTAATCCGGTCACCAGCCAGACTCGGACGACCGATGCCCCTTTTCAGGTGATGTTCTACGGAATAGCGAAGTTCCGTACGAGAAGAATTCGGATCTCGGTCTGTTGTCACCCGTTGAAACGTTCCGTCCTGCCGAAAGTAATGCACGAGTGTCCCTTCTCCCAAGCGAACATGACCGCGCACGACCGTTCGGCTGCCAAGAAGACTTACATTTTCAGCTTCGACGCCGACTGATCATCTCCAAACTCGCTCGACCAGGCACAGTGCGATGCAATTCCGGCCCCCAACCAAACGCAAATCACGTCCCGAAAAAATCTATATTTCCCGCCAAATCAACAACCTGAAAAAATCCACCCCTAAAACCGCTTGACCGCCATGCTAGTTTAAAAGCGCGCAGGAATACCTCGCCCACGAAAAGCCCTCGCCCAGCGAGGGCTTTTCCCATTTCAAAACCCAAGAAAGGAGGCACCCACATGCCAACCGCACAACAGCGCACCGAACGCGCCCAGCGCGCCCGCGCCAACGGCGCCAAAAGCCGCGGCCCCAAAACCGCCGCCGGCCTCCACCGTTGTCGCACCGCCAGTATTAAGTCCGGCCTCTACACCACCAGTGTCTCTGGAATCTGCCCCGAGTCAAACGAGGCCTTCCTCCCCTTCCACGCCAGGCTCCTCGCCGACTGGAACCCAAAAACCGCCCACGCCGAGCTCCTCGTCAATCAGCTCATCACCGTACTCTGGGACATCCGGCTCCTACAGTTCGGCTACAACCTCTACATGAGCGAACTCGCCGACACCCTCGCCGCCACCTCCCCGCACGCCGGCGACCCGCTCAAACTCACCATCGAAGCCACGAAGCTCGCGCTCAAAATCGACGGCGGAACTATTGCCCGTTTCCAGGCCCGCCTCGGCGCCTGCTTCCGCACCCGGGCCCGACTCGAGCGCGAACTCCTCCGCCTCGAAAAACGTCCCACTACAAGCGGACCGTCCCAGAAGGTGTTGAAAATACACAGCCAGCCTTACGCCGCGCTCGTCGAGAAGACGCCGCTGCCCCTGGCCCGGCCGCGCCACCAGCATTCCGTTCATCGCAAATGAGCGAAACGCGCGATACCAACTTTACCCGCAACCCCAAAACCACGGAGCAGCGATCTTGGAATCGGCCATCGTCGCCCCGCTCCACCAGCTATTTGAAAACTGAATATCAACAAAGGCCGGGAGCGGCACCAAAAAAAATGCACGACACAAGCGGACCGTCCCAGAAGTCGTTGAAAACACGTCACCCCACCCGCACAACCCGGCCCAACTCCGCCGCTTCATGCGCCGCGATCGTGATCTCATTCACCTTCCAAACGTCATCCAGCGGCATATCATTCGCCTTCCCCGCAAACGCCGCCTGCAGGAACTCCACAAAAATCTGCCGGTGCTCCGGCATCGCCGTCACTGTCTCCACCTTGGACCCCTGCCGCAACACCGTCAGCCCCGTCGCCGCCATATACTCCAACACCCCCTTCGACCCCGCAATCCGCACCCGGTCATCCCCATGCGTCGGCGCCGCCTCGCTCCGGTAATAATCCATATGCAACGACGCCGTCCCCCCGTTATCCATCTTCAAAATCGTCGTCGTCGTATTCTCCATCTGCCCAATCCCGCGAGGCGCCGACACCTGCGACTGATACGAAAACGCCTCCGTGAAATCACGCCCCGTCGTCCACCGCATCAGGTCAAACATATGGATCCCGATCCAAAGAATCGTGCTCCCATAACTCGCCCGTTCCTTCATCCAAACGGGCCGCTCCCCCGCCTTATAGGACTTCTGCGACGACACCATCCCCACATCGCCAACCACGCCATCCTTCACCATCTGCCGCATCGCTAAGTAATGCGGCTCATACCGCATCGGCAGAATCAACCAAATCGGCTTACCCGACTTACTAACTGCTTTCTTAGCCAACTCATAATCCGACCGCTTCAACGCCAGCGGCTTCTCAGCAATAAGTGGCAACCCGCGCTCGGCTACCGCGATCACACTCGCCGCCCGGTCCCCGTTCGACGTGCACACGCCCACAACGTCCAACTTCTCCGCATCCAGCATCCGCCGGTAATCGGAATAAAACGTCGCCTTCGCCGCCACCGGCCGCTTCTTGATCTTCGCCAGCTCCGCCGGATCGCTCTCCGCCACCGCCACCAATTCCACGTCCGGCAACTGCGGCAACGGCGACAAAATCTCCCCCGCATGCCCCAGCACGCCCACCATCCCCAATCGCAACTTCCGCGGCAACTTCACCGTCGCCGCGCCAGCCAACAGAGCCCTGCGTGAGATCAAATCCATACACGCATTATCCACGATAAGATGAGGCAGTGCGGTACCTGCTGCTTCTCTCCCTCCCCCTCCTGGCCCAGTCCAACGACGCCCATCTGAAAGCCTTCCAAAAGGACGTCGCCCCGTTCCTCGCCAAGCGCTGCGTCGCCTGCCACAACGAGAAACTCAAAAACGCCGACCTCAACCTCGCCCGCCTCCGCTCGCCCCAGGAAGCCCTCGCCGAACGCAACGTCTGGGAAGACGTCGCCGACAAAATCCGCAACGCCGAAATGCCCCCGCCCGGCCT
>JBIKOG010000145.1:0-19407 GCA_044358225.1 Bryobacteraceae bacterium | reverse complement strand
GATCTCTTTGCTCCCTCTACTGTTGTAACGCGGAAAATCACCGGCAAAAACGTCAGAATGAGCGATGTGTAAACTGTTTACGCGCAAAACGTCCGGGCGATCCCCACCAGAGCGCACGTCAATTCCCCCAGACTGCTGAGTTCCGCCCACTCTTCCAACTCGTGCGCCCCCGCCCCGCCGTGCCCCAATATCAGCGTTTCAATCCCCGCTCCGGCCAACAACGCCGCGTCAAACCATGGCATCTGCCCGCAAAGCGCCGGCTCCCGGCCCCGCACCGCCGCAACCTCGGTTTGCACCAGTTCCATGAATGCCGTTCCCGCCTTCGCCTCAAACTGCTCCCGGTGGAATATTCGCCTCGCTTCATGGGGTGCCGCCGCCGCTGCTATCTCGCCAAGCGCCACCGTGGCATCCTCCCCCGGCAGCAACCGCCGCTCCACTTGCAAAACGCACTCCCCGCTGTAGGTACTCCACGCCGTCCCCCCGCGCAACGTCGCCGCGTGGAGTGACCCATGCCCTAACAATGGATGCGGCACCCGCTCCCCCAGCGACATCCCCAAATCCCCCAACCGGCACAGCACCCGCCCCATCTCCAGATTCGCGTCAATCCCCAGGTCCGGCCGCGACCCATGCGCCGCTCGCCCCTTCACTCGAATCTCCACCCACAAGAAACCCTTGTGCGCCACGCAAAGGTCCATCGCCGTCGGCTCGGTTACAATCGCCGCGTCCGTCCGCACATGCCGCAGCAACTCCTCCGTCCCCAAACTCGCAAACTCCTCATCGGCCACCGCCGCCAACACCAGGTCCCCCCGCAACGCGGGTCCCCGCGCGATTTCGGCAAACGCGGCCACCGCCGCCGCCAACCCACCCTTCATGTCGTAGCTCCCCCGCCCATACAGCCGGCCGCCCTCCACTCGTCCCGAAAACGGCTCCGGCATCCCCTCCACTCCCACCGTATCGGTATGCGCGTTCAGCATCAGGCTCCGCCCTCCACCGGTCCCGCGCCGCGTCGCCACCAGCGTCGGGCGCCCCGGGGTCCCCTCCAAAACCGTCAATTCCACGTCCAAATTCGCCAAATGCCGGCGCAACAACGCCACTATCTCCGGCTCCCCCGGTGCCCCCGCCGTCAGCCCCGGGTTCACCGAATTCACCCGCACCATCTCTTGCAGCAGTCGTGTCACGTCCATCGCCGCAGTGTACCCTGTGAGGGAATGTTGTTGTTACTCGATGCCAACGGCGCGCTGCTCCTGGCCGCTTTCGGCCTCCTTCTCATCTGCGCCGAGTTCTGCCTGCCCGGCTGGGTAGTGCCCGGAGTCACTGGCGGCGTCTGCCTGATCTGCGGCGCCTATCGGTTGTCGCTTCTCGCCGCGCAACCGCTGCCGGCCGCCGCCATCGTCCTGGCCATATCCATCACCATCGCCGCCGGTTACGGCTGGCTGCCCCCCGCCCTCGGCTGGCTCGCCCTTGCGCTCCTGCCCTGGCTTTGTCGCGCCCTCATCCCCGGGGCCGTACACTGGTTCTCGGCCTGCGCCGCCGCCCTCGCCCCGGCTGCGGCTTTCCTTCTCCTTCGCGTTGCCGCCCGGGCAGTGAGCAACAAAACATTATTACAATAAGTTGTTTGATATATTCTCAGTAGTGATTAGAGATAGAGGAGGTGACGGGCATGCCTCGTAACGAAGATGGCGAAATGGAACTGGTGCTCGGCAACAAGCAGTTGCTGAGCGTACTGTTCATCCTGGTAGTTCTACTTGGCGTGTTCTTCACGATGGGCTATATCGTGGGTCGGAACAACCCGAGCGAAGATAAGATTCGCTTGGCCGCCGCCAAACAGCAGATTGCCTCGGCCGGCAAGATCCCGCCTGTCACGGTGGACCCCACCTCTGGCACCGTCACCACCAAGCCCAATCCGACCACCGAAAAACCCGTTCCCGCCGAACCGGTAACGGTCGAACCGGCGAAGAAGGAACCAGAAAAGAAGGAAGAGCCGAAGAAAAAGGAAGAGCCCAAGAAGGAAGAACCGAAAAAGGAAACGGCAAAGAAAGAAGCGGAGAAGAAGAAGGAGGAGCCGAAGAAAAAGGATCCCCCGCCCGCCGCCCCCGTTGAATCCGCCGGCGGCCTCTTCCAGCAGGCGCCCACCCCCGGCCAGTACCTCCAGGTAGCGGCCATTGATCGTCCCGGCGCCACCGGCATGGCAGAAGCGTATCGTAAGCAGGGCTTCCCGGCCGTCATCACGCCGAGTTCCTCGGCCACCCTCTTCCGCGTCGTCATCGGTCCCCTCAAGACATCCGAAGCCGTCGCCGACACGAAAATGAAATTAAAGAAAATCGGCGTCGAAGGCGCAATCCTGCGAAAATTCTAAGGTGAGCGATTTCGTTCAGATCGAAGGCGCGCGGCCACGCCTCCCGGAGTGGCTGCGCAAATCGGACACCCATTTCGAATCGGTGCATCTGCTCAAACGCGGCATGCGCCAGCGCAATTTGCACACGGTCTGCGAATCGGCCCGTTGTCCGAACATCCACGAGTGCTTCCATCGCGGCGCGGCCACGTTCATGATTCTCGGCAACCTCTGCACCCGCGGTTGCGGCTTCTGTTCGGTACCCAAAGGCAACCCGGCCAAGAAGGAGTTCACCCTCGACGCCGCCGAACCCGCCCACGTCGCCGACATGGCCCGCCAGATGGAGCTGAAGTACGTCGTCATCACAAGCGTCAACCGCGACGAACTCCCCGATGGCGGCTCTCACCACTGGGCGGAAACCGTTCGCGAAGTCCGCAAAGCTCTCCCGCAAGCCAAAATCGAAGTTCTCACCCCGGACTTCTGTGGCGACATGGACGCCGTCGCCCGCGTACTCGACTCCGGCCCCGACGTCTACAACCACAACATGGAGACCGTCTCGCGCCTCTACCGCCGTGTCCGCCCCCAGGCTGATTACCAGCAGTCGCTCGACGTCCTCGCCTTCGCCCGCCAATATCGTCCCGACGTCCTCACGAAATCCGGCCTCATGGTCGGACTCGGCGAAACCGTCGAAGAGGTCGAACAACTCCTGCGCGACCTCCGCAACTCCGACGCCCACGTCGCCACCATTGGACAATATCTCCAACCCACCCGCCGCAACCTCGCCGTCGCCGAATACGTGACCCCCGAAAAGTTCGCGGCCTATCAGACCTACGGCATGTCCATTGGGTTCCAAATGGTGTTCAGCGGCCCCTTCGTCCGCTCCAGCTACATGGCTGACCTCGTCAATGAGCAGGCCACTTCGCACTAGCGTGACCATCCGCGTCCTCCTCGCGCTCCTCTCCGGACTCCTGCTCGTCCTGCTCTACCCCCCATTCCATCTGGCGCCCCTCGCGCCGCTAGCGCTCACCCCGTTAATTCTCGCCCTCGGCACGGAGTACCGCCCGGCCGGCCGCTTCGCTCTGGGCTACATCTCCGGTCTCGTTCTCTGGGCCGGCGTCTGCTGGTGGATCGCTCCCGTGCTCGCCTTCCACGGCGGCATGGGCGACTTCGGTGGCTGGGGAACGTTCGTACTCTTCTGCCTCGCTAAGTCCATCCATTACGGCGTCTTCAGCCTCCTTGCCGGCGTTCTCGTCCGTCACTGGTACGGTCCCCCGGCCATCGCCCTCCTTTGGGCCGTTCTCGAACGAACCCAGGAACCGCTCACCCTCTTCGGCTGGCTCATGTTGGGCGACGCCGGTATCAACATGTCCATGCCGCTCCGCCTCGCTCCCTTCACAGGCGTCTACGGCCTCTCGTTTCTGTTCGCTCTCACCGCCGCCTGCTTCGCCGCCATGCTGCTCAAACAGCCCCGCAACCACGCCCTCTGGGCCGTGATCACAATCCTCCCCGCCGCCCTTCCGCCGCTCCCATCAGAGCGCCCCACCGCCCACGCCGTCGTCGTCCAACCCAATCTCCCCACCGCCGACGAATGGACCCGCGACTCCTACACCACCGCCAAATCCAACCTCGCTGCCCTCTCCCACAAAGCCCTCGCCGATGGCACTGTCGACGTCGTCCTCTGGCCCGAAACCCCCGGCCCCATGTTCTACGATACAGACACGGATCTCCAATCCCGCGTCGCCGAAGTCCAAAAGGCGGCCAACGCCCCCGTCATCCTGGGCTCTATCTGGCGCGACGCCAAAGGCGCCCCCCGCAACTCCGCCCAGCAAGTCCCCGACAACATTCGTTACGACAAAATGTTCCTCGTCCCTTTCGGCGAATATGTCCCCGGGCCCTTCCAATTCGTCAATCAGGTCTCCGACGAAGTCGGCTCCTACACCCCGGGGCGTCAAGTCGAACTCATGCCCCTCGGCCTCTGGAAAGCTGGCACGTTCATTTGCTACGAATCCGCCGTCGGCCACCACGTCCGCGACTTCGCCCGCGCCGGCGCCAACGTCTTTTTCAACATCTCCAACGACGGCTACTTCTTTCAGACTCCCGCCCGCGAGCAGCACCTCCAACTGGTCCGTATGCGCGCCGCCGAAAACCGCCGCTGGATCGTCCGCGCCACCAATAACGGCATCACCGCCGTCATCGATCCCGCCGGCGCCATCCGCGAACAGCTCCCGTCGTTTGACGCCCGCTCCGCCCGCGTCGCCTTCGGCTTCGTCAACAGCGTCACCCTCTTCTCCGCCGCCGGAGATTGGTTCCCCCTCCTAGGTGCCGTGCTGGTGGTTGTGGCCCTCATCGCCACCCAGCAGCCCCACTACACCAAACCCCGCAAACCTACAGCGGCACCTCAGTCAAAGTCAAAATCTCCTCAATAATCCGTTCCGCCGCTGTCGCCGTTCGCTGCGCCGCCGCTACCCGTGTCGATAGCGCCACCCGGTGCGCAAACACAGGCACCGCCAGCCGCTTCACATCGTCCGGCGTCGCATACGTCCGCCCGTCCAATAAAGCCATCGCCTGCGCCGCCCGATACAGCGCCTGCGCCCCCCGCGGGCTCACGCCCAGCGTCAACGATTCATGCGTCCGCGTCCGCTCCACAATCGCCAGGATGTAGTCGATAATCGCCTCATCCACCCGCACCGTCTCCGCCTCGGCCTGCAGTTCCAAGACCTCCGCCCCGGTCAACAACGCCGGCGCGTGCGCCTGAGGATCCCCCGGCCCCCGCCGCAAAATCTCCCGCTCATTGGCCGCGTCCGGATACCCGATCCGCAACCGCATCAGGAACCGGTCCAACTGCGATTCCGGCAGCGGGTACGTCCCGTGATGCTCCAACGGATTCTGCGTCGCCAGCACCATGAACGGGCGCCCCAGCGGATAGGTCTGCCCGTCCACGCTAACCTGCCCCTCGTTCATCGCCTCCAGCAACGCGGACTGCGTCTTCGGTGTCGCCCGGTTAATCTCATCAGCCAGCAGAAAGTTCGTAAACACCGGCCCCGGCTTAAACTCAAACTCGTTCGTGTGTGAGTTAAAAACACTGACGCCCGTCACATCCGCCGGCAGCATATCGGCCGTAAACTGCAACCGGTGAAACCCGCAGTCTACGGCCCGCGCCAGCGCATTCGCGAGCGTAGTTTTCCCCACGCCCGGCACGTCTTCAATCAACAAATGGCCCCGCGAAAGCAGGCACGCTAAACTCAGCCGAACCACCTCGGCCTTCCCCCGCAGGGAGCCTTCCAGCCGCTCCGTCAACGCACCCAGCCGCGCCGCTCCCGGTGCGCTTTGCACGGCCACAATGTTGCGCTCTGCCATTTCCCCTATGATAACAACGAGATGCCTCCATCCCCCGATCCGGCCCTCTGGCTCCGCCGCGCCGTCGCCCTCGCCGTGGCAAACGTCGAAAAAGGAGGCGGCCCCTTCGGCGCCGTCATCGTCAGGGGCGGGGAACTCGTCGCCGAAGGCGCCAACCTGGTCACCGCTTCCCACGATCCCACCGCCCACGCCGAAGTCACCGCCATCCGTCGGGCAGCCACAAAACTCAACACCCACGACCTCTCCGGCTGCGAAATCTACGCGAGCTGCGAACCCTGCCCCATGTGCCTGGGCGCCATCTTCTGGGCTCGCCTCGACAGGATCTACTACGCCGCCACCCAGCTCGAAGCCGCCGCCGCCGGCTTCGATGACGCCCACTTCTACCAACAACTCGCCCTCCCCCCAACCCAACGTCAAATCCCTATGCACGCGACGCCCATCCCCGGCGCCAACGACCCCTTCCTCGCCTGGCGCCGCCTCGCCTCCAAGATCCCCTATTGATCTAGAATGGAAACCATTCCATGAAGCTCTTATGGTGCTGGCGCTGCAAGATGCAAATTCCCATGCTCGACGAGGACGAGTATCAACTGGTCACTGCAAAGCACGGCCCGAAATACGGCGGAAATCTGGCCGAAAGGATCGAGAGCTTTCAGGGTCCACTCCTTCGAGAGTACGAACGAATCACCGGCTTTCACGAAACCAATAGCAATGCCGTTTATCACCATCGTCTGTCCCTCTACGGCTCACCCTGTAGCGCGTGCGGTAAACCTCTCCGAACCCCGCAAGCGAAATTCTGTGCCGCCTGCGGGCAGCCCGCTGCTACCGTAGTGGAGTCATAATTTCCTATGGAAAACGCCCTCGCCCTCACGGCTCTCAATAAATCCTTCCCCTCCCACAAGGTCGTCGACGGCATCTCCCTCAACGTTCCCAAGGGCTGCTTTTACTCACTACTCGGGCCCTCCGGTTGCGGCAAAACCACCATCCTCCGCATGATCGCCGGCTTCGCCGAACCAGACTCCGGCGATATTAATCTCAACGGCAAACGCTTGAACGGCCTCCGCCCCTACGAGCGCCCCGTCACCACCGTCTTCCAAAGCTACGCCCTCTTCCCCCACCTAACCGCCGCCGAAAATATCGCCTTCGGCCTCGAACGCCGCGGCGAAAAACCCGCCGAAATCGCCCCCAAGGTAAAGCGCATGCTGGAACTGGTCGGCCTCGAACACCGCTCCGATCGCGTCCCCGCCAACCTCTCCGGCGGCGAAAAACAACGCACCGCCCTCGCCCGCGCGTTGGTCGTCGAACCCGAACTCCTCCTCCTCGACGAACCGCTCTCCGCGCTCGACCCCGCCCTCCGCAAACGCGTTCGTCTGGAACTCAAACAACTCCAAAAACAACTCGGCATCACCTTCCTTTTCATCACCCACGATCAGGAAGAAGCCCTTTCCCTGTCGGACCAAATCGCCGTCATGAACAAAGGGAAAATCGAACAAATCGGCACTCCGCAGGAGATCTATCTGGCCCCCGCCACCCGCTTCGTCGCCGGCTTCCTCGGCGCCGTCAATTGGGTCGATGGCATTGGCATCCGCCCCGAATCGACCAGAATCTCCCGCCAGAAACCAGCCGAAACAACCAAATCTACAACCGCCAAAGTAGTCACCTCTACCTTCTTGGGCGACTGTTTCCACATCGAAACTACCACCGAACAAGGCACCGCCATCACCGCCCAGGTCGCCTTCAACGAAGACCCCTTCGCCCCCGGCGAATCCGTCCATGTCTACTGGCATCCGGCCGACGAACTCCCGGTGCGCGAATGAACCGCCTCCGCGCCATCTTCCTCGCCCCATCAGCGGCCTTCACGGTCATCCTCTTCCTCATCCCGCTGTCGATCATCATCGCCTACAGCTTCCTCACCCGCGGCGTCTACGGCGGCGTCGTCGGCCCCTGGACCCTCGAAAACTACCAGCGCCTCTTCGACCCCCTCTACGGCATCATCCTCTGGCGCTCCCTCGTCATGTCGACGCTCGCAACCATCCTCTGCCTCGTAATCGCCTTCCCCCTGGCCCTCTTCATCTCCCGCGCCAGCGACCGCGCCAAAGGCCTCTACCTCTATCTCGTCATCCTCCCCTTCTGGACCAGCTTCCTCGTCCGCACCTACGCCTGGATGTTCCTCCTCCGCGACACCGGGTTCATCAACACCATCCTCACCTCGCTCCACATCATCAGCGAACCCCTTCCACTCCTCTACAACGAAACCGCCGTCGTCGTCGGCCTCGTCTACGGCTATCTCCCCTTCGCCGTGCTCCCCCTATTCAGCAACCTCGATCGTCTCGATAAAAACCTCCTCGAAGCCGCGGCCGACCTCGGCGCCACCCCCTGGCAAACGCTCTACAAAGTCGTCATCCCCCTCTGCGCCCCCGGCCTCCGCGCCGCCGGCGTCCTCGTCTTCATCCCCTGCCTCGGCGCCTACCTAACCCCGGATCTCCTGGGCGGCGGCAAAAGCATCATGATCGGCAACCTCATCCAGAACCAGTTCACAACGGCGCGCGACTGGCCCTTCGGCGCCGCCATCTCCCTCGCCCTCATGGCCCTCGTCATGATCTTGTTAGTCACCCTCCTGCGCCAGGACGGAGAAGAGGCACTATGAAACAGAGCCGCTTCCTCGGCCTCTTCGCCGCCCTCGTCTACGCCTTCCTCCACGTCCCGCTTCTGCTCCTGTGCGCCTTCAGTTTCAATAGCTCCAAATTCACCGTCTGGGAAGGCTTCTCGCTCGAATGGTACCGGCAGATGTTCGCCGATACCCAACTCGCCGAAGCCGCCTGGAACAGCCTCGTCATCGCCCTGGCCTCAACAGTCCTCTCCACAATCATCGGCACCCTCTGCGCCTACGGCCTTTGGAAACGCGGCTCCAAATGGCTCAGCGGTTCCCTCTATCTCTCCCTCGTCACCCCGGAAATCGTCACCGGCATCGCCTTGCTGGCCTTCTTCCAATGGGTCTTCCGCTTCTGGCATGTCCAACTCGGCATGCACACGGTCATCCTCGCCCACGTGGCCTTCTCCATCGCCTACGTCCTGCTGGTCGTCATGGCCCGCCTCCGCACCGCCGAACCGGCCCTTGAAGAAGCCGCGCTCGATCTCGGCGCCAACGAATGGCAGGCTTTCAAACTGGTCACCCTCCCCATGCTAAAACCGGGCATCGCCGCCGCCGCCCTCCTCGCCTTCACCGTCAGCTTTGACGATTACGTCATCACCGCCATGGTCGCCGGTGTCGATTCCGAAACTCTCCCCATGGTCCTCTACGCCATGGCCCGCCGCGGTGCCAATCCCGTCGTCAGCGCCATCTCCACCGTCATCTTTCTCGGCTTCGGCGCACTCATCCTCATCTCCGACCGGATGCAAAAAGCATGAAGACCCGCCGCCAAGCCCTCGCCACCATCGCCGCTCTCACCAGCTGCGCCAAACCCAACAAAAACCGCCTCAACGTCTTCAACTGGTCCGCCTACGTCGCCCCCGAAACCATCCCCAACTTCGAAAAAGAGTTCGGCTGCAACGTCCGCTACAGCATCTACGAATCGAACGAAGAGATGCTCGCCCGCGTCTTCAGCGGCAACTCCGGCTGGGACGTCGTCTTCCCCACCCACTACATCGTCCCCCCCATGCGCGAGCAGAACCTCCTCGCCCCTCTCGACAAATCCAAACTCCCCAATCTCAAGAACCTCGACCCCACCTTCCAACACCCGCTCTCCGATCCGGATCTGACCCACTCCGTCCCCTACATGTGGAACGCCACCGGCATCCTCTACAACAAAAAGGTGACCCCCGCCCCCACCCGCTGGGCCGACCTCTGGGAGCCACACTGGAAGGTCCATCTGACGATGCTCGACGATCCCGCCGAAGTCTTCGCCGCCGCCCTCCGCAAACTCGGCTACTCTCTCAACTCCCGCGATGAAAAGGAGCTTCGCGCCGCCCAGCTCGAAGCCGTCAAACAGAAGCCCCTCCTCCGCGCCTATCTCAACACCGAGGTCCGCGATCAAGCCGTCGCCGGCGACGTCCTCGGCGCGCAGATCTGGTCCACCACAGCCCAACAGGCCATCGAAGCCAACAAGGATCTCGCCTTCGTCTACCCGGCCGAAGGCTTCCCCGTCAATCTCGATTGTGCCGTCATCCTCCGCGAAAGCCCCCGCCAGGAACTCGCCCACCAGTTCGTCAACTATCTCCTCCGTCCCGAAGTCAGCGCCCGCATTGCCGATTCCATGCGCACCGCCACCGCCAACGGCGCCGCCCGCCCCCTCCTCGCCCCCGACACCCGTAACAACCCCACCCTCTACCCGCCCCCCGAAGTCATGGCCCGCGCCGAGTGGTTCACAACCGTCACCCCCGAAGCCCAGCGCCTTCGGGACCGCCTCTGGACCGAAATCAAATCCGCATGAAACGCGCTCTCCTTGCCCTCGCCCTCCTCTCCGCGTGCTCCCCCTCGGACCAGCCCCACGCGCCGATCGGCGACTCCATGATCGCCGGCCCCTTCGTCGCCACCCTCATCCAGACAGCCGAATACCGCATCCCCGAAGTCCCCCGCCGGCCCGAAAACGATCGATTTAAGCTCTCCCTCCTCCTCCATTCCCTCGACGGCAAGACCCGCCGTACCGTGCCCATAAAAAGCGGCCTCCGCGTCAACGAGTTCATGCACACAGCCCGCATGTTCATGGACGACGGCCAGCGCCTCTACTTCTACGCCCACGAATCCCTGGCCTATAACTATTCCTCCGGCAATCTCTCCATCGCCAATCCGCCTCTTTACCGCCCACGCTCCACCCACAAACCCAAGGATTTCCGCGGCGTAGCCGAGTCAATCTGCAAAGACTGCAAACGCCCCGCCCTGCTTCTGTTCAAACCCAACGGCCCCCCGCAAAAACTAACCAACCCGGATAGCCAACTCCTCCTCCACCGTTCCAGCCGTCCCCCCTTCGGCACCGAACAGATCTCCCGCGCCACCCCCGATGGCAAGCTCCTCTGGACCGCCGATACCAGCCTGCAAGACGTCGATCAAATCATCCCTTCCCCCACCCACACCGTCTTCATCGGCCGCGAAGCCCCCGCCAAGCCCGACGCCTTCCGCCCTGCCGTCCTCGTCATCGTCGACAATCAAACCGGCGCCATTTCCACCCACCCGCTCTAAAATGGAGCTATGCTCCTCCTCGCCGCCGCCGTGGCCACTCTCGCCACCTGGGTCCCCATGCGCTGGCCCACGGCAGATCCCGCCTCCCTCGCCCTGCTCAAAGACACCCCCATCAACTGTCTCCTCCTCGAACCCCAAAACTGGTCCCCCCAGTTCACCGCCAAAGCCCACGAACAAGGCATCGCGACAGTTGGCATCACCACTCAACCCTGGGACCCCAAAGCCGCCGCCCACCTTGACGCCATCCTCTCCGCTGCCCCCGCCCAGTCATCCACCATCCCCGTCTACCCGCTCGCCCCACGTACCAGCCTCGACTTCAACAAAACCGAACTCATCGCCACCCCCCAAGGCGTCTGGCCCGGCGTCAACCCCACCCCGGACGACCACGCCAAAGCCGCCCCCAGCGGCGGCCCCTGGATCGATACCAACGCCGGCTTCCTCCGCTTCGCCCGCGCCCTGACCAACAAACCCATCTGGATCGCCAACACCCCGCCGCCCAACAAAGCCTACCCCATCTCGCGCTACTTGCAGGTCACCGCCGAAGCCGCCATGTGCGGCGCCAAATGGGTCATCGCCCTCGACGCGGATCTTCAAAAACGCCTCCTCGCCAACGACGCCAATGCCCTCCGCGACTGGCGCATTCTGACCACGCAACTGGCCTTCCTCGAAACCCACAAGGCGAAACTCACCTGGCCCGCCTCCGGCCAGCTCACCCTCATCCAGGACCCCAAATCCGGCGCTCTCCTCTCCGGCGGCATCCTCGACATGATCGCCATCAAGCACACCCCCGTCCGCCCCCTCCCCGCCGCCAATATCCTGCCCGGAAAAATGCGCGGCGCGCTGATGGCCGTCAACGTCGACCCCAAAAACATGAGCGAATCCGAACGCGAACACCTCGCCCAGTTCACTCGCTCCGGCGGCACTGTCCTCACCGGTCCCAAGGACTGGCAGTTCCCCACACCCCGCGACGGCCAGATCACCCTCGACGAAAAAGAACTCACCAAATTGGACGCCATCTGGAAGGAGGTCAACGCCCTCACCGGCCGCCGCAACTTGGGCGCCCGCCTCTTCAACGTCGGCACCATGCTGTCTAACTTGACCGAATCCCCCGACGCTACCCGCCGCGTCCTCCATCTCGTCAACTACACCGATTTCCCCGTCGAAGCCATTACCGCCCACATGCTCGGCAAATGGAAGCGCGCCACCCTTCATCAACCAGGAAAAACCCCCAAAGGATTAGAGGTTTATCCCACCGAAGACGGTACCGGAATTGATATACCTGAGATGGCTTGGTACGCGATACTGGAAGTGGAATAGCCCGTGACAATTAGCCGCCGACATGTTCTCGCCGCCGCCGCCGCGCCGCTCCTCGCCGCGCCCGCCCCCGCGCGTCCCGTCGCCGTCGCCAAGGCCGATTCCTACAACACCGATCTCACCGCCGCCCTGCGCCAGATGTTCGATTCCCTGGGCGGCCTCGCCCCCAAAGTCCGCAACAAAACCGTAACAATCAAGCTCAATCTCACCGGCTCCCCGGCTCTGAAATTCCAAGGCCGCGCGCCCTCTCTCACCCACTACTCCCACCCCAAACTCGCCGCCGCACTCGCCCACTTATTGAACGAATCCGGCTCCACCCGCATCCGCTTCGTCGAAAGTTGCTGGGCCACCGCCGGCCCCCTCGAAGAGTATCTTTTGGACTCCGGCTGGAACGTCCGCCAATTACAATCCATCGCGCCCAAAATCGAGTTCGAAAACACCAACGCCCTCGGCAAAGGCGCCCGTTATATCACCCACAAAGTCCCCAACGGCGGCCTCATCTTCCCGGCCTACGAACTGAACCACTCCTACATGGACACCGACGTCTTTGTCAGCCTAGCCAAGCTCAAGGACCATGCCACCTGCGGCATCACCTTGTCCATGAAAAACATCTTCGGGATTACCCCGGCGTCCATCTATGGGGACGACGCCGGCCTCGACGGTCCCAACGAATCGCCCACCAAAGGCCGCGTCAAAATCTGCCACTTGGGTGAACGCCAGCCCTCCCGCATCGCCGCCGCGGAAAAGGATCCCCACTCCTCCCGCAGCCCCGAATTCCGCATGCCCCGTATCACCGCGGAGTTGAACGCCGCCCGCCCCATCGATATCGCCATCATCGACGGCATCGAAACCGTCACCGGCGGCGAAGGGCCGTGGATCAAGGGGATCGCCATCGCCAAGCCCGGCGTGCTGCTCGCCGGTTTCAACGCCGTCAATACCGATGCCGTCGGCGCCGCCGTCATGGGCTACGACCCCCGTGCCCCCAAAGGGGTTGCGCCATTTGATAAATGTGACAACACGCTCCTGCTCGCCGAATCGCTCGGGCTCGGCTCTGCCGACCTGACCCGGATCCCCGTTCTCGGAACGCCCATCGCCGACGCGCGCTACGCTTTCCGAAAAAACTAATATGACGCCACTGCTCGAATCACTCCTGCTCCAAATGCCCCGCCTCACCTGGTCGGCGGCCCTGGACATTGTTCTCACGGCGTTCATCATCTACCAGTTCATCATCATCGTCCGCGGCCGCCGCTCGGCCGCCATCCTCGCCGGCCTGCTCATCATCGTCCTGGTCTATCTGGTCAGCGTCTACGCCAAACTGGAACTCCTCCGCACCATCCTCGCGACACTGGCCCCCTACACCGCCTTCGGCATGATCGTCATGTTCCAAAGCGAAATCCGTCGTCTCCTCGCCCGCATCGGCCAGCGCCGCGTCATCGGCTTCGGCGGCCGCCTCCATCGCCGCGAAACGGTCGAAGAACTCCTCCTCGCCATCCAGCAGTTGGCCCAACAGAAGATCGGCGCTTTGATCGTTGTCGAACGCGAAGTCGGTCTCCGCACGTTTGTCGAAAGCGGTGTCCCGCTCGACGCCAACGTCTCGCGTGATCTCCTGCTCGCCATCTTCTATCCCGGCTCGGCCATGCACGATGGCGCCGTCATCATCCAGGGCGATCGCGTCGCCGCCGCCGCCTGCTTCCTGCCTCTTACGATGAACCCGGAACTCCTCCGTTTCCTCGGTACCCGCCACCGCGCCGGCATCGGCATCACGGAAGAAACGGACTGCATCTCCCTCATCGTCAGCGAAGAAACCGGCCGTATCTCCATCGCCGCCCGCAATGAGATCGAATACGACGTCACTATCGAACGCGTCGAACAGCGCCTCACCCGCCGCGCCGTCGAACCTCGCGTCCACCAGCCGGAAGCTGAACTCGCCTCCACTAAGGAGCAGCGCTAGTGTTTGCCTCCGCCAAACGTTTCTTCACCGTCAACATCGGCGCTAAAGTCTTGAGCCTCGCCATTGCCTCGCTCCTCTGGATAGCCATCGTCGGCGAGCACGAACTCGCCACCGCCATCGATGTCCCGGTCGAATACCGCCATTTCCCTAAGTCATTTGAAGTTTCCAGCGGCATGGTTAACCGCGTCAACCTCTTCGTTCGCGGTCCCTCCGGCAAGATGAACGATTCGTTCCTAAAGGATGTCGCCGTTGTGGTCGATCTGGAGGGAGTGAGCAGACCTGGTGATTGGACGTTTAACCTGGACAGCCGCGCCATTCGGGTCCCCGCGGGCCTGCAGTTGGAGCGTGCCATCCCCACCCAAATCCGCATGCGCTTCGAAGAGCGCTTCGCCCGTGATATCCCTGTGCAGATCCGCTACGCCGGCAACCCGATGCCCGGCTACCGTATTGCCAAACAGGAGCTCTCCCCCGAACATCTCCGCGTCATCGGCCCTCGCAGCCGCGTCGAACAGCTCGTGTCCATCGATACGGACCCGATCGATTTGAACGGTGTCATCACCGAATCGGAATCTCGCGTGAGTACCTTCGTAGACGATCCTCAACTCCGGATTGACGGTGCCTCCACCGTCCGCGTCCGCCTCGTCATGGAGCGGATCGGCCCCCCGGGGGGAGGGAACTAGTCATGGCCCGCCAACTCTTCGGCACCGACGGCATTCGTGGCGTCGCCGGTCAATACCCGCTTGATGCCCGCACTGTCTACGCCTTCGGCCGTGCCCTTGGCGAATGGGCAAAGACGCACTCCGATACGCCCCGCGTGCTCATCGGCATGGACACCCGCGAATCCGGCCCCGCCCTCGCCGCCCAGGTCACCGCCGGTCTCGCCCACGAAGGTGTCGAATACGAAGTCGCCGGTGTCCTCACCACGCCCGGTGTCGCCTGGCTCACCCGTACCGGCCCCTACGCCGCCGGGCTGATGATCTCGGCCTCGCACAACCCTTTCCAGGACAACGGCCTCAAGCTCTTCGCCCATTCCGGCTACAAGGTGCCGGACGCTGAGGAACTCGAACTCGAAAAGCGCATCTTCGCACTGGCCGAAGAATCCGCCGGTGTCACCGGCGATCTCCAGGTACACTCCGGCGCCGGTGCCGGCTACACGGATTTTCTCCGCGATAGCTTCACCCAAAGCCTCGCGAATCTCAAAATTGTCGTCGATGGCGGCAACGGTTCGGCCAGCGCATTTGCCCCGGCCCTCCTGCGCAGCCTCGGCGCCGAAGTCGTCGAACTCAACTGCGCTCCCAACGGCCGCAATATCAACCTGAACTGCGGCGCGCTCCACACCGAACATATCCAGGACGCCGTCATCGCCCACAATGCCGATCTCGCCGTCGCCTTCGATGGCGATGCCGATCGCGCCATGTTCGCCGGGCGTTCCGGCCGCCGTATCGATGGCGATCACGTCCTGCTCATCTGCGGCCGCGACGCGCACAAACGCCACGCCCTGCCGGCCGATACCGTCGTCGCCACGGTCATGTCGAACCTCGGCCTCGAACTGGCTCTGAAATCCGCCGGCATCAAACTTGCCCGCACCGCCGTCGGCGATAAATACGTGCTCGAAGAGATGATCCGCCTCGGCGCCAACATTGGAGGCGAACAGTCCGGCCACGTCATCTTCCATGAACAGGCAACCACAGGCGACGGCATGTTGACCATGCTCCGCCTGCTCGACATCATGGTCCGCGAACACGCCGCACTTGATACCCTCGCCGACGCCCTCACCATCCTGCCCCAAACGCTGGTCAACGTCCGCTTCGGCAAGAAACGCCCGCTCGAAGAACTAGACACCGTCCAAGCCGCCATCCGTGCCTGCAACGAAGAGTTTGGCGAAGCCGGCCGCGTCGTCGTCCGCTTTTCCGGCACCGAACCCCTGGCCCGCGTCATGGTCGAAGGCCCCACCCTCGACCGCGTAGGACATCACGCCGAAGCCATCGCCACCGCCATCCAACACGAACTCCGCGCCTGAAACTCTGGCCGGTCCCGGGTTACCGGATCCACACAGCATCGGCCCGCCGACCGCCTTCGCACGCTCGTCCGCGCCAATAGTCCAATGTTGTTAACCCGCCACAACCGCGCCCCTCTCGTCATTTTATCCGCGACTTACTAACCTGACTTATACTAACTCCATATGCGAGTTACCCTCGTACTCCCGGCACTCGCCCTCGCGCTAACTGCCGTCGCCGCGCCGCCGGCCGCCGGCATCTGGAGTGAGCTCAAGGCAAAACGCAACTCCCTCGCCAGCCTCCATCAGGAATTCGAAGTCTCCCAAACCTTCCGCACCGCCAAGTCCACTCAGGCCTCCAAACGCCAGGTCATCCTTGACATCGCCGGCCCCAAATGGCGCGAAAAATCCGTCACCGGCTCCGGTACCCACGTCCGGATCTTTGACGGAGCCGACACCCTCTTCCACGAGGAAGACGGCGGCGAATACACCCGCGCCAAACACCGCCCCAAAGACGATGAACCCACCCCCTCTCCCTACCGCGCCAACGATCCCGAATGGTCCAAAGCCGTCGAAATCGAACGCCGCCCCTGCGGCCTCCCCGGTCGCGACCGCCAGTGCGTCCTCCTCGACGTGCCCCTCAAAAAGTGGAACCGCTCCTCCTCCCCCACAGACCGTACCCGCCTTGTCGATGGCACCGCGCGCCTCTTCATCGACACCGAAACCGGTCTCCTCATCGCCCTTCGCACCGTCCAGAATATCGATAACGGCCGCGGCGGCTTTCAGTCCGATACCGCCTACTCCCTCAAGCGCCTCGCCTTCGGTGCTGACCCCGATCCCTCCCTCTTCCGCCTCCCCGCCGACGATTGGAAAGAGGTCAAGGAGCTCTCCGCCTGGAATGCCACCCGCATGAAAAAACAGCTCGCCGGCAAACCCGCCCCCGATCTCTCCGTCTCCGATCTCGCCGGCCAGTCCCTCAGCCTTGCCAACCTCAAAGGCCGCACCGTCCTCCTCGATTTCTGGACCACCTGGTGCCCACCCTGCCGTGCCGACGGTCCCTCGCTCGATAAACTCCACGCCAAATACGGTGCCAAAGAACTCACCATCATCGGCATCTCCGTCAGTGAGGACCGCGCCCTCGTCGAAAAATTCCTCAAGGACCACCCCCACCCCTACTCGATCGCCCTCACCACCGAAAACGAAATGCCGCGTCCATACCAGGTCGGCGTCTTCCCCACCTACATCGTCATCGATCAAAACGGCAACTTCTCCGCCGCCGTCGAAGGCGACCAAGGTTTCGGCGAACTCCGCCGCCTCCTCAAAAAGGCTGGCATGGATCTCGATTGAACGCCCCGCACGCGATAAACTATCGTTCATGCGGATTCGTCACCTCGCCATTTTCCTCGCGCTCAGCGCCTCCCTCGCCTTTGCACAGCGCCCCAAACGCCCCGTCCTCCCCGGCGAAGATTGGGTATCCCTCTTCAACGGCAAGGACCTCACCGGCTGGACCGAAATCGGCAAGGAAAAGTGGATCGTCGACAACGGCACCATCCACGGCCAGGCCATCTCCAAGGAATACGGCTACCTCAAAACCGTCAAAAACTACAAGGATTTCCACCTCTCCTTCAAGTTCAAGTGCGAAGGCGACGGCAACTCCGGCGTCTTCTTCCACTCCGAATTCAAGCCCGGCACCCCCACCATCACCCAGGGTCTGCAGTTTGAGATCGATTGCCGCATCGGCCAGCACACCGGTGGCCTCTATGGTGACGGTCGCGCCTGGATCGTCTGGCCCGCCCCCGAAAACGAAACCGTCGTCCGCGCCGGCGATTGGAACGAATACCTGCTTAAAGTGGAAGGAAATCGCTACTTTTCGCGCTTAAACGGTGTCGTTATGGTCGATTTTACGGACCCCAATCCCAAGAGCTTCGACGGCGGCATCAGTCTCCAGCTCCACTCCGGCGGCACCGGCAACATGCGCTTCAAGGACATCATGATCCGCGATCTCACCAAGCGCGACGAACCCAAGCCCGCTCAATAAGTGCGCGTTTTCTACTGCGATCACATCGATATGGGCTTGCCGCCGGACCACCGTTTCCCGGCGAGCAAGTACCGCCTCTTACGGGAGTCCTTGCAAAGGGACTCCCGTTTCACGTTCCACCCCGCACCCCTCGCCGACCCCGCCACCATCGCCCTGGCTCACGACCCCCACTACGTCGACGCCGTCATCCACGGTACCCTCACCCCCGCCGCCATCCGCCGCATTGGCTTCCCCTGGTCGCCCCAACTCGTCCAACGCACCCTCGCCAGTGCCGGCGCCACGCTCGCCGCCACCCAAACCGCCCTCATCGAAAAGGTCAGCGGCGCCCTCGCCGGTGGCACCCATCATGCCTTCTACGCCGAAGGCTCCGGCTTCTGCGTCTTTAACGATATCGCTATCGCCATCGCCCACCTCCGCCAGACAACCAACCTCAACCGTTTCTCCGTCATCGACCTCGACGTCCACCAGGGCGACGGCAGCGCCCAAATCTTCGCCAACGACCCGCAAGTACTGACCCTCTCCCTGCACGGCCAAAACAACTTCCCCTTCCGCAAACAACAGAGCACCATCGACGTCGCCCTCCCCGATCACACCACCGACAGCGAATACCTCAACGCCCTCGAACCCGTCCTCGAAAAAGCCTTCACCCACAGCCCCGATTTCGTCTTCTACCAATCCGGCGTCGACCCCCTCAAAGAGGACACCCTCGGCAAACTCGACCTCACGCTCGCAGGCCTCAAAGCCCGCGACGAAATGGTCTTCACCGCCGCCCGCCGCCACGGCGCCCCCCTTGTCATCACCATCGGCGGAGGGTACGCTAATCCCATCGAACTCACCGCCGCCGCCCACGTCCAAACCTACCAAACATGTGCTTCCATCTTCTCCTCCTCGCCGCCTCTCTGATCCCCGTTAACACCGAAGGCCAGAACGGCAATCTCTACTTTCACAACTCCAACTTCACCGCCGATCTGAAGTACCTCATCTACTCTCACGACGGCCAGGTCCATAAGTTCAACCTCGCCACTAAAGAATCCACTGCTCTGACCAACTCCCCCGGCGTTAACGCCCACGGCGCCATGCCCGACCGCTTCCACCCGAATCGTGTCCTCTATCCAAAGGGCAGGGAATTATGGGCCGTCGACGTCGAAACCAAGCAAGCCACGAAGCTCGCCACCGCCCCCGGCAACATCAGCCAGCCCAGCCTCTCCCACGACGGCAAATCCGCCGCCGTCTCGTTCAAAAGCGG
>JBIKOG010000362.1:0-5881 GCA_044358225.1 Bryobacteraceae bacterium | reverse complement strand
CGCGTCAATCCCCAAATGCGGCGTCGAAGCATGCACCTGCTTGCCCTTGATCGACACCCGGAACGAATCCGCCGAAGCCATCGCCGGCCCCGAAGAGTAGTTCACCGTCCCCGTCGGCGCCAGGCTCCAAACATGCAGCCCGAAGATCGCCGCCGGCCGCGGATTCTCCAACGCGCCCTCTTTAATCATCAACGCCGCACCGCCCTCTTCCCCCCTGGGCGCACCCTCCTCCGCCGGCTGGAAAATGAACTTCACCGTCCCCGGCAAATCCGCCCGCATCCCCGCCAATAGCTCCGCCACCGCCAGCCCAATCGCAATATGCGCATCGTGCCCGCAAGCGTGGTGCACCCCGCCATTCACACTTTTCCAAGCCTTCGTCGACGAACTGAACACCGGCAGCGCGTCCATATCCGCGCGCCACGCCACCACCGGCCCCGGCTTCCCGCCCTTCAGCAGCGCCGTCACCCCATGCTTCCCCACGCCGGTCTTCACATCGGTCAGCCCCAACGCGCGCAACTTCTCCGCCACCACCTTCGCCGTCCGCTCCTCGCGGTTCGACAACTCCGGGTGCTGATGAAAATCACGCCGCGCCTTCACCACCGCGTCCTGCAAAGCCTCGGCCGCGCGAGAAATCCGCTCCTCCCGGCTCTGTCCAAAACAAATCAGGGAAACCAGGAAGACCAACGAAATGCGCATGAAATTTAGATCTCGCTCAGATGTTCAACTCTGCCCGTGCTGTCGCCAATCTTCTCCGGCCGCACGCCCGCCGTGTCCAGCATCGAAAGGAACAGATTCGTCATCGGCGTCCCCTTCTTGTACTGAATATGCCGGCCGCCCTTGAAGCGTCCGCCGCCGCCGCCCGCCAGCACGCAGGGCAGGTCCACATGCTCATGCCGGTTCCCGTCGCTCAGCGAGCTCCCGTACATGATCATCGAGTTGTCCAGCAGCGTCCCGTCCCCGTCCTTCGTCGCCTGCAGCTTCGAAAGGAACAGCGCCAACTGCGTCACGTGGTGCTCGTCAATCTTCTGCAGCCGCGCCATCTTCGCCGCGTCGTTAAAGTGGTGCGACAACCCGTGATGCGCATCCGGCACGCCAATGTTCCGATACGTCCGGTTCCCACCCTCGCGCCCGATCATGAGCGTAATCACACGGGTCAAATCCGCCTGGAACGCAATCGTCATCAGGTCAAACATCAGGTTAATGTGCTCTTCAAAGGTGGGCGGAATCCCAGCCGGCCGGTCCAGCGTCGGCAGCACCACCGCGTTCGGGTCCTGCTTCTCCATCTTCTGAATCCGCACTTCAATCTCGCGCACGGCATCCAGGTACTCGCTCAATTTGCGCTTATCGCCCGCGCCCAACCCCGTCCCCAACCGCGCCGCGTCCGCCCGCACGAAGTCCAGAATGCTCCGGTCCTGCCGCGCCTGCAGCGCCCGCGCCGCCGGGTCCGTCGTCTCGCCGTCGCCAAATAACCGTTCAAACACCGCCCGCGGATTCATCTCCACCGGCATCGGCGTCGTCGGCGACGCCCACGAAACCGTGTTCGTGTACGCGCACGAATACCCCGAATCGCAACCGCCCACCAGCCGCCCATCTTCCAGTCCCAGCTCGAGCGATGGCAGCGTCGTCGCCTTCCCAATCTCCTTCGCCGCCACCTGATCAGCCGAAACGCCCGCGTGAATATCGGCGCCCTGCGTCTTCTTCGGATGCACGCCCGTCAGCCAGCTCGCCCCCGCCCGCGCATGGTCGCCCGCGCCGTCGCCCAGCGCCTGCCCGTTGTACTGGTCCAACCCGCTCAGCACCAGCATCTTCTCGCGATGCGCCGCCAACGGCTTCAGCGTCTTCGTTAACTCATATCCCGCGCCCGTCGTCTTCGGCGTCCAATCGGGCATGATGATCCCGTTCGGCACATACAAAAACGCCATCCGCACCGGGGCCTTCCCCATCCGCGCCGGAGCCGCCAACGCCGGCGACATCGAATCCAAAAACGGCAGCGCCACAGCGGTCCCGAAGCCGCGCAACAACGTGCGCCGCGAAAGGTGTTTTCCGGTGATAATCATCGCTCGGGGGTTCTCCTCATCTGGAATGGTACGCTATTGACCACCGCCAAAACCAGTTCCGAAAACCGGAACTCCTTGGCCGTGGTGTCGCGCCGGATCTGGCGCACAACCGGCAGGTCATAATGCTCCAGGCCGCGGCCCAGCGCATACGTCAACATCTTCTCGGAAATGCACTCCAGGAAGTACTCTTTCCGGCTCATCAACATATCGCGCAGCCCCGATGGCCCTACGAAGTTGATGCCGCCCGGCATCGATCCGGAGGCATCAACTTTCACGCCATCCTCCACCGCCCGGAACTTGCCCACCGCGTCAAAGTTCTCCAACGAAAAACCCATCGCGTCCAGCCGCGAATGGCACGACGCGCACGCCGGGTTCGCCCGGTGCTGTTCCAACGCCGCCCGCAAGTCCTTCGCCGAATTCGCCGCCGATGCCTTCAAATCCGGTACATTCGGCGGCGGCGGCGGCGGCGGCGTGGCCAAAATGTTTTCCAACACCCACTTGCCCCGCAACACCGGCGACGTCCGCGTCGGATACGAAGAAACCATCAAAACGCCCGCATGCGTAATCACCCCGCCCCGCTCCGCCGGGTTCACCGCAACTTTCCGGAAGTACGTCCCCTTCACGTCCTTCATCCCGTAGTGCCGCGCCAGCCGCTCGTTCACGAAGGAGTAATCAGCGTTAATGAAGTCCAACACGCTCCGGTCTTCCCGCACAATGTACTCAAAAAACTGCTCCGTCTCCGCCTTCATCGCCGCCCGCAGCGATTCGTCAAACTGCGGAAACTTCTCCGGATCCGGCCGCCAGCTCGGAATGTTCCGCAGCTGCAACCACTGCCCCGCAAAATTCTCCACCAGCGATTTCGCCCGGTCGTCAGCCAGCATCCGCCGCACCTGCGTTGGCAACGCCGCGCGCAACCGCCCCTGCTCGGCCAACTGCAACAACTCTTCATCAGGAATACTGCTCCACAGGAAGAACGACAACCGCGACGCCAATTCCAAATCTGTCACTCGGTGCGACGTCCCCGGCGCCAACTGGATCGAATCCCGCTCCGTCCGGAACAGGAAATGCGGCGACATCAGCATCCCTCGCACCGCCGTCTCAATCCCATGATCGAACGACCCGCCGTCCTTCCGCCCAATCGCAAACAGGTTCAACAACGGCGTAATATCAGCCGCCGTCACCGGCCGCCGGTACGCCCGCCGCGCCAACCCGGTCATGATCCGCCGCGCGCACGGCGTCTCCGCCTCGCCCGCCTTCGGCCGGCAAACAAAGATCCGCTTCCGGCTCTCCGTCTCGCCCGGCCCGGTCGGGTTGAACGGCCCGCCGATCTGCAGATATTCCACCGAATTGCCCGTTGCATTGGGCGGCGGCGCGCCACCGCGTCCCCGCGTCACCACGCCCGTCTCCTGCTTCAACGTCTCGGTCAAAAACGCCGCGCCAATCGCGTGCGCCCCCGCCTTGATCGGCAGCCGCAGCTCAACGTTCCGCGTAATCTGCGCCTCTTCGTTCGGGTCAATCACTACGTCATGCAGCTTCACCCGCTGCCCGTCAATCCGTATATCCAGCTTCGGCGCCGCCGCATTCGCCGGCGCGTTCCCGCGCACCCGAATCAAAAACGAATACTCGGCGTCCACCGGGAAGTGGTAGTGCAACAACAGCCCGCCGCGCAAATTCAGCGGCAGCTCGTCGGAGGTATCAAGCGCCGGCCCCCGCCCCGGATTGAACCGTTCAATCGCCGCGCTCACCTTCACCGTGCCCACCGCCAGCCGGCTCACCCGCCGCGCCGTCGACATGTACTTCTCCATCAACAGCGGCGACACCGTCAGCACACTGCCGATATTGTCAAACCCATACCCGGCGTCATCGCTCGGCAAACTCGCCGCATGGTCGTTCACACGCAGCCCCAACAAATCGCGAATGGCGTTGGAATACTCCACGCGGTTCAACCGGTGTACCAACGGCGTACCCGGGTTCCTTTTCACCAGCGCCAGCCGATCCAACTCGCCTTCCAGCCAGCCCACAAACTGTGCCCGGTCAGCGTCCTTCGGCTTCGGCAATCCCTGCGGCGGCATCTCCCCCGTCCGCACTTTCCGCAGGATCTTCTCCCACGTCATCCCAGCCTCGCCCACAGCGTCGGCCTTCAAACCCTGCACCGACACGCCGCCCGAGCGGTTCGTCTCGCTATGGCAACCCTGGCAATATGTGCTCAATAAAACCTGTGCCGACTGGCCGTACAAGCCAGCAAAAAGCACTGCCAACCAAACTGTTTTTTGAACCATTGTTAAAAAAGATGATTCCCCGTTGCCTTTGGACACTATATCATTCAAAGATATGCGTCTGGCGCTATTTCTCCTCGTTGCAGCCACCCTTTCCGCCGCCGAAATCCGCCTCCTCGACGCCGTCCAGAAACACGACCAGAAGCAAGTTTTAGCCCTGCTAAAATCCGGTGCCGACGCCAACGCCAAACGCTCCGACGGCACCACCCCTCTCCTCTGGGCCGCCGGCCGTGACGACGCCGAAATCGTCGCCGCCCTCCTCCGCGCCGGAGCCAACCCCAACGCCCCCGACGAAAACGGCGAAACCCCTCTCTCCCTCGCCTCCACCAACGGCCACCTGCCAATCGCGAAAATGCTGCTCGACGCCAAGGCCAACCCCAACGCCACCAAGTGGAACGGCGAAACGCCCCTCATGGCCGCCGTCGAATCCGGCAACCTCGAACTCGTCAAGCTCCTCATCACAACCGGCGCCAAAGCCGACATCGCCGAAAACCGCAACGGCCAATCCGCCCTCATGTGGGCCATCGCCGAAGGCCGCACCGCCATCGCCAAGCAGTTGATCTCGAGCGGCGCCAACGTCAACGCGGTCTCCAAACACGGCTTCACCCCCGTCCTCTTCGCCGCCCAGCGCGGCGACCTCGCCGCCCTCCAAGCCCTCATCACCGCCAACGCCAACCCGCTCTACAAAGCCCCCGACGGCAGCACGGCCTTCCAAATCGCCCTTTCCCGCGGCTACGCGCCCCTGGTGACACTCCTCCTCGACAAAGGCGCAGAAGTCAACGGCCGCGACCGCAATGGCGGCACCCCGCTCCACGAAGCTGTCCGCCAAGGCAAGCTCGATCTCGTCCGCAACCTGGTCGCCAAAGGCGCCGACCTCCACGCCCGCACCGAACAGCCCAAAGGTGCCCCCGCCAGCCCCTTCCGCACATCCGCCGGCATGACCCCGTTCCTCACCGCCGCCGAAGCCGGCAACCTCGAAATGATGAAGGAGCTCATCAAGCTCGGTGCCGACCCGAAAGCCAAAACGCCCGACGGCGCCGGCGGCCTCCTCCTCGCCACCGGCAGCCGCAAGCTGGAAGCGGTGAAGTTCATGGTCGAACTCGGCTCCGACGTCAACGAAAAGCGCACCGCCGGCTTCGGCATCAACCCCATCCACACGGCCACAAGGTTCGGAGCCCTGGAAATCATCCAGTACCTCTACGACCACGGCGCCGACTTAACGGTGAAGGATCGCTTCGGCCGCACCCCCGTCGAAGAGGCCGAATTCGAAGCCCCCAAGCCGACCATCGAACTCCTCCGCAAGCTCACCGCCGAAGACAACGCCAAGCGCAAAGCCGCCCAGAAGTAACGAACAGAGCCGCAGTCGCCCCCCACGCAGCCCGACACCCCTCCGGGGACATTCGTGCCGGAGGGAGCGCACCGACCGTAGGCCGAGTGTCCCCCAAACCCGACACTCGCCCGCACCCGCCGCTGCTGCCAATATCCAACTACGCGCACAGTGCGACGCACCCATCGCCCCAGCCGCTTAATGGCCCCCCCCTCCCCCCA
>JBIKOG010000144.1:0-19546 GCA_044358225.1 Bryobacteraceae bacterium | reverse complement strand
AACCAGCTTGATGTACTTGGAGAACACGCCGGTCTTATACTTCGCAGCCGGCTTCACCCACTTGGCCAACCGCGCCGCCACAACATCGGCCGACACTTCCAAGTCGATCGTGAACTTCTCCAGGTCGATGTGGATCATGTCGCCATCCTCCACCACCGCGATCGGCCCGCCGTCAAACGCCTCCGGCGCCACGTGGCCAATCATGAATCCGCGCGTCGCGCCGCTGAACCGGCCATCGGTCAACATCGCCACCGAATCGCCCAGTCCCGCGCCCATGATCGCGCCCGTCACGCCCAGCATCTCGCGCATGCCCGGCCCGCCCTTCGGCCCTTCGTAGCGGATCACCACCACGTCGCCGGCCTGCACCTTACCGCTGGTCACCGCCAGCATCGCTTCTTCTTCGCGGTCGAACACGCGCGCCGGCCCGTGCTGCGATTTGCGCGCAATCCCGGTCACCTTGATCACGCAGCCTTCCGGCGCCAGCGTCCCTTTCAGAATCACCAGCCCGCCCGTCAGCTTGATCGGATTGTCCAACTGGTGAATCACTTCCTGGCCCGGCGTTTCCTTCACGTCCAGAATCTCTTCGGCCAGCGTCTTGCCCGTCACCGTCATTGAGCTGCCTTCGGCATACCCGCCATCCACCAGCCGCTTAATGATTACCGGAATGCCGCCGGCCTTGTCCACATCAACAGCGAAAAATTTGCCCGCCGGCTTGATGTCCACCAACAACGGCGTCCGCTGGCTGATCGCGTGAATGTCGTCGATATTCAACTCCACGCCCGCGTCCTTGGCCATCGCCAGCAAATGCAGCACCGCGTTGGTCGACCCGCCGCTCGCCGCCACCGACGCAATCGCGTTCTCAAACGCACGCCGGTCGCAGATATCCCGCGGCTTCAAGTCCTTCTGCACCGCATTCAAAATCAACTCGCCGCAGCGCCGTGAAACATCGGCCTTCCGCGGATCCACCTGCGGAATCGACGCCGTGAACATCGGCGCAATGCCGATGGCTTCCATCACCGTCGCCATCGTGTTCGCCGTGAACTGCCCGCCGCAGGCACCCGCGCCCGGGCACGCGTGGTCTTCAATCGCCAGCAGTTCGGCATCGCTGATCTTGCCCGCCGCGTTCGCGCCAACGGCCTCGAACACGTCCTGAATCGACAACTCGCGGTCGCCGAGTTTCCCCGGCAGAATCGAGCCGCCGTACAAAATCAACCCCGGCACGTTCAGCCGCAACAGTGCCATCGCCGCGCCCGGAATCGTCTTGTCGCAAGCAACCATGGCCACAATGCCATCGAACATGTAGCCGCGCGCCGTCAGTTCAATCGAATCGGCAATCAGGTCGCGCGATACCAGCGACGCCTTCATGCCCTCGGTCCCCATCGTCACGCCGTCGCTGATCGCGATGGTGTTGAACTCCATCGGCGTCCCGCCCGCGGCGCGGATTCCTTCCTTCACCTGGGCGGCCAGCGCGCGCAGGTTGTAGTTGCACGGCATGGTCTCGATCCAGGTATTGGCGATGCCGATGATCGGCTTTCTCAAATCGGCGTCGGTGAACCCGATGGCCTTCAGCATGGAACGGGCCGGAGCGCGGTCGCGGCCCTGGGTGATGGTATAGCTACGGAGTGGCATACGAACCCTCTAGTGTATCGTTTGCGTGGGATCATGGAGAATCATGAAGATCGCGGTGTTGGGCGCAGGGAACATGGGTTCCGCTTTACTGGGTGGAATGATCAAGACGGGCGTAGTGGCCGCCGCCGATGTGCGCGCCACCACCAAGTCCGAAGCCCACGCCGCTGATCTCCGCGAACGCCTCGGCATCCGCGCCACCGCCGGCGGCAACGCCGAAGCCGCCAACGGCGCCACCATCGTCATCCTCGCCGTCAAACCCGGCGTCGTCCCCAAAGTGGTCAAGGAAATCCGCGACTCCCTCGACGAGTCCCAGATCCTCATCTCCCTCGCCGCGGCTCTGCCCATCTCCGCCATCGAAGACGCCGCCCAGTGCCGCATGCCCATCTTCCGCGCCATGCCGAACATCCCCGTGCTGGTCGAAGAAGGTGCCGTCGGCATCTGCCACAACTCGCTGGCGACGGCCGCCCACCGCGAAACCGTCGAAAGCATCTTCCGCCCCGTCGGCATCACCGCCTTCGTTGAGGAAGAACACATGGACGCCGTCACCGCCCTCTCCGGCTCCGGCCCGGCTTACATCTACATGGTCATCGAAGCCATGGCCGCCGCTGGCGTCAAAATGGGACTTCCCCGCGAAGTCTCCATGCGCCTCTCCGAACAGACGGTGCTCGGCGCCGCTAAACATGCCCGCGAATCCGGCCTCCATCCGGCCATCCTTCGCGACCAGGTCATCACTCCAGGCGGCACCACCATCGCCGCCATCCACGAACTCGAGCGCCACGGCCTGCGCTCCATGCTCATCTCCGCCATCGAAACCGCCACCATCCACGCCGGCAAACGAACGGAGATCCTGCTGGCCGACATCGAAAAACAAAAACACGCATGACCCACCACATCCTTTCCATTCACGCTCACCCGGACGACATGGAGATCCTCTCCGGCGGCACGCTTGCCCTCCTCGCTGAGAAAGGCCACCGCATCACCGTCGTCACCATGACCCCCGGCGACTGCGGTTCCGCCGAACATGGCCCAGAAGAAATCGCCGCCATCCGTCGCGAAGAAGCCGCCGCCGGCGCCGCCATGATTGGTGCCGAATACCAGTGCGCCGAATTCCGCGATCTGGCCATCTTCAACGACGACACCTCCCGTCGCCGCGTCGTTGAACTCATCCGCGCCATCCGCCCCGATATCATCCTCACCTCCGCCCCTACCGATTATCACTGCGATCACGAAGCGACGAGTGTCCTCGTCCGCGACGCCTGCTTCGCCGTCTCCGCGCCCAACTACAAGACCGGCGTCGCCGCCCCGCTCGACGCCATTCCCCATCTCTACTACATGGATTCCGTCGAAGGTACCGACCGCGACAACGCCCCCATCCGCCCCGATTTCGGTGTCAACATCGAGCCCTTCTTCGCCAAGAAACGCGACATGCTCGCCGCCCACGCCAGCCAGCGCAATTGGCTCCTCCGCCAGCACGGCATGGACGATTATCTCCGTACCATGGAGGAGTGGACCCACCTCCGCGGCCAGTCCCTCGGCGTCAAATACGCCGAAGGCTTCCGCCAATATAAGCACCACCCCTACCCCACGTCCCCGCTGCTGCAGGAACTCGTCGGCGAAGCCCTACTTCGCTAACGCAATCTCCTCCACCACCTGCATCAACATCTCCGCGCCCTCGCGCAATGTCGACACCCGGATGCGCTCATCATTCCCATGCGCGCGTCCGGGCTTGTCGTCCCGCAGAAACACTGGCACGCCATAAACGGCCATCCCCTTCGCCCGCAAAAACGCCCCATCCGTCGCACCGCGCGACATGTAGGGGATGATCACAGCCTTCGGATTCTTGCGCCGAATCACTACCTCCATCGCCTTATACAAATCCGTCGTCAACGAACTCGGCTCCGTCGCCGGCATATCCTGCCCCGGCTCCGGCAACACCTCAATCGCTGGATCGTTGATGATCTTCCGAAACCGCTCGTAGACCTCTTCCTTCGTCTCCCCCGGCAGCCGCCGCACGTCCAACTGCGCCTCCGCCTGGTTCGGAATCACGTTCACCTTCATCCCCGCCCGCAGCATCGTCGGCGACACCGTCGTCCGGAACATCGCGTCCAGCTCCCCGTCCTTATCCCCAATCTCATTAGCATTCGCCTCGAATTTCCCCAACAGCGGCCCCAGCCACTTGTACTCTTCCAACTTCGCCAACTCCGTGAAATACCGCCGCGTCGTTGTGTTCAGCTGCACCGGCATATACGCCCGCGTCAACTTGCTGATGGCGTCCGAAAGATGCGCCACCGCGTTATCCTTCCGCGGCAACGACCCATGCCCCGCCGACCCCCTCGCCACCAGAATCACCCGCGTCGGCACCTTCTCCGACGTCTGCACGTTATAAACTTCCACCCCGCCACCGGTCACCTCCCGCCCCCCGGCTTCGTTCAAACAAAACTCCGCGTCAATCTTCCCCCACGCATTCCGAATCAGCCACTGGATCCCCGTCGACCCCGCCTCCTCATCCGCCTCGCTCAAAAAAATCACATCCCGATTCAGCTTCACTCCCCGCTGTTTCAACTCCACCAGCACCGCCATCTCCGCCGCGACGAGAGCCTTCGTATCCACCGCCCCGCGCCCATAAACAAAGCCGTTCTTCTCCAAAGCATCAAACGCCGGCACCGTCCACAGCTTCGGCTCCACCGGGACAACATCGCTATGCGCCATCATCAGCAGCGGCCGCTTCGGCCCTCCGCCCGCCAGCCGCGCGACAACATTCAATCGCTGCGGATCCCCGCCCAGCAGCTCCGCCGCAATGCCCTCTTTGCCCAACTCGACCTGAATGTACTTCGCCACCAGCGTCTCGTTCCCCGGCGCGTTCGAAGTATTCAGCTTGATCAAATCCACGAAGTACCGCTGCGTCCGGTCCGCCAGCGTCTCCGCGCGCAGGGCCATCGCCAAAACGAAAAGGGCAAAAATCCTCATGCGCAAGAGTTTACCCCACCCACGCAGCAACGCCCCCCAAGGGGACACCCGCGGCCCGAAGGGCGGGTGTCCCCAGACGCGAAACAACTACTCCAGCCGCCGCACCCGCAAGTTCCGGAACCAGAACTCCGACTCATGATGCTGCAATACAATCGGGCTCTCCGGCGGCGTCGACTCGGCTTCAAACTCCATCACCTTCACCCCGTTCAGCCAGTGCTCACTATGCCGCCCGCGTACCACCAACCGGCTACGGTTATACTCCCCCACCGGCTTCGGTCGTGCCCCCTTCGGCGCCAGTTGGTTATACAACGCGCCCGTCCGCTCCACCGGATGCCCAATCGCCCCCGGGTCCCCGTTGTCATCGGCCACCTGGTACTCATACCCCGCGCCATCGCTGCCCAACGCCGGCGTCTGGCTCAAATAAAACAGCCGGTACTTCACGCCCGAATTTCCCTTCGGCGACGTCTTCCACTCAAACTCCATCTCGAAGGATCGAAATGTATCGCGAGTCCGTAACGACCGCGCCGGCAGCACCGGCAGCGCATGAAACACGCCATCCTCTACTACCCACGACTTCGGCCAGCCGGGCTCAATCGCGTCCTGAAAAGCCTCTTTACCCAAGGCAATCCACCCATCCTTGCCCGCCGCCAAATGCGTCGTGGCAGGCTCCACCGCAAAATACGGCGGCTCATAGTTCGCCGGCTGGAACCGCAGCTGAAACACCTTCCACGCGCCGCCCGTCTTCACAAACGCAATGCTCACCCGACCCGCCTGATCCCCCCCGGCCAGCCCGATCGTCCGGAAATACCCGTCCGATAGGGTCACCTCCGGCGTGGCCACATTGAACAGCCGCGCCAGCATCGTCACCTCCAGCCGCACCGCCGGCGGCTTGCACATCTCCGCGGTCGGCATCAGCCGCAACGACAACGGCCGCGTCCAGCTCAACCGCGTCAGAAACCCGGGCGCCACCGCCGCCTTCGCCGCCGCCCCGTCGCAATCATTCACAGCCTGAATGTAGCGCCGCAACACGTCCTGCATAGCAAACTGATCAGAAGGCAGAGGCTCCACAGCCCCCAATGCCAAAGGAAAAAAGACAACAGACCACCAACGAAGCATTTATAAAATTGTATCAATCGGTCGCGCTGCTAGACTGAAAAGACTGCATGAAGTTACGTTTATTCGCGGCCTTGTCCATCGCCGCCAGTGTCTTGAGCCAGGAAAAACCGCCCCAGAAGCAACAGGCAAAGACCAAGCAGACCGTAGTCGTCACCGGGGCCTATGACCCCATTCCCCTCGACGAGTCCGAACGCGCCGTCCGCGCCATTCCCGCGCGCGAACTCGCCCCCCTCACCGCCACCATCTCCGACCTCCTCAATCTCGACGCCTCCCTCGACCTCCGCGAACGCGCCCCCGGCGCCATCCAAAGCGGCCTCTCCATTCGCGGCGGCTCCTTCGGCCAAACCCTCGTTCTCTGGAACGGCATGCGCTTGAACAGCGTGCAATCGTCCAACCTCAATATGGACATCCCCGTCCCCTTGGACGCCCTCTCCCAGGTCGAAATTCTCAAAGGCTCCGGGTCCACCCTCTACGGTTCCGACGCCACCGCCGGCGTCGTCAACTTCATCACCCGTCCCCCCGAGCACTCCGAAATCCGCCTCCGCGCCGGCCTCGGCAACTGGGGCACCCAACAACAGCGCGCCTCCCTCGCCTACGTCAAAGGCACCCTCGCCCAACACCTCACCCTCTCCCGCGATTTCTCCACCGGCTTTATGCCGAACCGCGATTTCCGCAACCTATCCGTCGCCTCCACCACCGCCTGGAAACGCACCGAAATCAACCTCGCCCACAACGATCGCCCCTTCGGCGGCGAACAGTTCTACGGCAACTTCAACTCCTGGGAGCGCACCAAATCCTGGTTCGCCGGCCTTCGCCAGGGCCTCGGCAAGAAGACCGAATTCGCCCTCGCCTACCGCCGCCATTCCGATCTCTTCGTCCTCTACCGCGACCGTCCGCAAGTCTTCACCAATCGCCACATCGCCGAAAGCTACCAGGCCCAAATCCGCCGCACCGACGATCTCCCCAAGGCCAGCCGTCTCCACTACGGCGCCGAGTTCCTCCACGATTCCATCAACTCCAACAACCTTGGAACCCACTCCCGCGCCCGCGGCTCCGCCTACGCCGCCTACGACATCCGGGCCCTCAAGCGGTTCTCGCTCAACATCGGCGTCCGCGAAGAGGTCTATCGAAACCTCCAACACCAGTTCAATCCCAGCGCCGGCGCCGGCTTCTGGTTCAACGAACACGTCAAACTCCGCGCCAGCGCCTCCCGCGCCTTCCGCCTTCCCAGCTACACGGATCTCTACTACCGAGACCCCGGTAACGTTGGCAATCCGCTGCTGCGTCCCGAAAGCGCCTGGAGCTACGAAGGCGGTCTCGACTGGAACGCCAACGGAAACTGGCGCGGCGCCTTCACGGTCTTCCAACGCCGCGAAAAAGACGGCATCGATTACGTCCGCTCCTCGCCCACCGACCTCTGGCGCGCCACGAATTTCCAAAGCCTCAACTTCACCGGCTTCGAAGCCATGGTGGCGACGGTCGTCCAACGCCATCACCGCGTCGAACTCTCCTACACGGCCCTCAACGGTGCCCAAACCGTCCTCGGTGCCCTGCAGTCGAAGTACGTGTTCAACTACCCGCGCCACACGGGCCTCGCCACCTGGCAAGCGGCCCTCGGCAAAGGCTTCATCGCCCGCAGTCGCGTTGGCGCCATGGAGCGCCTCGGCCGCTCCCCCTACGCCATCTGGGACGTGTTCACCAGTTGGCAGCGCGGCCGCGTGCAGCCCTATCTGCAACTCACCAACCTCGCCGCCGTCCGTTACCAGGAAGTGATCGGTGTCCCCATGCCCGGCCGCGGCATCACCGGCGGCATCGAAATCGTCTTCTCCAAGCGCTAAACGCACTATTCCACGGCCCCACCTTTCCAGGTCTGGCGCTTGCCGCGCTTGCGGATGAACTGTACAGTTCAGATAATTGGAATGATGAATCTCCCATGAGAACAACCGCCAAAGCCAAAACCGAGAGTATCGTGGTTTCCGCGCTGAGCGTTCGTACCGGTTTCGGCAAGCTGTTGCGGCGCGTGGAAGACGAGCACCGCTCCCTCGTCATCGAGAAGCGCGGCACGGCTAGAGCGGTACTTCTCAGCATCCGTGACTATGTGCGCCTTGCTTCTCCCGAACCCGAAGTACTCAAGGCAATCGGTGAAGAATCGCAACGCAAGGGAACGAACAAGCTCACGTCGCGTCAGATTGACCAAGTCATCAAAGCGGCCCGCACCGAAAGACCGAAGCGTGGATGATCCCGCTTCGCCTGGTGATCGACACGAATATCGTCGTTTCGGCGGCACTAAGGCCGGACGGATCGCAACGTACCGTGTTGCTGCTCGCGCTGACCAAACCCGCCCGCATGTACGTTTCTGAGGCCATTGTCGCCGAGTACCGCGGCCGGAGTTCAAGATTCGCAAAGGGCTTCAGCAGCAACTAATGCAACTGATTTTGAGCCATGCGCGTTCGGTCAAGCCGTCGCGCACCCTCCAGGTGGCGAAGGATCCGGACGACAATATCTTTCTTGAGTGTGCCGATGCCGCCCACGCCGACTATCTGGTGACCGAAAATCCACGCCATTTCCCGAAATTTTGGAAGAAGACAAAGGTGATAACGTCCCGGGAACTGATGGACATCGTCGCCCCGCACCTGATTCCCTAGAAAGCGCCGCGTCCAGGAGCGCGCCCCCCGGCATCCCCCCCCAACCATTAACCCCGATCACCAGAACCGGTAAGATACAATCAGAATCGGTGCTTCGCGTATTTTTTGCATGCGCTCTCGGCGCAACTCTTCTCTATTCCCAGGCCAAGCCGGCTCAGCCCGGCCAATTGGACGCAAGCCCAGCTCTGTTCACCGTCATGGCCGCGCTCAACGCCGCCGGCTACGACGTCGACGCCCAGTCCCCCAATAATCACCCTCTCCGCGCCGCCGTCACCCAGCACATCCAGTCCCGCAATCTGGCGACAGTAAGAGAACTCAAGGAATATCTCGACCGCCGTAAAGTCAACGGCCGCCCTATCGACCTGAGCCGCTTCATCTCCTTCGCCCTCTCCGTCGACGGCCCGCCCAACTTCAACTACAAATTCGCCGCCCACGAAATGCCCCCCGATCTGGCCCCCCTCGAAGGCTTCGATCGCCTCCTCACACGCTTCCACAAGGAAGCCGAAATCGACAAGCTCTGGACCCAGGCGCAGCCCGCCATCGACAAACTCCTCGAAGGCTACCAGGAGCCGTTTATCAAGACGATCTCCAACGTCAACGCCTACCTCCGCAACCCCACCAGCGGCTACGTCGGCCGGCATTTCCAGATCTTTGTCGAACTCCTCGGCCCTCCCAATCAGATCCAAACCCGCGAGTACAAAGACGATTACTACATCGTCCTCACCCCCACCCCCGAGCCCCAACTCGACTACCTCCGCTACGCCTACATCCGCTATCTCCTCGACCCCCTATCCTTCAAATACCTCGAACATCTCGATAAAAAGAAACCCATCATCGACCTCGCCCAGGCCGCCCCGGCGCTTGAGGAATACTATAAAAACGACTTCCAACTCCTCACCACCGCCTGCCTTGCCAAGGCCATCGAAGCCCGCCTGAATAAAGCGGAAGGCCCCAAAATGGTCGACCTCGCGCTCAAAGAGGGCTTCATCCTGGTGCCCTACTTCTACGAAGCCCTCGCCGTCTACGAGAAGCAGGAGGTCTCCATGCGCCTCTACTACCCCGACATGATCACCGCCATCGACTTGAAGAAAGAAGATAAGCGCCTCCAAGGGGTGGAGTTCGCCGCCGCCAGGACAACCAAAACCATCAAAGTCTCCCGCACTGAACAGAAGTCGGAAATCACAGGCGTCTTCAAAACCCTCGAGGACGCCGAAGATCTCTACCGCGCCAAAAAGTACGTGGAAGCCAAGCCGGTATTCCTCCGTGCCCTCCAGGAGACGCCCGAAAAGCCTCTCCACGCTAAGGCCTACTACGGCCTCGCTCGCATCGCCGCCCTCCAGCGCGATCCCGAACTCGCCGTGAAACTATTCGAGAAGGTCCTCGATCTTGAACCTGACGACACAATCCGGTCGTTAAGCAACGTGAACCTCGGTCACTTGTGGGCCGTCAATAACGAGCAGGACAAGGCAGTTGAGCATTACCAGGCGGCCCTCGCCGTCAAGGGGATTCCCCCGGCCATCAAGAAGGCGGCCGAAAAAGCTCTGCAAGAGATTTCCCAACCAGAAAAGAAAAAGGAGAAGTAGATGTTGAAGAATTTGTTCCTGCGGCTCGTTACCGGTTCCCTGGCAGCCGCTATGCTGTTCGCTCAGGCCAAACAGCCCCAGCCCAAGTCCCAAAAAGAGGTCGACGCCCTGAACGCCATGTTCCAGGCCGCCGATAACGACTCCCGCATCAAGGCCGCCAATAACCTGTTGCAGAAGTTCGCCGACACCGATTTCAAGGGTCTGGCGCTCTACATGATCACCAACAGCTATAACGAGAAGAACGATCCCACAAACACCATCGTCTTCGGCGAACGCACCATCGAAGCCGATGGCGCCAGCGCCCTCGCCGCCCACGCCCGCATCATGATCGCCACCGCCTTGGCCAAAACCACCAAGGAATTCGATTTTGATAAGGAAGAAAAGCTCGGCCGTGCCGATAAGTTGGCCAAGGAAGCAGTCGAAGTCATCAAGACGGCCCCCAAGTTCAACCCCGGCCTCACCGACGAACAGTGGACCCAAGCCAAGAACGGCTACACCGCTGAAGCGCACGTCGCCATGGGCATGACCGCCACCATTCGCAAGAACTGGAAGGACGCCATCGACCACTACACCACCGCCACCACCACGGACCCGACCAACGGCGCCACCTTCGTCCGCCTCGGCGCGGCCCAGGTCTCGGCCAATAAGCTCGACGACGCCATCGCCACCTTCGACAAGGTTCTGGCCCAGCCCGGTCTCGACCCGGCTATCGCCAACTACGCCAAGTCGGAAAAAGAGCGTGCGGTGAAGGCCAAGGGAGCGAAGTAGTCTTTTGTCCACGCGCGCGGATCTAGATACCCTAATCGACCGGATGGAATACTCCTTCCGCGAAAGGGATGTCCTGGTCCGCGCGCTAACGCATAAGTCGCACCCCGCCGAACAGACCACTCTCGAACCGGTTGCTAAAACCACCGCTTCCGACAACGAGCAGTTGGAGTTTTTTGGCGACGCCATTCTTGGTTTCCTGGTCAGTGAGGCATTGTTTGAACGCTTCCCCGCCTACTCGGAGGGGAAGCTGTCGAAGCTCAAGTCCTGGCTGGTCAGCGCGACCTATCTGCACACCGTGGCCGAAGGGCTGCGTTTGGGGGACGCGCTGCGGCTCGGCAGGGGCGAAGAGATGAGCGGGGGCCGCGCAAAAAAAGCCATCCTCGCCAACGCCCTCGAAGCGGTCCTCGCGGCTGTTTATCTCGATGGAGGTATGGACGCCGCCCGCGCCTTCGTCCGCGGTCGTATCCTGCCGCAAGGCGCCTGGGATTTTGAAGTTTCCCTCCCCACAGCCCTCACCGATTTTAAAAGCGCCCTCCAGGAAAAAGCGCAGGCGTGTGGGCTACCCCAGCCCAAATACGTCATTGTGGCCGAACGCGGCCCCGAACACGCCAAAACCTTCACCGTTGAAGTCCGCGTCGGCAAGGACAAAGCCTCCCGTGCCGACGGAATCTCCAAAAAAGACGCCGGCCAGCGGGCTGCCGAACGCATGCTTGAACTGATCGCCTCCTCGACTCCCGCCCCCCTCTGACATTCCTCCTACAATCCCTCTCTTCTCAACCGATATGCAAAACAGAGCCTATGTTTGCCATTCTCGGTATCGTCATCGTCATCGGGTCCGTAGTCGGAGGGTATCTTCTATCCCATGGAAACATGAAGGTGCTATTCCAGCCGTACGAAATGCTAATCATCGCCGGCGCCGCCTTCGGAACCCTCTTTATTGCCAACCCTTTATCGGTCGTCATGGGCGTCTTCAAGGGCGTCCTGGGTATCCTCAAAAGTTCCCCCTATAACAAAGCCTTTTACCTGGAACAGTTAAAGATGCTCAACGACATCTTCAACTACGCCCGTAAAAACGGCCTCGTTAAACTGGAAGCCGACGTCGAAGAGCCGGACAAGAGCCAGCTTTTCACCAAGTACCCCAAGTTCATCAAAGATCACCACGCCGTCCACTTCGTCTGCGACACCCTTCGCATGAGCATCAGCGGCGGCGTCGGCCACTTTGAAATCGACCAAATGATGGAAATGGACATGGACATCCATCATCACGAAAACACCGCGCCCGTCACGGCCCTCTCCACCGTCTCCGACGCCTTCCCGGGCCTGGGCATCGTCGCCGCCGTGCTCGGCATCGTCATCACCATGGGCGCCCTGGGCGGCCCGCCAGAGGAGATCGGTCACCACGTTGCCGCCTCGCTCGTCGGCACCTTCCTCGGCATTCTATTGAGCTATGGTTTCTTCGGCCCCATCGCGGTCAACATGGCCAGCGCCAACGCCGCTCAGCGCGAATACTACAACTTCCTCCGCGTCGGTCTGATCAGCTTCATCCGCGGCGCCGCTCCCATTCTCGCCGTCGAGTTCGCGCGCCGCTCCATCCCCGCTCACGAACGGCCCACGTTCAAAGAAATGGAAAAAACCTGTAAAGGCGGAGGAGGAGCATAATGGCCGAAGATAATGCCAAAGAGCAGCCAATCATCATCATCAAGAAGATCAGCGGCCACGGTGGCCACCACGGCGGCGCCTGGAAAGTAGCCTATGCCGACTTCGTCACCGCTATGATGGCCCTCTTCATGGTGCTCTGGCTGTTGAACTCCAGTCAGGAAACCCAGAAGGCCATCGGCGGCTACTTTACCGATCCCGAAGGCAACGGCAAAATGATCGGCTCCGACATGGCCGGCGCCGGTGGCGACGCCATCAATCTGGCAGCCAAGGACATGGAGCAACTGAAGGAAAAGATCGCCCAGTCCCTCAAACAATCCACCAAGTTCCAGGAGTTGCAGGACAAGATCACCATGGTCGTCACCGGCGAAGGCCTCCGTATCGAACTGATGGAGTCCGACGTCGGCACGTTCTTTGAAAGCGGCAGTCCCGTGCCCACCGAACAGGCCACCGAAATCATCGGCCGCCTGGCCCAGGAAGTCGGCCAGTTACCGAACAAAGTCTTCATCGAAGGCCATACCGATTCCAAGCAGTTCGCCGGCGAATACAGCAACTGGGAGTTAAGTTCGGACCGTGCCAACACGGCCCGCCGCATCATGCAGGCCCACGGCGTCCGTGGCGATCAGGTCGCCCAGATCCGCGGCTTCGCCGACCAGCGTCTCCGGAAAGGCGACGACGCCAGCGACTCGTCCAATCGCCGCATCTCCATCATCGTGCAGCATCTCCAAGGCGCCGTAAAGAAGCCCAAAGAGGAAGGCGAAGCCAAGAAAGACGAACACGGCGAGGCCAAGAAGGACGCCCACGGCGAAGCGAAAAAAGACGAAGCCGCCCACGGCGATGCCAAGCCCGACGAGCACAAAAAGGAACCCGCCAAAGCCGCGCATTAGCCCGCCCGGAGGGTGGGCAACCACCCTACCGCAGCATTTCCAATATCAGCCGCAGTTCCTTCCGCAATGGATCCAACTTCTCCTTCGGAATCCCCGACGGCTCCGGATGCAACGCGAACAACGCCCCCTGCGCCGATGGCGGCGGAGTCTTCGGCGCCGCCGCGGCTGCCACCGCCAACCCCTTTGTCCGCTGCCCCAAATGCTTCCGCGCGCCCTCAATCGTGAACCGCTTCTCGTACAGAAGCCGCTTGATCTCCAGGACTAGCTCCACATCCTTCCGCCGGTATTGCCGCTGATTCGTGCCCGATTTCTTCGGCCCCACCCCCGTAAACTCTGTCTCCCAGTACCGCAAAACATAGGGCTTCACGCCGGTCAGCCGGGCCACTTCCCCGATCTTGAAATACAGCTTATTGGGGATGTCCGCCGGCGACGATAGCGCGCCCTTCTCGATCCCGTTTGCGCTGCCGGGGGCGTCGGCAGTTTCGATTGGCTCCTGCGTTTCCACTCGCCTAATTATGCCCTAGTACGAACCCTTTCACACGGACCCACATGCGCCGAAAAGAAAATCACGGGAAACTAGAGGAAAGTGCAAACTATCGCAGGTATCCATCCCGTCCTGGCCGCGTTGAAATCCGGGCAGCCCATCGACCGTGTAACTATCGCCAAAGGCGCCGGCGGCCCCCGCCTCCAGGAGATCATCGACCTCTGCCGCACCCTCAAAGTTCCGGTTCGTTTTGAAACCCGCGAAGCGCTCGACCGCGCCAGCCGCGCCTCCGTCCACCAGGGCGTCCTCGCCATGGTCGCCGCCAGTCCGTATCAGTCCATCGACGACGTCGCCGCCACCGCGAAGATGTTAGTCCTCCTCGATGGCGTCGAAGACCCCCATAACTTAGGCGCGATCATCCGCACCGCCCACGCCGCCGGAGCCGACGCTGTAGTTATCCCCGACCGCCGCGCCGCCCCCGTTACCGAGGTCGTCGCCAAAGCCGCCGCCGGCGCCCTCTCCCATCTCCCCGTCGTCAAAGTGGGCAACGTCAACCAGACCCTCGAACGCCTCAAGAAACAAGGCTTCTGGATTTACGGCCTCGATGAACGCGGCAAAGAAACCTACGACTCCGTCCAATACGCCGAACCCACCGTGCTCGTCGTCGGCGCCGAAGGCCGCGGCCTCCACGACCTGGTCGCCAAGCACTGCGACGTTCTGGTCAGCATCCCCATGAGCGGCCACATCGCCTCACTGAATGTCTCCGTCGCCACCGGCGTCGCGCTGTTTGATTGGAAGAGACGCCGAAAACCAGCGGTGTAAACTGGTAAATATGCGCCGACCGATCGCCTGCCTGCTCTTATTCACTTTGGTGTTGCCTGGGCTGGAGGCAGCCCAACCGGTCCGCGCCCGCAAGGCCATGGTGGTCTCCCGCGAAGCCAACGCCACCGATGCCGGCGTGGCTGTCTTAAAGGCCGGTGGCAACGCCATCGACGCAGCGGCCGCCGTAGGCTTCGCCCTCGCCGTCACCCACCCCAGCGCCGGTAATCTCGGTGGCGGCGGCTTCATGCTCGTCCGTTTCGCCGACGGCCGCACAACGTTTATCGACTTCCGCGAACGCGCCCCCCTCACCGCCACCCGCGACATGTATCTCGACAAGGACGGCAACCCCACCCGCGACTCGCTCACCGGCTGGCGAGCCTCCGGCGTCCCCGGCACCGCCCGCGGTCTCGAATATGCGCAACGCAAATACGGTAAGGCCAAATGGGCCGATGTCGTCGCGCCCTCCGTCAAACTCGCCCGCGAAGGCTTCACGGTTACCTACGGTCTTGCCAATGGCCTCAAAGGCGCCAAGAACATGGCGCAGTTCCCCGAATCCAAGCGCATCTTCCAGAAGAACGGCACGTTCCACAACGCCGGCGACAAGCTCGTCCAGCCCGAATTGGCTGGCGTTCTTGAACGCATTCAAAAATCCGGCGCGCGCGATTTCTACGAAGGAGAAACTGCCCGCATCTTCGCCGACCAGATGGCGAAGAACGGTGGCACGATTACCGCCGAAGATCTGAAACAGTACACCGTTTCCGAACGCAAAACCCTCGAAGGCAACTTCCGCGGCTACAAGGTCATCACCGCCCCGCCGCCCTCCTCCGGCGGCATCGGCATTCTCCAAATGCTCGCCGTTCTCGAAAAGACCGGCTACGAAAAGGCCGGCGCCGGCTCCGCCCAGGCCATCCACTACACCGCCGAAGCCATGCGCCGCTACTATGCCGATCGCGCTACCCACCTCGGCGACCCCGACTTCTGGAACGTCCCCACCTCCAAGCTCCTCAGCCCCAACTACGTCAACAAACTCCGCGCCTCCATCAACCCCGATAAGGCCACGAACTCCGACGACGTCAAGGCCGGCGACCTCCGCACCATGGAGAGCACAGAGACGACGCACTATTCCATCGTCGATGCCGAAGGCAACTGCGTCGCCGTGACGTATACCCTGAACGGCAGCTACGGCTCCGGCGTCACTGTCCCCGGCCTCGGGTTCCTTTTGAATAACGAAATGGACGACTTCTCCGTGAAGCCCGGCGTGCCGAATATGTTCGGCGCCATTGGCGGCGAGGCCAACGCCATCGCCCCCCGCAAGCGCCCGCTGAGTTCCATGGCCCCCACCATCGTGCTGAAGGACGGCACGCCGTTCCTGGTCGTCGGCACGCCAGGTGGGACGCGCATTCTGACCTCGGTCATGGAGGTCATCCAGAATGTGATCGATTTCAAAATGAACATCCAGGATGCGGTGAACTTCCCCCGCTTCCACCACCAATGGCGTCCGGACAAGCTCCAAATGGAGCCCACCTTCTCCCCGGACACCGTGAAGTTGTTAGAGCAGCGCGGCCACAAGATCGACATCGTTCGCAATATCTGCGAGATCGCCGCGATTGAATTTCAAGAGAACGGCTGGCTTGCCGGCGCGGCCGATCCGCGTGTCGAGGGCAAGGCCGCCGGTTACTAGACCGACAATACAAACGCAATGAATCACGCCGTATCGACGCACTTTTTTATCAACCACCGGCTCACCACCGCCGCCCTCGACAAGCTCCGCGACAAGGGGATCGGCTCCATTGAGATCTTCTGCGCCCGCCAGCACATGGACTACAGGAACAAAGCGCAGTCGGACGAGCTGGCCCACTGGTTCCGCGATTCGGAGTTGAAGCTGCATTCGCTCCACTCGCCCATGTACAACGATGACGTCAACGGGCGCTCCGGGCCCCAGGCCATCGTCAACATCGCCGACCGCGTTAAAGCCAAGCGCATCGCCGCCTGCGACGAGATCAAGCATGCCTTGGAGATCGCCGAACAGGTGCCGTTCCGGTATCTGATTCAGCACCTGGGCGCGCCGGTCGATGAGTACGACGACGCCAAGCTCGACGCGGCCTTCTCGAGCCTCGAAGAGCTGAGCCTCTTCGCCCGCCATCGGGGCGTGGAGATCCTGCTCGAAAATATTCCCAACGGCCTCTCCAGCGCCGAGAAGCTGAACATGTTCCTGAACCAGACGCACCTCAATCTGGGCTACTGCTTCGACACCGGCCACGCCAACGTGATGGGTGGCGTGGAGAGCGAATTCGCGCTGATGAAGGAGCGCATCCGCTCCCTGCACGTCCACGACAACGATGGCGTGAAGGACTCGCACCTGTTCCCGACGCTCGCCAAAGGCGGGACGATCGATTGGAAAAAGGTGATGCCGATGCTGCGCGAGCGGCAGCACCAGTACCCGTTGTTGTTAGAGATCAAAGAGTCGCCGGACTTCCCGCAACCGCTGGAATCGATCCCGCAAATTTTCAAGAATCTGGAGTCCTACTAACCATGTCCGCACCCCGCGTTCGCATCTCCGATATCGCCCATCACGATGGCCAAACCGTGTCCATCGCCGGATGGCTCTACAACATCCGCCGGTCGGGGAAGATCTGCTTCCCGCTCCTGCGCGATGGCTCCGGCATCATCCAGTGCGTCGCCGTGAAGGCGAACCTGCCGGAGGAGCTGTTCGAGGCGTTGAAGGACCTGACGCAGGAGTCCTCGCTGATCGTCACCGGCAAGGTGCGCGCCGAGGCCCGGGCGCAGGGTGGCTTTGAACTGGACGTGGAATCGGCCGAAATTATCCAGCGCGTTTCCGAAGCCGATCCCTACCCGATCACGCCCAAGGACCACGGTATCGACTTCCTGATGGACCACCGCCACCTGTGGCTGCGCTCCAAGCGCCAGGCGGCCATTCTGCGTATCCGGCACGAGGTCATCAAGTCCATCCGCGACTACTTCGATAACCAGGGCTTCACGCTGGTCGATACGCCGATCTTTACTCCGGCCGCCTGCGAAGGCACCACGACTCTGTTCGAGGTGAACTACTTCGACGAAGAGAAGCTGTACCTGACCCAGTCGGGCCAGCTCTATAACGAAGCGAACGCCATGGCGCTCGGCAAGGTGTACTGCTTCGGGCCGACCTTCCGGGCGGAGAAGTCCAAGACCCGGCGGCACCTGACGGAGTTCTGGATGGTGGAGCCGGAGATGGCCTACGCCGATCTGGAAGACGTGAAGGCGCTGGCCGAGGGGCTGGTGGTGTACTGCGTCGGCCGGGTGCTGGAGAACCGGAAGGCGGAGTTGGAGGTGTTGGAGCGGGATGTGAAGAAGCTGGAATCGGTGACGGCTCCGTTCCCGCGGATGAGCTACGACGATGCGGTGAAAGTGCTGCAGGGCAAAGGCAGCGACATCACCTGGGGCGGCGATTTCGGCAATACCGATGAGACGCTGTTGACCCAGGATTCCGATCGCCCGATCCTGGTGGACCGGTATCCGAGCGAGATTAAGGCGTTCTACTTCCAGCCCGATGCGGAGAACGACAAGCTGGCGCTGGGCGTCGATGTGATCGCCCCCGAAGGGTACGGCGAGATCATCGGCGGCGGGCAGCGTATTCACGACCCGGAGCTGTTGCTGCGCCGGTTGAAGGAACACGATCTGCCGCCGGAGGCGTTCAATTGGTACATGGATCTGCGCAAGTACGGCACGGTGCCGCATGGCGGCTTCGGCATGGGTGTGGAGCGTTTCGTGGCCTGGATGTGCGGGACCGAGCACATTCGCGAGTGCATCGCCTATCCGCGGATGCTGTACCGTACGCGGCCCTAACGGCATGATGCGGCAGAGTACGATTGCGATTATCGGCGCGCCGATGGACCTGGGCGCGGGGCGCCGAGGTGTCGATATGGGGCCGTCGGCGATCCGCGTGGCCAACATTCATAGCCGTGTGGCGGCATTGGGCTACAAGGTGGAGGACCTGGGGAACGTGGCGGTGGAGCAGGCCGAGAGTCTGCCCGCCGGAGCGAAGCGGGCGCGGTATTTGAAAGAGATTGCCGAGACCTGTTTGCGGCTGGCCGAGAAGGTGGAGCGGGCGGCGGGGCAGGGAAAGGTGCCGCTGATTTTGGGCGGGGATCATTCGCTGGCGGCGGGGTCGATCTCGGGGATGGCGAACCACTTTCAGAAGCGCGGGGAGAAGGTCGGGGTGTTGTGGATAGACGCGCATACCGACATGAACACGCCGCAGACGTCGCCGAGCGGGAACGTGCACGGGATGCCGCTGGCGTGTCTGATCGGGAAGGGGCCGAAGGAACTGACGCACCTGTTCGGTTGGGCGCCGAAGATCGATCCGCGGAACGTGGCTCTGATTGGGATTCGGGACGTCGATTTGCTGGAGGCGACGCATGTGAAGGAGTCCGGGGTGCGGGCGTTCACGATGCGGGACATTGATGAGAAGGGGTTGCCGCGGGTGATGGAGGAGGCGATCGCGATCGCCTCGGCGGGGACGGCGGGGATTCATTTGTCGTTCGATATGGACTCGGTGGACCCGGATGAAGCGCCCGGGGTGGGGACGCCGGTGCGGGGCGGGATGACGTACCGGGAGGCGCATCTGGCGATGGAGATTTTGTCGGATGCGGCGAAGTTGGTTTCGCTGGAGGTGGTGGAGGTGAACCCGGTGTTGGACGTGGCGAACCGGACAGCCGACCTTGCGGTGGAACTAATGATGTCTGCATTGGGGAAGCGGATTCTATGAGCGGGGCGGCGGCCGGGTTGGGGCGTGGCGCGGGGATGGTTGCCGGGTCCGGGAATGGTGCGCGCGTTGGGGTATTTTGCGGGTGGGGGGATGCGGGTGCGCGCTGGGGTAGTGCGGACTTGGCTGCTGGGTCTGGGGATTGTGCGCGAGTTGGGAAGTGTAAGCGCTGCTGGGCTGGTGTGGAATTCGCTGCCGGGCTTCTGCGTGGTGCGCGCGATGGGGTG
>JBIKOG010000361.1:0-5934 GCA_044358225.1 Bryobacteraceae bacterium | reverse complement strand
GAGCGCGCGCCGCCCGGAGAGGGAAGCCCGCCCCGCGGGGCGGGCTTCCCTCTCCGGCCACACATCAACTTGGTCGGCATCCCATTTTTCTTTTTGCAGAACTTGACGGACACAACTGTTATTGGTTTTGTCGTGGAATTACGGGGGATAACAGTGAGTGGCACCGAATTGGGGTCGGGGAATGGGGGGAGGGTGAATTCGGTAATTGCGGTGAGTGTCCCTGGTTTCGGTAAAAAGTGCCGGGGTGGTTGGGTAATTTTGTCACACAGTACTTCGGGCGGTGGAGAGCTAAAGTGTTCTTGATGTTTGTAACTTGTTGACGTTACATGTGTTGCTGAATAGGCCTCTAAGGCCCGATGGGACATTCTGTCACACGAGTGTCAAACGGCACGCGGATTGCCTAGAAGGGCCAGAGTCAATGAATTGACCTGGAGGACCGATTGATAGCTGCACGGACGCTGCTAATCGGGATGGCTGTGCTCTCCCTGGCACCCATTCCCACCTGGGCTGTTACGCCCGCGATCGCCAAAGGCACTGGCCTATATGGCGACTACTACGCCACCAAAGACCTGACGGGCTCGGTGAAACTGCGCCGGACGGATCGGACGATCCAGTTCGATTGGGGTATGAAATCCCCGTTTGCCGACGTCCCCGCCGATGGGTTCTCGGTCCGGTGGACCGGGGAGGTGGAGGCGCCCGTGACCGGGGACTACACCTTTGCCACCAATGCCGATGACGGGGTTCGTTTGTGGGTGAATGGGCGGTTGCTGGTGGACGATTGGCAGGACCATCCGCCGACGCTACGGCGCGGGACGCCGATTAAGCTGACGGCGGGGGTGCGGTACTCGGTGAAGTTGGAGTATTTCGAGGGCTTGGGATCGGCATCGGTGCGGTTGCTGTGGGCGTATCCGGGGCAGCCGGAGCAGACCATTCCGCAGGCGCGGCTGTTTGTGCCGGACCGGGTGGACTACTTGAGCGATATGGCGATGGCGCGGAAGACGACGCCGGTGGAACTGGACACGCGGAGCGGGCAGCCGTTGTCGGTGGCGGGGGTTTCCTTTGCCAAGGGGTTGGCTGTGAATGGGGACAACGAGGTTGTCTATAAGCTGAACCGGCTATACGACGACTTCCGGGCGACGGTGGGGATTGATGATTCGGCCGGGTCGCAGGGGTCGGTTGTGTTTGAGATTTGGGTGGATGGCACGCTGGCGTGGGATAGCGCGTTGCAGCGGGGAAGCGCGGCGGGGCAGTTTGCGCGGGTGGATGTGACGGGGCGCGATGAGCTGCGGCTGGTGGTGCGGAATGGCGGGGATGGGAACACCATGGACCGGGCCAACTGGGCCGATGCGCATGTGATTGTGCAGAGCGGCGGGGCGAAGCCGGCGCCGACACCGGATCCGGACCCGTACCTGAGTGAGCTGGCGTGGCAGAGCGCGCGATCCGGCTGGGGGCCGGTGGAGCGGGATATGAGCAACGGGGAGCAGATGGCGGCCGATGGGAAGCAGATTTCGATCGCCGGGCGGAAGTTCACGTACGGGCTGGGGGTGCACGCGGCATCGGAGGTGTCTTTCGCTGTGAACAAAGCGTTCCAGCGGTTTGTGGCGGATGTGGGGGTGGATGACGAGGTGGGCAGCGGGCGCGGGTCCGTTGTATTTCAGGTGTTTGGCGACGGCACGAAGCTGTTTGAGACGGTGCGGATGACGCAGGGGATGTCCGCGCGGCGGGTTGATCTGAACATCACGGGTGTGACGATGCTGAAGCTGGTGGTGGGTGATGCCGGGGACGGTATTGGCTACGACCACGCCGATTGGGCGGGGGCGCGGCTGTATCGGATTCTGGACGGGACGCCGCCCCCGGTGGTTTCGGTACCGGGTGCGCCGGGGACGTTATCGGCAGTGGCCGGGAACGCGAAGGTGACGCTGGCGTGGGGTGCGGCGACGGGCGCCACCTCCTACAATGTCTATCGCGGGACGGCGGCGGGGGCGCAGGCTGCCACGCCGGTGGCGATGGGGATTGGCGGGACGGGGTTCACTGATACGGGGGTGGCGAATGGCACCACGTATTTCTACAAAGTCTCGGGTGTGAATACGGCGGGGATTGGGCCCCGGAGCAATGAGGCCAGCGCGAAGCCCGCGGCGGTGCAGCCGCCGGGGGTTCCGGGGAACCTGACGGCGACGGGCGCCGTTGGCAAGATCACGCTGCAGTGGAGCGCCGGGAGTGGCGCGGCTTCGTACAACGTGTATCGCGGAACAGCGTCTGGCGCGCAAGCCACGGCGCCGTTGGCGACGGGCGTGACGGCTACGAACTACGCCGACACGAAGGGGCTGAACGGGGTGACGTACTTCTATAAAGTTGTCGCCGTGAATTTGGGGGGCACCAGTGGCGCCTCGAATGAAGCTTCGGCGGCAATGCTGCCGGTGGTGGCGCCGGCGAATCTGACGGCCGCTCCGGGTGACGCGAAAGTCACGCTGAACTGGGGCGGGGTGACGGGGGCCACTTCCTACAACGTGTATCGGGGGACGGCGACGGGAGCGCAGGCGGCGACGCCGGTGGCGACTGGCGTGACGGGGACGTCGTATCTGGATGCGGCCGTAGTGAATGGGACCGCGTATTTCTACAAAGTCGCCGGGGTGAACGCGGGCGGTGTTGGCACGCGGTCGAACGAAGCGACGGCGACGCCGAAGGCTCCGGTATTGCCGCCATCGGCGCCGGTGAATGTGTCGGCCGTGCCGGGGAACCTGCAGGTGACGCTGAGCTGGACGGCGGTGAGCGGGGCGGTGACGTACAACGTCTATCGCGGCACTTCATCGGGTGGGCAATCGGGCACGCCGGTGGCGACGGGGTTGACCACGCCTACCTTCGTGAACACGGGTCTGGTGAATGGGACCACCTATTACTACAAGGTGGCGGGTGTGAATACGGGGGGGATCGGGACGCGGTCGGCCGAGGTATCGGTGGTGCCGCAGGCTCCAATAACGCCTCCGGTGGTGACGCCGGCGAGCGACCAGGCGCTGTGGCGGCTGCTGCGGCAGGCGACGTGGGGGCCGACGCAGGCCGACTTCGACCGGCTGAAGGCGATGGGCGTGGACGCTTGGATCAACGAGCAGTTCGCGGCGACGCCGTCGGTGTATCCGGACACGCTGTTGACGCAGAACATGGAGTGGACCGAGGAGCACTTCTTCCAGCTGGCGCTGACGGGCAATGACCAGTTGCGGCAGCGGGTGGCGTGGGCGTTGAGCCAGATCTGGGTCGTTAGCGGCGTGGAGCTGGTGCGGGCCGATGCGATGGTGCCGTGGATCCGGATGCTGCAGGGCCACGCGTTTGGGAACTTCTACGACCTGATGCGGGATGGCACGATGCATCCGGCGATGGGGGAGTACCTGGACATGGTGAACAACAAGAAGAGCAACGGGACGATTCTTCCGAACGAAAATTTCGCACGGGAGGTGCTGCAGTTGTTCACGATCGGGCTCACCGAGCTGAACCCGGATGGGTCGGCGCGGGTGCCGGCGGCGGCGACGTATGGCCAGGACGATGTGCTGGAACTGGCGCGGGTGTTTACGGGCTGGACGTATCCGGACGCGGTGGCGGGGCAGCCGACGAAGCTGAACCCGGCGCGGTATGACGGGCCGATGGAGGCTGTTGAGGCGTTCCACGACACGGGGGCGAAGCGGTTTCTGGGGACCGATGTGCCGCCGGGGATGACGGCTCAGCAGGACCTGGACAACGCGCTGGGGATCATTTTCCGGCACCCGAATGTGGGCCCGTTCATTTCGCGGCAGCTGATTCAGCGGCTGGTGACTTCGAACCCGAGCCCGGCGTATATCGGGGCTATCGCGGCGGTTTTTGCGAACAACGGCAGCGGGGTTCGCGGAGATTTGCGGGCGGTGGTGAAGGCGATCCTGACGCACCCGGAGGCGCAGTTGACCGCGCCGACGGCGGGCAAGCTGGCTGAGCCTTCGCTGTTCATCACGCGGCAGTTGCGGGCGATTGGCGGGAACGTGGCGGACTATCCGTTTATGTCCGATTTGAGTACCGACATGGGGCAGCGGATCTTCCATTCGCCATCCGTTTTCAACTACTATTCGCCGAACTTCCGGATCGCGGGGACGACGTTGACGGCTCCCGAGTTCCAGTTGTACACGACGGCGACGGGGATGACGCGGGCGAATTTCGTGGCGCGGCTGGTGTCTGGCGGGTTTGGTTCCGCCGTGACGCTGAACTTCGCGCCGTGGGAGGCGTTGGCCGCGGACGCCGGGGCGCTGGTGAACCGGATCGACGTGTTGGCATTCGGCGGGACGCTATCGGCCGAGGCGCGCGGGGCGATGATCACGGCGATCCAGGCGGCGCCAACGGCGCGGGAGAAAGTCATGACCGCGTTTTATCTGGCGTTCACTTCTTCGCAATTTCAGGTGGAGCACTAAGGAGACCTTATGAACACGAGACGGAACTTTTTACGATCCTGCGGCTCCCTTGCGGCGGCGGGGGCTGGCGCGCACATGCTGCGGCTGGGCGAGATTTCGGCGATGGCGCAGAGCTCGCCGAATTACAAGGCGCTGGTATGCGTCTTTCTGTTTGGCGGGAATGATGCCAACAACATGATCATCCCGCTGGACGCGGCGCGGTATTCGGCTTATCAGGCGATGCGGCCGAATATCGCGCTGGCTTCCAATGTGTTGCGGCCGGTGGCGGCGGGCGGGGGGCAGGTGCCGTATGGCCTGCACCCGCGGCTTGCGAACGTACAGCGGCTGTATAACGAGCGGAAGGCGGCGATGGTGTTCAACGTGGGGACGCTGGTGCAGCCGACGACGAAGGCGAATTTGAACGGGGCAACTTTACCGCGTAATCTTTACTCGCACTCGGACCAAACTTCCCAGTGGCAGACGGCGAACCCGACGGTATCGGGGGGATCGGGGTGGGGTGGACGGATGGCGGATTTGCTGGCGGGGTCGAATGCGTCGACGTTTCCGATGGGGGTGTCGGTGAACGGGTCGGCGGCGTTGTTGCAGGGGGCGACGGCGCGGCCGCTGAATTTGACGCCGGGAACGGCGTTGGGATTGTCGCGATTCGGCAATTCGACGGCGATGAACGCGCGGGAGGCGGGGCTGCAGCAGTTGTTGACGTTCGACACGGGGATGCAGATGATCGGAGCGGCGAGCGGGGTGATGACGTCGGCGGTGCGGGGGGCGCAGGCGATTAATGCGGCGCTGGCGAGCGGGACGCCGTTGACGACCGTTTTCCCGCAGACCGGTTTGGGCCGTCAATTGCAACAGGTAGCGACAGTGATGCGAGTACGCGGTGCCCTGGGGATGAACAAGCAGATTTTCTTCTGCGGGATGGGCGGATTCGACAATCATAGCGACCAGTTGCCGACGCACGACAATCTGATGGGACAGTTAGATGCGGCGCTGGGGGCGTTTTACACGTCGCTGGAGACGGACCTCCAGCTCGCGAACGAGACAACGATTTTCACGGAGAGTGAGTTTGGCCGTACGGGGAATCCGTCCAGTTCCAATGGATCGGACCATGCGTGGGGCAGCCATCACTTTGTCCTGGGCGGATCGGTGAGGGGCGGCGAGGCGTATGGGACTTTCCCGACGCATGCATTGCGCGGCCCGGATGATGCCGGCAGCCGGGGATTGTGGATTCCGAGCACGGGATTGGACCAATACGCGGCTACGATGGGCGCGTGGTTCGGCCTGGGTTCCGGGGATTTGAATACGGTTTTTCCTAACCTGCGCAATTTCACGAATCCGAATATCGGGTTCATGCGGTAGGGAGGGGGCCACTCGCCGGCGGCGGGTGGTTGGAGCAGGGGCGGGGCAAGGACGCTCCGCTTGCTTCTCGAATTTTTGCTACCGGGGCTGGTTGAATGATTTGGCCGGGCTCCGGGTTAGGCAAGCCATGACGCCGCGCAATCGGGAGGTTGCGCGG
>JBIKOG010000142.1:0-19769 GCA_044358225.1 Bryobacteraceae bacterium | reverse complement strand
CGGGGTGTTCGTTTGACTCGGCGGCGGGGACGACGGTGAGCCATGGTTCGTTTCTGTCGCACCGGGGGCGGCTGTGGGCGTTTCTGGGAGCGTTTTCCGGGGCTCGGGAGCGGGTGCATTGCAGGGCGTATTTGTTGGATGAGCGGAGCGGGAAATGGGAGTTCCGCGGGGTGGCGGTGGAGGGCGGATTCTGGCCGATGCAAGAGCCGCGGCGGATGGCGGATGGGAACTGGATTATGGCCGGTTTCAAGGTGGGTGAGGGGGAACCGGCCTCGGTGGCGATCAGCCGCGGGGATGATTTTACGAAGTGGGACCATGTGGTGATTCCGCGCGGGGCGGGGGTGAAGACGATGTGGGGCGAATCGACGGTGATTGTGCGGGGCCGGCGTGTTTTGAATATTGCGCGGTATGGGACGGAGGCGGTGGCGCTGGTTTCGACGAGCGACGACGCGGGCCGGACGTGGACGCCGATGCGAGCGTCGAACCTGCCGATGGTGACGTCGAAACCGTATGCGGGGGTGTTGAGCACGGGGCAGCGCTACCTGGTGGCGACGACGACGGCGGACACGGGGAAGCGGCGCGCGCCGTTGACGATCGCGGTGAGCGGGAAGGGGGAGGAGACGTTCCGGCGGGTGTACCGGATTCGCGGGGCGGAGATGGCCGGCGGGCTGGATTCGCATCCGCGGGCGAACCTGTCGTATCCCTATGCGGTGGAGTATGGGGGGGCGCTGTATGTGGGGTATTCGAACAATGGCGGGCGGACGGGGATGAACATCAACAGCGCGGAGCTGGCGGTGATTCCGGTGGCGGGGCTATTGGGGTAGGAAGGTCTGGAGGAGGTCGGTGACTTCGAAGATGGCGCGGTTGCGGATGGCGCGGGCGTTGGCTTGCAGTTGCGGGAGGCGGCCGGGGGCGAGCATGCGGTTGAGGGCGGGGACGATGTGTTTGAACGATTTGAGCGATTCGCCGACGTTGTGTTCGACGACCCAGTCCGCATTGAAACGTTCCTGGGGGAGTGTCCAGGCGTTCTTTTCGACGATGACGGGTAGGCCCATGTGGATGGCTTCGCTGATGGAGCCGGGGCCGGGTTTGCCGATGAAGAAGTCGGCCATTTGCATGTAGCGAGGGATGTCGCTGGTGAAGCCTTCGACGAACTTGGCGATGCGGGTGGGGCGTTCGGCGAGGCGGCGGCGGAGCTTTTCGTTTTTGCCGCAGATGAGGATGAGCTGGATATCGAAGTTGGATTGATCGATGAGGTTCAGGATCTCCTCCATCTTCTCCGAGCCCTGGCCGCCGAAGAGGACGAGGCCGGTGGCGCGGTGGGGATCGAGGGCGAGCTTGGCGCGTTCGGCGGGGACGTCGATGGGCGTTACATCGTAAAACTTCGGGTTCAGGATCATGCCGGAGACGCGGTGGGCGGAACTCTCGGGGCTGATTTCGCGTACCTGTTGCATGGCCTTGTCCGTCCCACAGATGAAGGTCTGTTTCTGGCGCTCGATCCAGAAGTGGGGCGGGTAGTCGGCCATGTCCGTCAGGATGGTGACGAAGGGAATGGAGGGGTTGACCTTTTGCAGGGCTTGCCACAGGGAACGGTCGAAGTTGGGCACGACGGAGACAACCATGTCCGGGGTGTTGGTGGACCAGTAGCGTTCCAGGACTTTCACCTGCGCCGAATGGTAGACGCGGATGATGGCGTGCATGAGCGGCACGAGCTGGGTGGAGCCGAGGGTCCAGCCCTTTTCAAGGAGGGTGTTGTAGATGTCCTCCATGCGGAGGCCGGTGAGTTTGTGGAAGATGTCGAGTTCGTCGAGGACGTCCTGGAGATCGACGAGGCGAACGTCCCAGGGGCGGTCCTGCTGTTTGATGAGCGCTTGGAGTGCGGTGGCGGCGGCGCGGTGGCCCCCTCCGGCATCAAAGAATATGAAATCGACGGCTGGTCTCTTTGCCACTTGGTAAACTAGTACCTATTGTAGCGGTCTGGTTGGCGAAACAAATTGATTCACGAATGTTTTTTGCAGTCTTCAAAGGTTTGTAACGAAGTGCGGAGTACAAGTAAGCATGCGCACTAGCCGCCTATTGACAGCGAACGTATTGGACTACATTGCCACACGGGATCTGGTGGTGATGCGGCGTTGTAATAATTGGATGGCGCCGCGATGGGTGCGGCTGTGGATGATCTGGGCGACGCGGGGCGGGGACGGGTGGCTGTGGTACGCCGTTGGGCTGGCGGTGTTGCTGTTTGGCGGGGATGGCGGGGCGCAGGCGGTGGGGGCGGCGTCGGCCGCGGGCGCGGTTGGCGTGGGGCTGTTTGTGGTTTTGAAGAAGCTGGCGAACCGGCCGCGGCCATGCGCGATCGCGCCGCATGCGTGGGCGACGTTGTTGCCGCCGGACCGGTTTTCGTTCCCGAGCGGGCATACGATGACGGCGTTTGCGGTGATCACGCCGTTATTGATGTGGTCGCCGGAAATGGCGTTGGGGCTGGTGTTTTGCGCGCTGAGCATCGCGGTGTCGCGCATCCTGCTAGGGATGCATTTTCTGAGCGACGTGGTGGCGGGCGGGGCGCTGGGCGTTGCGTTGGGCTATTTGAGCTCGACGATGATCCATTCGGTTGTCTGAACGGATTTGTTTTCGATGGTGGTGTTGCCCTCGTGAAAGTGCGTCTGGCCGGAGGGGAGGCCGACGGCGAAGAAGGGCGACGAGATTTTTGTTGATTCCCGGGGCGGCACGATCACGCGGAGAACGCGGACCTGATTGTTTTCGAGTTCGATTTTGTGGGGTGTGGCGGGGAGTTTGGCGGGGGCGGGGGATTTGCGGGGCGGGTTGTCGTTGAGTTCGACTTCGACGATTTTGAAGGCGGTGCCGCCGGTGTTTTCGCTGGTGTGGAGGCCTACTCGCGGATCCCAGCGGACCTGGCCGGCGGTGAAGGGGATGTCCTTCGAGGTGTTGGATTCGAGGTTGACGATGCGCTGGGCACCGCGGTCGAGGTGGATCATGATGCGGTTGATTTTGTGGACGTGGGGCCGGGAGAGCTGCCCGGGGACGGTGGCGCCCATGACGACGCGGGCCCATCCGTTTTCGAGGATGGGCTGGTTCTGGGCGAGGGCCGGGAGGGCGAGGAGGATGGTTACGACGAAAGAACGCATTGGGGGAAAGGTATCACAGAGTGAGCCACCGGGTGCGGAAGAGGGTGAGCAGTTTGTTAGAGTGATGGGCGCGGTGCACGATGGTTTGGCCGGCGAGCGTAGATTTGCGATGAGGAACATCATGCAGAACAGCAGCAAGATGGTGTCGTGGTGGATGGCGTTCCGGGCTTCGATCTGTCTTGGGTGGCTGGTCGCACTCGGTTTCGCGTTGGTTGGGGCGGAGCGGCCGAAGGAGCTGGTGGCGTTTGCGGACAGGGTGCGGGCGTTGCCGCCGGAGTTTGGGGCGGATTTATTGTTGGGGATGGCCGAGGGGATGGCGGATCCGGTTTGGCGGCGGGAGTTGACGGAGGAGGCGTTCCGGCTGGCGTTATTGGCGCCGGACATTCATCCCACGCTGGGTGGAAGCCATACAGATTCGCGATCGTATGTGACGTCATCGCGGCATGGGCTGGATATTTTGTCGCTGCGGATGAGGGCGGCGCGGGCGATGTTGCGGGACGACCCGGAGCGGGCGGCGGCGATGTTTTCCGAGACACGTTTGCCGGTGTTGCCGGCGTTGGAATGCAGCGCGACGCATGTGCCGGATTTGGAAGATTACTACACGACGTTGGCTCTGGTGTTTGCCAAGGGGTTTTCGGCGCGGCAGAGAGAGCGGGGGGAGCCGAGGCACATGTTGAACGCGGCGATTGCGGGGATGCATTCGCCGGCACAGGTGGAGCCGTTGGGGAAGTTGTTGTTGGGGGTGGATCAGGAGGTGTTGGATGCGTTTGCGGGGGCGTTGGCGCGGGTGGCGCCGTCGGACCGGGTGTTTGGACGGCATACGCGGAGTTTGCTGGGGATTGTCTATGACGCACGGCGCCAGGGAAGGGATGTAAAGGCGTTGTTGCAGGGGCTGCACGGGTATCTGGCGGCGCATTTGAGCGGTCCGCGATGCACGCCGTATTTGAAGGACGGGGCGGAGATGGGGAAGGAGTTCAATTTGCTGGCGGGGGAGGCGGGGTTGACGCCGGAGCAGATGCGGCCGGCGCGGGACGCGGGGGCGTGGGAGGCCGTCAGCTTCTGGGAATCGGAGCGGTCCAAACAGGTATTGGAGGATTTGCGGTGGCTGAATCATGGGAATCGGGACTTGCCGGGCGATAAGCGATTCTGGACGGTGGAGGAGCGCAAGAGCCAGGAGTGGACGGGGCGGTATGGGGATTTGTTGAAGAGAATTGAGGGATGGCGGGAAAGCGAGGAGAAGGCGGCGGTGGACTTTCGTTGGATGCAGTCGCATGCGTTGGGAATGGCGGCGCAATTGGTTCCGCCGGGAGCGGCGCGGGATGTGGCGATGCGGCGGTGGCTAACGAATTTTGAGGGTTGGTATGAACCGGGGGCTTCGCAGAGCGCCTGGTTTGGAACGTTGCAAATGATGTTGCGGGAAAAGGAGTTGGTGAAGGGGGAGATGCGGGGGAGCCGGAATGCGGTGGTGGCGGCGTATGCGGTTTGGGCTGGGATGGCGGGCGGGAAGTGACCTGCTATTTTGGTTGGGTTGTCCTTGACCCGCATGCGCTCTGACGAAGCTATATTTTTGTTCCGTTTTCTGTTGCCGCAACTCAGGTCTGAGCAGGCCGTGACGGCGAGTATTCTGGCGTCGGTGCCGGGGGAGGCGGGGGATTACCGGCCCAGCCCGAAGGCCATGAGCGCGTTTGAAGTGGCGCGGCATATTGCGATTTGTGAGTTGTGGTTTTTGGACGCGATTCTGAATGGGCAGTTTGACGACGGGCTGGCGCCGCCGGCGTCGGCGACGACGTGTGCGGAGATCGCGGATTGGTTTACCGAGAACACCGGGCGCCGGGTGGCGCTGCTGGAGCGGCTTTCGGGCGAACAACTGGCGCGGGAGATTGACTACATCGGCCTGCGGAACGACCCGGCGGTTGCGTATTTGAATATTGCGATTCGCCATACTGTGCACCATCGCGGGCAACTTTCCGCGTATTTGCGGGGGATGGGCGCGCGGGTGCCGGCCATTTATGTGGAGAGCGCGGATGAGCCGTTTCCTCCGGAGGATGGAAGCAGTGTGGTGCCGCCGGCGTTTTGAGAGGTGCGTTTGTGATCGATGACACAATGGAGTTGATTGGACATACTCACACAGCCCCGTTCGCGATTTGAGAGTTTACTGGCCGCGCGACAGCAGGCGGCGCAGGGACACGAACGGCGTCACCTTAACTTTGGCTATCTGCGGTTGGCGATTGGGGCGATGTTGGCCTACAGCGGTTGGCTGGCGTTGAGCTCGCCGGACGATGTGCCGTGGCCGTTTCTGATTCACCTCGTCTTGTTCTTTGGGGCGACGATGATTCATTCGCGGGTGATCCGGCGGATGGAGCAGGCGCAGCGGGCGGTGGACCACTACCAGCGCGGGTTGGCGCGTTTGCAGGGGGATTATTCCAAGGCCGCTTCGAAGGGGGAGCGGTTCAACGATCCGCACCATCCGTTTTCGGGGGATCTGGATTTGTTTGGCGCGGGTGGGCTGTTTGAGCGGATGTGCCATGCGCGGACGAAGGAAGGCGAATCGATTCTGGCCGGGTGGCTGTTGCGGATGGACGGGCCGCCGGTGGCGCCGCGCCGGTTGGCGGCGGCCGAGGAGTTGGCGGAACGGTTGGAGTTGCGGGAGCAGTTGGCGGTGTTGGGACCGGATCTGAAAGCGGCGCTGCATCCGGCCGCGTTGCGGGCGTGGGCGGTGGACGATTCGCAGCTGTTCCCGAAGGCCGCGGTATGGCTGTATTGGGCGAATGGCGTGTCGGTACTGTGTGTAATTGCTTCCTTGTATTTTTGGATTTTGAGCCCGCTGGCGCTGGCGGCGATGGTGTCGGCCGGGGTGGCCGGGCTGTATCGGGGCCGGGTGGCGGAGACGCTGCAGACGACGTCGCAGGCGGGGTTGGACTTGCGGGTGTTGGAAGGCGCGCTGAAGCTGTTGGAAGAGTCGGCGTTTACGAGCGAGATGATGCTGGAAGTGCAGGCGCGGATCCGGCGGGACGGGGCGCCGGCGAGTGAGCGGATTGCGAAGCTGGCGCATTTGGCGGAGTGGATCGATTCGCTGGACAATGCGGCGTTTAAGCTGCTGGATCTGTTGTTTCTGTTTTCGCTGCATTTTTCGCGGGAGGCGGACCGGTGGCGGCGTGAGAACGGGGCGATGGTGGACACGTGGCTGACGGCGGCGGGGGAGTTTGAGGCGCTGTGTTCGGTGGCGGCGTTCCACTTTGAGAATCCGGACACGGTGGCTCCTTCGTGGGAGACGGGCGCGCCGACGCTGGCGGGAACGGCGTTGCGGCATCCGCTGATCGACCGGGCGAAGGCCGTGGTGAATGATGCCTCGCTGGACGCCGGGCATCGGTTGCTGGTGGTGAGCGGCTCCAATATGAGCGGAAAGAGTACGTTCTTGCGGACGATTGGGTTGAATGTTGTGTTGGCGCACGCGGGTTCGCGGGTGCCGGCGGGGAGTTTGCGGCTGACGCCGTTGCGGCTGGGGGCGTCGATCCGGACAGTAGATTCGTTGCAGGAGGGGGCGTCGCGGTTTTATGCGGAGTTGCAGCGGTTGAAGGCGGTTGTTGACTTGTCGCTGGGGGAGCGGAAGCTGCTGTTTTTGTTGGATGAGCTGTTGAGCGGGACGAATTCGCACGATCGGAAGATTGGGGCGGAGGGGATTGTGGAGACGCTGTTGCGGCGCGGTTCGATTGGGCTGGTGACGACGCACGATCTGGCGCTGGCGGCGATTGCCGAGCGGGCGGAGAATCAGGCCGTGAACGTGCATTTTGAAGATCAGATTATTGACGGGCGAATTCAGTTTGACTACCGCATGAAGCCGGGAGTGGTGAAGACGAGTAATGCGCTGGCGTTGATGCGGGCGGTGGGATTGGACGTACCGGAAAGGTAGGTTTTCCATGTTGAAGAACTTCTTCCTTTACTTGTCGAGGCAACGGGCGCTGCGACGGTGGATGGAGACGTCGCCGTCGGCGCGGGTGTTGAGCCGGCGGTTCATTGCGGGGAACCGGTTGGAGGATGGGCTGGCGGTGGTGCGGGAGTTGCGGGCGCGGGGGATTTATACGGCGCTGGATCCGCTGGGGGAGAACGTTTCGACCGAGGCCGAGGCGCGGGCGGCGGCGGGGAATGCGATGGCGGCGTTGCGGGGGGCGATTGGGGAGGCGGCCGGGGCGGTGCTTTCGATTAAGCTGACGCAGTTTGGGTTGGACTTTTCGCAGGAGTTGACGTTGGAGAATGTGCTGCCGCTGGTGCGGGTGGCGGGGGAGGCGGGTTCACGGGTTGAAGTGGATATGGAATCGACCGCGTATACGGAGCGGACGCTGGCGATGCTGGAGACGATGGCGGGGGCGGGGCCGGTGCGCGGGGTGATTCAGGCGTATTTGTATCGGACGGCGGGGGATATTGAGCGGTTGAATGGGCTTCGCGTGCCGGTGCGGTTGTGCAAGGGGGCGTACAACGAACCGGCGGATTTGGCGATGCAGCGGAAGGCGGATGTGGATGAAAACTACAAGCGGATGTCGACGTTGCTGTTGGAAAAGGGGACGTATCCGGCGTTTGCGACGCACGATCCGGCGATGATCGAGCACGTGTTGGCGCTGCGACCGGCGAAGGACCAGTTGGAGTTTCAGATGCTGTATGGCATCCGGCGGGATTTGCAGGAGCGGCTGCTAGGGGAGGGATGGCGGGTGCGGCTGTACGTTCCTTATGGGGAGGCGTGGTATCCGTACTTCATGCGGCGGTTGGCGGAGCGGCCGGCGAATGTGTGGTTTGTGGCGAAGGGGTTGCTACGGTGATTTTCACCGGAATAATCCTCTACAGCGACTTGGGAGAGGCTGCCGATAGAGACAGCAGAAGGAGAATTCGCCACGTGCGGCGAGAATCCCCGGGGGATTCGGCAACCAAAGCGCCGCTGGTGGAGTCTAAACCGATATGAAGTACTGGCTTTTCTTTGTAGCCAAACTTGTACTGACTGTTGCCCTGTTCGCGGGAATCTGGGCGGTGATGGAAGCGGTGTTGCCGGAACCGGCGAGTATCCGCGCTTATAAGCTGGGCCGGTTCGGGCAGGACCTGACCTGGACGACGGCCATCTTCGTTTATTTCCTGGCGGCGGCCGGGGCACTGTTTTTGATTGTGCTGGACCAGCGGTACCGATGCCGGACGTGTTTGCGGCGTCTGCGGATGCCAGTGAACTCCGGGGCGTGGGAGAGCATGTTGCGCCTTGGGATGCCGCAAGTCGAGTACATCTGCCCTTTCGGGCATGGGACGTTGAACGTGAAGTTGGTGCAGTTTACAGGCCGGGAAGGCGACGGCTGGCGCGAGCATGACGATAACATCTGGCGCGAGCTGGAGAGTTTATCGCCCGGCGGGCGTAAGTAAAGTGGATTGGCCTTTGTAAACGGGATGGATCGTGCTGGCTGTGCGAAAATAAAAGCCGACACCGTATGGCGAAGAGCGATCCGCTCATAAAATCCGAGGGAAAAGGCGGACCCCGGAAGACGAACACGCCAACCCCGTTTCGACGCTACCTGCTCTATGGGGTGACGTTTTTTGGTGTTACCGGACTCGTGTTCGGCACCTTCACCTACATTCACTACTCGAATCTGATCGACCAGAAGCTGAAAGACGGGCCGTTTCCGAACACGTCGATGATCTTTGCCGCGCCGCGGAGCCTGAGTGTGGGCGAAGAGGTGTCGCGGGAAGAGATCATCCGGGCGCTGCGGAACGCCGGGTACGGGGAAGCGAAATCGAACCGGATGGGCTGGTATAACCAGCGGGCCGATGCGATTGAGATTCTGCCGGGGCCGGACTCGTATTTCGATAACGAAGGCGGCGTGATCCGTTTAGAGGACGGGAAGATCCAGAGCATCATCTCGCTGCGGGATAACACGACCCGGACGGCGTATTCGCTGGAGCCGGAGTTGATTACGCATCTCTTTGACCGGAAACGGGAGAAGCGGCGGGTGCTGGCGTTTGAGGATATGCCGAAGACGCTGGTGAATGCGGTGGTGTCGGTTGAGGACAAGCGGTTTTTCGAACATGCCGGGTTTGATCCGTTGCGGATCGCCAAGGCGGTTTACGTCAACGTGAAGTCGGGCCGCAAGGACGAGGGCGCCTCGACGCTGTCGATGCAGCTGTCGCGGAACTTCTGGTTGAACCTGGACAAGAACTGGAAGCGGAAGATTGAAGAGTCGCTGATCACTCTGGTGCTGGAACAGAAGCTGACCAAGCAGCAGATTTTTGAGTACTACGCGAACATGATTCCGCTGGGGCGGCGCGGGAGTTTTGAGATTAGCGGTGTGGGCGAGGCCGCGCAGGCGTATTTCGGGAAAGACGTGCGGTCGTTGACGCTGGCCGAATCGGCAACGCTGGCGGGCCTGATTCAGCGGCCGAGCTTTACAAATCCGGTGCGGTGGCCGGACCGGGCTAAGTCGCGGCGCAACATTGTGTTGACGCTGATGCGCGACAACGGCTACATCACCGATAAAGAGTTCGCGGAAGCGACGGCGGCGCCGATGACGGTGACCAAGGGCGGCGGGGATATCGGCGATGCGCCGTACTTTGTCGACCTGGTGAACGACTTCCTGCACGAATCGCTGGCCGACCACGACTTCACGGCGCGCAGCTACCGGGTATATACGACGTTGGACCCGGAATTGCAGCAGGACGCGGTGGAAGCGGTGCGGGCTGGGATGGCGGAAGTGGACAAGCTGCTGGAGAAGCGGAAGAAGCCAAATCCGGGCGGGGCGCAGGTGTCGCTGATCGCGTTGGACCCGGTGACGGGCGAGATCCGGGCGCTGATCGGCGGTAGGAATTATGGAATGTCGCAGCTGAACCGCGCGGTGGCGAAGCGGCAGCCGGGTTCGAGTTTTAAGCCGTTTGTGTACGCGACGGCCTTGAACACGGCGTTGGGTTCGGGGGGGACGGTTTTCACGCCGACCTCGACGATGGTGGATGAGCCGACGACGTTCTGGTTTGACGGGAAGTCCTATGAGCCGAACAATCACGGGGACCACTATTTCGGGACGGTGACGCTGCGAACGGCGCTGGCTAAGTCCTTAAATATTCCGGCGGTGAAACTGGCGGAAGCGGTGGGGTACGGCGAGGTGGTGAAACTGGCGCGGAGCGCGGGGATGAACCTGCAGATCCGGCCGACTCCGGCGCTGGCGCTGGGCGCCTATGAAGTGACGCCGATTGAAGTGGCGGGCGGCTACACGGTGTTTGCGAATAAGGGGTTGTTCAGCAAGCCGAGTTGGGTGCGGTCGGTCCGGGACGATGCGGGTTCGGAGATTTTCTCTCACAAGCCGGTGAAGCGGCAGGCGTTGGATCCGCGGATTGCGTATCTGATGACGAGCATGATGGAAGAGGTGACGCGGTCGGGAACGGGCGCCGGGATTCGGAATCGCGGCTTTGCGTTTCCGGCGGCGGGCAAGACGGGTACGTCGCATGACGGCTGGTTTGCCGGGTATACGTCGAAGCTGATTTGCGTGGTGTGGGTTGGGTTCGACGACAACGAGGAATTGAAACTGGAAGGTTCCCAGTCGGCGTTGCCGGTGTGGACGGAGTTCATGAAGCGGGCGCACACGCGCCGGTCCTACCGGGGGGCGGGGCCGTTCCCAATGCCGGATGGCGTGGTGGCGGTGCCGATCGACCCGTCGAATGGATTGCTGGCGTCGGCCGGGAATCAAGGGGCGAAGAGCGAGGTGTTCGTGACCGGGACGCAGCCGACGGGAGTGTCGAGCGTAGGTGGCGGTTCGTCGACGCAGGTGGCCAGTTGGGACGCGCCGGCGGATGCGGCGTCGCCAGCGCCCACGGCGACGGCGGAAAACCGGGCGCGACCGCGACGGCCGGTGGCGGTGCAGCAGCCCGCGGTGGGCGATCCTCCAGCTTCGGCGCCGGCGCAGCCGGCGAAGGAAGAGAAGGGCATGTTCGGCCGGATCGGGGATTGGTTCAAGCGGCGCGGCGGCAACTAGAGCGCAACGGCGGCGAAGTAGAGTTACACTGATGGCAATGGAGGCGCATGCATGAAACGCCAGTCTGCCCCCTTCTGGGTCCTTGTTTTGGGAGCCGGAATTTTATGTCTGTCTGCCCAGCAGGCCAGTAACGATGGATTGAAGTTGCCGTCGCGCGACCAGGTGTTGATGCAGTCGCAGCGGCCGAACCTGACTCACGAGCAGCGCGGTGACATCTTCATGGCGCGCAAGATGTATCGGGAGGCAGTTGAAGTTTATCAGCAAGGTCCGGCGGATTCGCCGATTCTGGCGAATAAGATCGGGATTGCCTACCATCAAATGACGTTTCTGCCGCAGGCGCGGAAGCAGTATGAGCGGGCGCAGCGGTTGGATACGAAATATTCCGAGGCGATCAACAATCTGGGCACGGTTTACTATGCGCAGAAGAACTACCGGAAGGCGATTTCACAGTACAAGAAGGCCCTGGCTCTGACGCCCGCTTCGGCGTCGATCCATTCCAATCTGGGGACGGCGTACTTCGCGCGGAAGAAGTACAAAGAGGCGTTTGATGAGTATCAGACGGCCTTGTCGCTTGACCCCGAAGTGTTTGAACACCGCAATTCGCACGGCGTATTGTTGCAGGAACGCAGCGTGGACGAGCGGGCGAAGTTCCATTTCTATCTGGCCAAGACCTATGCCAAATCGGGGCAGACGGACCGGGCGCTGATGTATATTCGGAAGGCGATTGAAGAGGGGTTCAAGGAACGGACGAAGTTTGCCGAGGACTCCGATTTTAAGGCGATGCAGCAGTTGCCGGAGTTTCAGGAGTTGATGAAGTTGGAGGCGCGTGCGCTGTAGCTGGTTGGGCGTACTGGTGTTGCTGGCAGGGTGTTCGCGGCAGGAGGCTCCGGCGTTCCGGCGCGTGGTTCTACCGCCGCTGGAGAATCTTACCGGAGATGACACCGGGGCGGTGGAAGCGCAGGCGTTACGGCTGGCGATTTGGGACGGGTTGCAGGGGCAGCCGCGGATATATGCGTCATTGGTGGGGCACCGACGGGAGTTGGCGGATATGGGGCCGGCGCTGGTGGTGGACGGGTATGTGGCGAAGAACCGGTTTCATTTGCGGCTGAACGATCAGCCGGTGGTTTGCGATGGGCCGTTCGAGGAGTGCCTGGGGCGGTTGACGGGAGCGGTGGGGACGGCATTGGCGGCCGAGAAACGGGCGGCTCCGAAGGCCGCGACGGTGCGGGCGGTGGCCAAGGGGGACGACCTGGAGCCGGTGATGAAGTCGGATCCATTGTTTGGGAGCGGATGGCAGGCGTGGGCGGCGCAGGCGCAGCGCGCGGGTGGAGTGACGGCGGCGCTGGCGGTATTGGAACGGGCGCCGGTGGGGCAGATGTCGCCGTACGACGCGGCGCGGATCCGGGTGGCGCTGGCGGAACTGCGGAAGGATAAGAAGGCACACGCGGCGGCGATGATCGCGCTGGCGGAGTTATCGCCGGCGGATCTGGAATTGCAGGAGAAGGCGGCGCAGGAGGCGCTGGCGGGGCGGAATTACGCGGGGGCGATGGGGTTGTTTGAGCGGCTGGCGACGTTGACGCGCCATCCGCGGTTTTCGAATCAGATGGCGTATGTGGCGGTGTATTCCGGAGACAGGGCAAAGGCGGAAAGTGCCGCGGCGGCCGCGATGGCGGCGGCGCCGAACGACCCCTCCTATACCGACACGCGCGGTGAGGTGGCGTATGCGTTTGGCGATTACGCTACGGCGGTGCAGTTTTTTGAGGCTGCTGCGAATGTGAACGTGACGTTTGCCGGTGGATTGGATCTGTGGAAAGCGGCTGACGCCGCGCGTCGGGCCGGGGATAAGGCGCGGGCGGAGGCGTTGTTGCAGCGCTACCTGGACGTGCGGGCGAAGGGCGGCATGCGCAATCCGTTGTTGGTCCAGGCCGTTTGGGATTGGCACGGCGATGCGCCGGAGGCGGCGGCGGAGAAGTTGCGGGCGGCGTCGCAATCGACAGAGCGGGGGAAGGCCCTGTTCTTATTGGGCCTGATGGCATTGAACCGGCGTGACCTGGCCGCGGCGGAGCGGGTGCGGCGGGAGTTGGACGCCAACACGGTGGAGAGTGTGTTTCTGGGTGCGCTGGTGGCAGGGACGCCGTTGCCTCCGGGACTGCCTTTTCCGCCGGAGGCGATCCGGGCCCTGCAGTTGTATTTGAAAGATGACAAGGCCGGGGCGGGGAAGGAACTGGCTTCGGCGTGGGCGGGGATTCATCCTGCCGGGGAAGCCCAGTGGCGGAAGTTGGAGTCCTTGATTGCCGGTACGAAGCCAAAGTGGCAGTTGCCGCCGTCGCCGGATGACTGGCTGGCTGTATTGTTGCGGTAACAAAAAAAAGGGGCCGATGGGCCCCTTTTTCAATTTTGATTCGAGGGTGTTTATTCCCAGGGGCGCTTATCGGCGCCGTGGTCGCGGTCCTTCACGCGGTCGTAGAGATGGCCGGTGCAGATGGTGCCGAGGCCGGTGTTGTACATGGACGTCGCGCCGAGGGCTTCGGTGAGGTCTTCGGTAAAGCTGTGGAGCGCTTTCAAGTGCTCGGAGAGGGCAGCCAGTTTGTGGCCGTCGCGGGTAACGAAGAACATCTGATAGCCGCCGTGGACGAGGCGGGCGATCTCTTTGCCATGCACCAGAAGCCCGGCTTCGCCGATTTCCGGCATGCCTTCCGCGCCTTCGGTGACTTCGCAGCCGAGGCCGCGGCGCGTGACCAGCGTGCCTTCAACGGTGAATCCGGCCGAGCGGGCGGCGCCCAAACGGTCAGAAAAAGTGAGCTTGGTTTCTTTCTCGCGGCGGAAGAACATATAACGACATTATAATCACCTCGATGTCCTATATTCTCTCCCTCGATGAAGGTACGACTTCCGCGCGCGCCGCGCTTTACAATCGGGAGGCCCGGCGGATCGCCCTGGCGTCGGTTCCGACGGTGTCTCATTTCCCCCATCCGGGGTGGGTGGAGCAGGATGCGGCGCAGATCTGGGAGTCGCAAATGCAGGCGGTGCGGAACACGTTGGGGCTGGCTGGATTCGGCCCTTCCGACGTGCACGCGATTGGCATCACCAACCAGCGGGAGACGACCGTGGTGTGGGACAAGGCGACGGGCGTCCCGGTGGCGCCGGCGATTGTTTGGCAGTGCCGGCGGACGGCGGCGCGGTGCCGCGAGTTGTCGGCGCATGCGGCGAAGATTACGCGGAAGTCCGGGCTGGTTGTCGATGCTTATTTTTCGGGGACCAAGGTTGAGTGGATTCTGGACAACGTCGAGGGTGCGCGGGCGAAGGCAGCCAATGGCGATTTGCTGTTTGGCAATATCGACACTTGGCTGATCTGGAACCTGACGGGCGGGCGGGTGCATGTGACCGATCCGACGAATGCGTCGCGAACGATGCTGTTTAATCTGGGCGCGGGCGATTGGGACGAGGAGCTGCTGGCGCTGTTGAACGTGCCGCGGGCGATGCTGCCGAAGGTGGTGCCGAGTTCGGCCGTGGTGGGGCATACCGATGCGGCGGTGTTTGGCGCCGAGCTGCCGATTGCGGGCATCGCCGGTGACCAGCAGGCGGCGCTGGCCGGGCAGGCCTGTTTTGCCAAGGGACTTTCCAAGAACACGTATGGCACGGGCTGTTTCGCGTTGTTGCATGCGGGGAATAAAGAGCCGATTTCGGAGAACCGGTTGCTGGCGACGCGGGCGGCGTCGGTGACGGCGGAGGCGCAGTTTGCGGTGGAGGGCAGCATCTTCGTGGCGGGCGCGGCGGTACAGTGGCTGCGGGATAAAGTCGGGCTGATCGAAAGCGCGCCGGAGACGGAGGCGATTGCCAATTCGATTCCCAACACGGGCGGCGTGTATGTGGTGCCGGCGTTTGTGGGGCTGGGCGCGCCGCACTGGGACGCGGAGGCGCGGGCGGCGATCACCGGGTTGACGCTGGGGTCGGGCAAGGCCGAGATTGTGCGGGCGACGCTTGAATCGATGGCGTACCAGACCCGGGAACTGATTTCGGCGATGGAGGCTGATAGCGGGGCGCGGCTGGCGGAGTTGCGAGTGGATGGCGGCGCGGCGGCGAACAACTTCCTGATGCAGTTCCAGGCCGATATTCTGGATCGGCCGGTGGTGCGTCCGGCGGACCCGGAGACGACGGCGCTGGGGGCGGCGTTCCTGGCGGGGTTGGCGACGGGGTATTGGAAATCGCTGGGCGAGGTGCAGTCGTTCTGGCGGGCGGAGCGGACGTTTGAGCCGTCGATGGCGGCGTCGACGCGCGATGCGCTGTGGAGCGGGTGGCAGCGGGCTGTAGGCAAGGCGAAGTCTGCGTAGGGCCGCGGCTGTAAAGCAGCGCGAAGTACTTGTTAATTCCGCCGTTTGCGCGTATTCATTCCCCGCTTGTTTGTCGTATGGTTACAAGCGGGGAAATGAAAAACGATATGAAAAAACTCCTACTCGCCTTGTGCGCCTTTGGCGCCAGCGTATTTGCTCAGTCCGCAGAAACCGCAGTCTTTGTTGCCGCGCTCTCCCCGGATAACGAAGTGCCTGCAATTACTGGATATGCCGCCACTGGCACGGCCGTTTTGTACGCCCACGCCATGCGCAATGCCCAGGGACAGATTGTCTCTGGCTCGGTTGATTTTGTTGTCTACCATAACTTCCCCGATACGCCCACCGTCACGGGTCTGCATGTGCACAATGGCGTAGCGGGCGTGAACGCGGGCGTCGTCATCAATACCGGCATCACCGGGGCGAACTCGCTGACGGTGGCTACGGCGCGCGGCATCATCGAACGTCAGGCGCAGGTGTTGCCGACCGATATGGCCGGCGTGGCGGCGTTGAACGGCCTGTTCAACAACCCGAACGGCTATTACGCCAACCTGCACACCACGGTGTACGTGGGCGGCGTCTTGCGCGGCCAGTTGTACCGCGCGGAACGGTCGATGCTGATTGGCCGGATGAGCCCGCGGAACGAGATCCCGGCCATCACCGATTTCAACAGCACGGCGCTGGGCAGCGTGGAAGCGATCCGCGCCTATGACGCCAACTACCGCTACATCGGCGGCGCGACGACGTTCAGCGTGGACTACACGGTTCCGGAAGCGACGACCTTCACGGGGTTGCACATCCACACCGGCGGCCGCGCGGTGAATGGTGGCGTGTTGATCAACACGGGCATCGCCGGCGGCGCGAATTCGGTTGAATCGGCGGCGAGCGGCAGTGGCAACATTACCCGGCGCGTGGAAGTGGTCGCGGGCACCGCGGCGGTTCCGGCGCTGGAAGGGTTGTTCGACTTTCCGGAAGAGTTCTACATCAACATCCACTCGACGAAGTACCCGGGCGGCGTGATGCGCTCGCAGATGGGCCGTACGGAACTGATCCGGTTCCCGGTGAGCATGTTGCCCTCCAATGAGGTTCCGGCGATCACCGGGCTGAACGCGACGGCGGTGGGCAATCTGTGGGTCGACGCTTTGCGCGACCGCACGGGCGCGGTGACGGCGGCGGTGGTGACCTTCGACGTCAACACCCGGTTCCCCGGCGAGACGCGCTTCACGGGCCTGCACATCCACGACGGCAAGGCCGGCGCCAATGGCGGCGTGACCATCAATAGCGGTTTGCGCGGCCTGGATTCGGCGTCGGGCTTCCTCAACCTCTTCCTGCCGGTGAACGTAGCCGGCGGCCAGGCGTTGACCTCGCTGAACTCGCTGGTGACCAATCCGGAAAACCACTACATCAACCTGCACACGGCGGTGAACGCCGGCGGTGCGGTGCGGGTGCAGATGGGCGAGGAGAACACGAAGGCGCCGAGCATTCTGACGGTGATCAGCGCGGTCAGTGATACGAGCGTGCGCAATATCGCCCCCGGTGGCCAGTTCACAATCTTCGGCAGCGACCTGGTGAAGGTCGGTTCGCGGCTGGGCGGGCTGGACGGGTTGACCCTTCCGGCGGCCGTCAATGGCACCAGCGTCACGGTTGGCGGCATTGCCGCTCCGATCGTTTCGGTGGGCGTTGAGCCGCGGAACAACCCCTCCACCTACATCGTGGCGCAGGTTCCGTTCAACGTGCCTGTGGGTTCGCAGCCGGTGGTGGTGAAGACCGCCAACGGGACGTCGAACACCGTCCAGGCGACGGTGGCGGCGCAGGCCCCGGCCCTGTTCTTCGACGGCGGCGGCGCGATCGTGATCCGTGCGACTACGTTGGAATTGGTTCGTGCGTCTTCTCCGGCGCGGGCTGGTGAGCCGCTGGCGATTCTTTCGACGGGCCTTGGCCAGACGACTCCGCCGCTGGCGACCGGCGAAATCGCCATGAACCCCAACCCGGTGGCTCTGGGCGTGACCCTGACCGTGGGCGGGCAGAACGCGCCGGTGGCGGGCACGACGGTGATTCCGGGCTTCCCCGGCTTCTACGTCACGCTCTTCCAGATGCCGGCGGGCGTGGCGGCTGGTAGCGCGCCGGTCTCGATGCGCATCAACAGCCTGACGTCGAACACGGTGCAGCTGCCGACTCGGTAGTTCTGTACTTTTCGTGAATCGGACGGGCGCGGGTACAATCCATTCCATGGGTATGTATTCGCGCCTTTTCGTTTTATTCGCCGGAGTTTTGCTGTTCGGGCAGCGGCCGGCCGCCGATGCGGACCGGCTGGCGGCGATCCGCAATCTGGGGAAGGCGTTTTATGAGAACCCGACGACGCATAAGGAATCGGTGGCGGAGTTCGCCAAGGCCGTGGCGATGCGGCCGAACGATGCCCGGGACCGGCTGAACTACGGGTTGGCGCTGTTGCGCAGCGGGGCGACGCGGGAGGGGATGGCGGAGTTGGAACGGGTACAGAAGCAGGACCCGTCGTTGCCGCATACCTGGTTCAACCTGGGCATTCAATGGAAGAAGTTCGGGGAGACGGAGAAGGCGCTGGCGCAGATCCGGAAGTTTGTGGAGTTGGCGCCGGGGGATGCGCCGGGGGCTTATAATCTGGGCGTTTTGCTGAAGCAGAACGGGGATATGGCGGGGGCGATTGCTGCTTTTCAGAAAACGATCGCCTTGGACGGGCGGCTGTTTGGGCCGCATTTTCAGTTGTTCAATTTGTACCGGCAGGGGGGGCAGGCCGAGGAGGGGCGCAAGGAGTTGGAAATCTTTCAGCGCTTGAAGAAAGAGCGCGAGGGGGACCCGATTCCGGAGGATTTGGAGTGGTCCTGGTATTCGGAGATTCTGGATGAGCCGGAGCCGATGGCGGTGGCTTCTTCGGTGAAGGCGACATTTGCGGATTTGCCGACGGCGTTCGCGATGGACGCGGCGACGGCGCAGTTGACGGCGATGAAAGATGGGGTGTTGGCGTCGTCTTCAACGGGGGCGGCGGTGGTGGGACGGAATGGGGTGGTGCGGTGGAAGGTGGGCGGGCCGGTGCTGGGCGCGGCGGCGGGGGATGCCAATAACGATGGGCTGATGGACGTGGCGGTGCTGACGCCGGCGGGCGTGGTTCTCTACGTGGGCACAGGGGCGGGGAAGACGATTGCGGCGGGAGTATATACGGCGGCTCTGTGGTTGGATTATGACCACGACTACGACCAGGATCTGCTGCTGCTGGGCGATGCGCCGCAGTTGCTGCGCAATGAGGGCGACAAGGGGTTTCAACCGCAGCCGTATCCGTTCGGGGCGGGGAAGGCGGTGCGTGCCTATGCGCTGCGCGTGGAGCCGGATTCGAAGGCGTTGGATGTGGTGATGGGGTACGCCAACGGGGAGCGGGTGTTGTATCGGGATCAGTTGGGGGGTGTGTACAAGGCGCAGCAGGCGGAGCGTGGGCCGCTGGCGCCGCCGTTTGATTTGCGGAATCGCGGGGCGTATGAGTTTGCGGGGGAGTTCTACACGGCTGCGGATTTGAATGGCGATGGGATTTTGGAGCCGGTGGCGGGCGTGGCGGCGGCGGATGATTTTGATGGGGATGGGCGGGTGGATTTGTGGGTGGTGAATGCTAAGGGGTTGCTGGTGCGGCGGCGGAACACGACGCCGGTAGCGAATTGGATCACGGTGGCGTTGGAGGGGGTGAAGAACGCGAAGCTGGCCGTGGGCGCGGAGGTGGAGGTGAAGGCCGGGGCGCTGTACCAGAAGCGGTTCTACTCGGGGGCGCCGTTGACGTTTTCGCTCGGCACGCATGTGGCGGCCGATACGGTGCGGATTACGTGGCCGAATGGGTTGATTCAGAACGAGACGCGGCAGGCGGGGCGGCGGGCGTATTTGTACAAAGAGGCGCAGCGGTTGTCCGGGTCCTGTCCGCATATCTGGACGTGGAACGGGCGCGAGTTTGAGTACATTACCGACGTGCTGGGCGTGGCGCCATTGGGGGCTTCTTCGGGCGACGGGCAGTATTTTCCAACCGATCACGACGAGTACATTCAGATTCCGGCGCGGGCGCTGGCGGCGCGGGATGGGAAGTACGAGATCCGGATTACGGAGGAGTTGGCCGAGGTGGCGTACCTGGATCAGGTGCAGCTGATCGCCGTCGACCACGCGGCGGGTGAGCGGCTGCTGGTGAACGACAAGTTCAAGGCGCCGCCGTTTCCGGAGTTCCGATTGTTCGGGGCGCGGCGGCGGATGGAGGCGCGGCGCGATGGGGATGTTTACGACTTTGGCGCGGCGGTGCCACGGCG
>JBIKOG010000141.1:0-19865 GCA_044358225.1 Bryobacteraceae bacterium | reverse complement strand
ACAGCGCAATCTGCCTAGTATCGACATCTCGCGGCATAACAGGGGTAATTTTGTCACGAAGTTGAGACGAAACGCGCCGGTTATTGTAGCGGAAGAACTGGCTAGTTATTCTATGTTGAAGAGTCATACGGGAGGCGAGTGGATGAATGGGCGGTAAGGAGGGCCGATGGGAACTGCTGTCGGACTTGCTTGCAGAAGCATCCGACAGGCCGCGGGAGAGCTGGCGCAGCTTCCTGGAGAGCCGTACTGATGATCGCGATCTGGTGGATGAGGTTCTGAGTCTGTTGGATGTGCCCTTGCCGGAAGGGGAGATTTCCATCCGGACGTTACCGTCTTGGGTGGGAGAGGAGCAGGATACACCGGCGGTTGAGCCGAGACTGCAGCCGGGGGACGTGGTTGACGGGCGTTTTGTGGTGGAGAAGTTTGTGGGCCGGGGCGGGATGGGTGAAGTGTATGCGGCGCAGGATGAGACGCTGCGGGTGCGGGTGGCGTTGAAGATTCTGCATCCTGATCTGGCGGAGGAGGAGGCGTATCTTTCGCGGTTCAAGCGGGAGATTGGATTGGCGCGGGAAATTACGCACCCGAACGTAGCCCGGGTATTTGATATTGGGCGCGAGTGGGAGCATGGCGGGCGGCGGCTGTTCTATTTCGCGATGGAGTTATTGGAGGGAGAGACGCTGGCGGCGCGGATTGGGCGGAAGGGTAAGTTGGACCCGGCGGAGGCGTTGGGAATCGCGCAGCAGATGGCGAAGGGGCTGGGCGCGGCGCACGCGGCGCGGGTTGTGCATCGGGATTTCAAGCCATCGAACGTGATGCTGGCGGGGGAGCGGGTGGTGATCACGGACTTTGGTTTGGCGGTGCCGGTTCGGGAGGGGGAGGACCGGTCGACGACGAGTTTGCGGTTGGGGACGCCGGGGTATGTGGCTCCGGAGCAGTGGGCGGGGAAGAGTGTGACGGCGGCGAGCGACATTTATGCGCTGGGGATTGTGCTGCATGAGATGGTGACGGGGCGGCATCCGAGCGAGAGAGAGGGGGCGCGGCCGCCGGGGAATTGGGGGCGGGTAATTGGGAAGTGTCTGGAGATGGAGCCGCGGCTGCGTTGGGAGAGCGCGGAGGAAGCGGTTGCGGCGTTGGAGGTTGGGTTTTGGAGGCGCCGGGAGACGTTGTGGTGGGTGGGTGGATTGGCGGCGGCGGCGACGGTGGGAGTGGCGGGCTCGCGGTTCCGGGGGAGTTGGTTGGGGCGGCCTGGGCGGGTGGCGAAATTGCTGGTGGCGCCGGTGCAGAATTTGACGAGGGACAAGCGGTTTGATGGAGCGACGGCGTTGTTGCAATCGTTGTTGGACCAGAGTCCGCAGTTACAGTTGGTGACGGCGGCGCAGCGGGATGCGGCGGTGGACCGGATGGGATTGGCGGCGGGGGCGACGCTGGAGGTGGGGAAGCTGCGGGAGTTGGCGTGGCGGTTGGGGGTTCCGGCGGTTTTGCATGGGACGATGGCGGCGGTGGGTGGGGATTATGTTTTGACGTTTGTGCTGGAGACGTTGCGTGGGCGGCCGGATGCGGTGGGTTGGAAGACGGAGAAGACGTTCCGGGCGAGCGGGGCGGAGGACATGTTGGGGCAGTTTCGGCTGGCTGGGGAGTGGGTGCGGGGGGAGGCTGGGGAGACGTTGGCGCAGATTGCGGAGTTTGACCGGCCGCCGCAGGAGGTGAGCACGGGGAGTTGGGAGGCGTTGGCGGCGTATTCGCGGGCGGTGGTGGCGTGGCGGCGTGGGGATCCGGATGAGTTGGCGGAGCAGTTGTTGAAGGAGGCGTTGGCGGCGGATCCGGGATTTGTGGCGGCGCAGCAAGAGTTGGCGGATTTCTATATTTCGAAGGCGCGGTTTGCGGAGGGGCACGCGCATTGGGGTAAGGCGGTGGATTTGTTGTCGCGGAGGAGAGTGACGTTTCGGGAGCGGTACCGATTGGAGACGCTTTATTTTGAGGATAGTTATCAGTTGAAGCGGCAGTTGGAGTCGGCGCAGGCTTGGGCGGTTCATTATCCGGGGGATGAGTCGGCGCAGTATTTCCAAGGGTCGTCGCTGTTTCATCACCATCGGTACGCGGAGGCACAACGCGCGTTTGAGGCAGCTTGGGCCGTACAACCCTTGGGCCGGACCGCGGGATATCTGGTGGCTCTGGGGTGGATGATATCCGATGCCGGGGTGTCGGACCGGTGGCTGGCTGAGTTGAAGGGACTGGGTAATGAGGCGCTGTATTTGAAGTGGCTGGGGCAGACGGCGTTCCTGCGAGGGGAGTACGGGAAGGCTTTGGAGAGTTTTCGGGGGGCTAGTGAGACGGTTGATGTTAGTGTCAAGGATCAAGTCCTGGCGTACTTGACGTGTTTGTACGCCGAGTGTGGCCGATATGACCTCGCGGTGCGACATTGCCGGGAGCATGTGGTGGAGGCAAGACGTTGGGGACGACGGGCGATATTGGCCAGGCGGCTTTTACACCTGGCCTATTTGGAATTCACTATAGGCGACAGCAAGGCGGCGGCCGGGGCGGCGCGGGAGGCAGCTACCGGAGAGGCGGGGCCCCAGGCGGTTAGGGATTTGGCGACCTACTATCGGTTGACGAAGGATTTGGGTGAGTTACAAAGGTTAGAGCAAATTACCAAAGATTGGCCCTTGCTTCCTCTGTTTACTGGTGTAAAATCCTGGGTAGACGGTGAGATGACATACCTGAAGGCGGGTCCTGCCGTGGCGGAAGGGTTATATTTGAAGGCTCTGGAAGTGGCGTCTCCGTATATGTGGCCACCGGTGGCGGTAGGAACCGGGCTGGATTTGTGGAGAGGGCCTTCGCATGTTCGGCGAGGGGCGGCATTGTGGTATCTGGGGCAGCGGCACTGGCCTGGGATTTTGAGTGGGAGTGGTGCGTTGGGAGAGGTTGCGGGGAAGTTGGAGTTGTTTGGAAGAACGGTAGTTAATTAAAAGGAGAATAAGATGGCGAGAGAGTATTTGTTTTCAAAAGCACCTGAGGGGTTATTGAATTTTGAGCTTGTGGCGTTGTTGGGATTCCTATTGGTGGATTCTAACTTCCGGGTAAAGTTGTTGGGTATGGAAACCATCGACGGCAACGTTGTCCCAGCGAGGGATGCGGTGCAGAAATATCTTGGGGATGCGCTTTCTAAAGTGAATAACGAGGCGACTGACCAAAACGGGGGCAAATTGCTGGCCCATTGGGGCAAGATAGGTGAAGACAAGACAACGAGAAGCAAGGCAACGATTGAAGACCTACTTGCCTGGGCTGATGCAAACAGAACGATCTTGGACTGCCTGATGGAAAATCTGAAGAAGTTTCTAAACACACAGCACCCTCCGACTTCAGATTTGCCCGCCGATAACTACAGCCAATGTGACTTTAAGGCCTACGATGTTGTTGAGCTGCTTGAGTCCGCACGCATTATGAGCTGGCGGCGCCTTTTGTAGTAGCGAGCTCCACGCGAAGGGCCGACCACAGAATATGCGGAGAATAATTGGCACGCTAGTGTACATCGGGTGCATATTGGCCCCATGCGGAATGAGTCAGCCGTTACGACGCGTTCTTATTCCCGAACAGGACGGCCTGGAGAGGGTCCGGCCATACGTCAACGCATTACGTTCGTTGACGTCGATTAACAAGGACTACTTTGCGAATTGGGCGAAGGCCCACAATGGTCCTTACAGCGAGACAGACCTATCTGATGCATGTCCGCACAAGAATGCACCATTTCTTGTTTGGCACCATACATACCTTGTATTAACCGAAGAACTTCTCGCAAAGGCGTTGAATCAAGAACAGTTCGCTATGCCTTTCTGGAGTCCAGCCCAGAGTAGATATTTGCCAAGCGTCTTTGACTGTGTGTCCCCAGAGTGCAAAGAACTATCTGTACCGAAGCGCCTTCAGAGTTTTCCGTCCGGAAGTTCAGAATACAATGACTTCACGAAGGCTTACGACGCGTGGCAAAAGCTTTCCGCTTGTAAGGATCGGAGTTTTTTTTGCCTTAGCGCTTGCGATGGTGACGCAATACGTTCACTGGGCGGTACTTCTATCGCGGATGGCAACCAACTGAGAGCTGGCTTGCTGGAAACATTGGTTCACGATCCGGTTCACGATGCCGGATGCCCGGCCAACACCGAAAATAACTTATCTCTCTGCAGTCACATCGGGGAAGCAACCAGAGCGGCTCTCGATCCACTTTTCCATCCATTCCATGCCGGCATCGATGCCGCTTTTGTCTCACTCCTTTCGCGGCCGAACATTCGCTGTGAGATCTGCTCACAACGATTTGCGGCGGAGAAAGGGGACACGTATGGTCTGGAATGGATGAATAAAGAGTATCCTCTACCGGAGCCGGGCTGTTTAACTCGAGGCACTCTCTCATTCGATTCCAACGCCGAGTATGCCCCAGGGAAAAAATGCTCAGGCGAGAAGATCAAGCAGCTATACGGCATTCCTTTTCGGGAGTTTAGTATTCGAGAAATGTTGACGGATGAACGGTTCTGGCGGATTGGATATCTAGACGCAACCTCGGGGTCCGTTTTCGGAACCGGGGCACCCTGTCCACTCAAGTATGAGGACCTAAAGTGTACGGACTCTAGTGGCGAGTTTTTTCCGTGTCCGGAATCAGGCCGAGTCAAATCCATACTCCTTTCACGGAAGTTCCTCTGGCTGCGAGGCGACCGCTTCCGGGGCGAGGAAGGCGCGTTTGAAGAATCCATTTTTCGGGTACGCGTTGAGAACATGGATGCCGAGTCACTCGTAAATCGCGTTTACCATGTTGTGCTGAAGAGTGGTCGCCGATCCGTTCCGGTGGGATCCGTTCGATTGACACCGTGGGAGCTATCTCTACGGAATCGGCACCATCACGCCGCCAGCCAGCAGGTGGAGTTCTCGCTACTCCCGGACAAAGCAACCCGAGCAGCGATCGCGGCGATGTTGAAGTCAAAGCAGAGAATTTTTGCAGAAATTGCTGACGACAATGGATCTGTCGTAAATGCACCGAAGGGAACGAGGAAAGTCGTCCTCGACATTGTTCCCCGCAAACTAAAGAATTAGCGTTGTTGCTTGTGGAGATGCTTCACGCCGAAGCGGCGCTGGCGGCGCGGCCGAGGTCGCGGTAGAGCCATTTTTGGGCGGTGTCCCAGTCGCGTTTGATGGTTCTGGAGGACAGGTTCAGGGCAGTGGCGACTTGTTCCAGGGTGAGGCCGGCGAAGACGTGGAGTTCGACGACTTTGCAGGCGCGCTCGGATTCGGCGGCGAGGCGGTGGAGGGATTGGTCCAACGCCAGCAGGAAGTCCGGGTCTTCCATGGAGAATTTCTGGGCTTTTTCGAGCTCTACCCGGTGCAGGGCGTTGGGACGCTTGGCGGCGGTGTGGCGGCGGGCGTGGTCGATGAGAATGCGCCTCATCTGGGTGGCGGCGACGGCGTAGAAATGATCGCGGGAGTTAAAGTTGATCTCCGCGCCGCGCATGAGGAGGACGAACGCTTCGTTGATCAGTGCCGTGGGCTGCAGGGTATGGTCCTTACGCTCCTTGCGCAGATGCGACGCGGCGATGCGGCGGAGTGAATCGTAGACCTGCGTAAAGAGTTGCTCTTCCGCTTGCCGATCTCCGTTCGCGCTGCGTTGTAGCAGGCCAGTTACGTCGCCAGGCTCACTCATGGGAGTGTCCAATATGATAGCGAATCCGGCGCAGTTTCCGGAGGCAAAACACAATGGGACCGCAATGCGGTCCCATTGTGTTTTGCTAGCGCGGGGGTTACCGGGAGGTGGCTGAGTCCTTACCGAGAATCTTCAGGGCGATTCCGATCTCGAACTTGTTCACGAACTGAAAGGCCGGGGCCAGTTCACCACGGCTGTAGGAGGCCTTGATGTCGAAGAACTTGCTGATTTCCTGGTTGAACGCGATATCCAGGTAGCGGCGAGTCCCTTTCAGCCTCTGTCCGAGGGAGAGGAAGGCCAGGGTGTCGTCGACGGCCTGGAAGGAGGTGGGTAAACCTGCCGGCGAGTACGGGGTGAAATAGCCCTTGGCGGCGGATTCGGAATCAAAGAACGATTCCGCCTTCAGAAGACGGCGGAGGTCGTAGGCCACCGTCAGGGAGGAAGTGGGACCGAGAGACAGCGTGGAGTGGACACCGGCGTGGAGACGGGAGAAGGTTCCGTCTTGCTTGAGGGTGATCAACTCCGAGATGGCCGTGCCATCGGGAAGTTTGTTGACGCCGCCCGGGCCGGCGGAGGTGAACTCGTTCACCGTCTTTTCGCGGTACTTGCCGGCCTCCCAGCCAGTGTTGATTTGGAACCTGAAGGAGTAACTGTCTTTCTTGACGCGGGCAAAGAAGAAGCGGCTCTCCAGGATTCCGCCGTTGGAACGCTTGTCACTCATGCGGGACGCTTCACCGAGGTAGCCCATGTAGAGCGAGACGCGGCGAAGAGTGGGGAGATGGAAGGTAGGCTTCGGCTTGCCCTTACAACAGGCACCAGGAAAGAAGTCAATGGCGAAGGGAAGTTGCCAGATGGCGCTGTTTTCGTCGTTGACGATGCCGGTGGTGTTCATTTTTGCGTAGAAAACAGGGGCTAGGGAGTAGCGGTCGCCGAAGTTGAGCGCGCCCTTCAACGGGACCAGTTTGTCGCTGATGTTGAGTTTTACTTCGACATTGGCGATGTTCTTTTGCTTACCAGCGGCGTTGGCGCTGGAGGTGAAAGTGCCGGCGAGATAGAGAGGGAATTCGTTGTTGCTGGCCGGGGCCTGGGCACTGTAGCGCAGATTGCGGCGGGGATAGACGAGCTGAGCCGGACGGCGAAACTGGATGCTTGGCCTTTTCCCTGATGCCTTTGCATCCGGAAAGGCGTTGTTCAAGTCCGCGGTGACGAATTGTTTTGCGGCAATCTTCACATTTTCTCTGGCTTTCTCGATGGGTATTTTCTCGCGGAGACTCTCGCTTTTGGCCATCAGCGATTCCACGCGTGCAACTATATCGGCGGGTGGGGTGGCGGGTTGTTCCAAGGTGAAGGTCAGACCCGCTTCCTCGTCGGCGAGGACGCGCAGGCGTTTGGTGAGTTTCAGGCGATTCAGGATGTGAAAGGTGACGGAGTCGGTCTTGGGGTCGAAGGAGACGGTGCAGGTCTGATCTTCTGGACTGATCGGCTTGGGATCGTCGCCACCTTCCAGATCGGTCTTCCAATATAGAGGAGTTCCGATAAAGGGGCGGGTGACAGGCGGGATGTAGACACCTCGAAACACGAAGGTATCTTCTTCGTGGTCGGTTGCCTTGGCATCGGGTTCGAGTTCCAGGATCGTGGGAACGATGACGGCGGCGACGGCGGGATCTTTGTCGACGGTAAAGCCGCGGACTTCGAGAACGGGCTCAAAACGCTTGCCCGGTTCGAGTTCCTTTCCGCTGGTCCTGTTCCGCAGGTATTCATCGATTTCCCATTCGTCCTCCGGAGCGATGTCGACGAGGAAGTGACTCGCAGAGATGATGGAGTTCTTGTTCATCAGGCGGATGCGAGGGGTGATGGCAGCGGCGGCGGCGTTTCCGCGTTTTGGCAGAAGGATCACGGCGCTTAGCTGCCCATCCACTACGGCGAGTTTTGCGGTTGACTTGACGGCGGTGAGGACGAGGAATCCGGGCGCGTTGGTATCACCGGACTCCTTCTGGACCGTTTCATGGTGACGGCGCCAGTGTACTTTGAGGTGGGGTTCAGCTGAAAGCAACTGGGAGGCCAGTGTTGCAAGGAGCAATAGGGGGAGTGCAGGGAGAGTCATGCGAGCAGTCATAGTTCAGTAAGCGTGATACATGGAAGAATCGTGACACGAGATTCTTAATAGGGTCGTCAGGCCTGTTTTATGGAGGTCGCGCACCAGTGGCGCCAGGCTTGGCGGAGGGCGGATTCGAGTTCTTTGGTTACCTGGGAGGGGTTGGTTAGGGAGGAAGAGGTCAGGCGCGGGCGGAGGTTTTGGCGGAGGGTTCTTAGGACTCTGGGGTCGGTGGCTTTGGTGATGGCTCGGGTTATGTAGTCGTCGGTCGACGTGGCGATCCAGTCTTCGAGGCCGACGCGGTGGAGGATGGCGGCGGAGACGCGGGTGGCGAAGCGGTCGCCGCTTTTTGTTAGTACCGGGACTCCCATCCACAGGCACTCACATGTGTTTGTTTGGCCGTTATAGGGGAAGCTGTCTAGCGCTATGTCTACGCTTGCTACCAGCTCCAGATGCTCCTGGAAGGGGCGGGGGCCGGCGAATTCCAGACGGTTTGGTTCGATCCCCTTTGATTTGAACTGGTCTTCGATGCGGCGGCGGGCTTGCGTGCCGGGGCGGTCGAAGTCCGGGATTAGATAGTGCACGAGTAGGGCGGCGTCAGGGACTCCTTGGAGGATGTTTGCGATCGCTGTTAGTACCTCCTCGTTTAAGCGGACTGGGCCGGGGAAGAAACCGAACTTGAGGGGACCGGTGCGGGTTGGGCTGGCTGGGCTGGCGGGGGGTGGGGTGTAGGCGAGATACCCGCTGGGTAGGCGGAGGAGGTTTTCCTCCGCCACGGGGTTGGGGTCGGCCCAGGGGTCGGTGATGCGGTAGTCGATCGCCGCCAGGCCGGTGGCGGCGGGGTAACGTGGGTACTGTATCTGCACCGGGGCGACGCGGGTGGCGATTACTGGGAAACGGTTGCCGGGGAGTAGGCCGGAGATGTCCAACATTACGTCGATTTCGTCTGCCCTTATTTGCGCGGCCAGGTCGGCGTCGGATTTGTTTCGGAGTTTTTTGGCGTCGTATTTTTGAAGGCCTTCGAGTTGGAGAATGGGCGCAAGGAAGTACGCCGCGGTGCCGCCTTCCCATTCGCTGGATAGGACTCCGATTTTTAGGGGCCGGTCGGGGTTTCGATTGTTCGGGAAACTGCGGGGCGGGGGATCCGGGAAATAATGGCGGTGAATTTCGATGAGCGATTCGTGGGTTTGGGCGGGGTCCTGGAGGAGGGTGAAGAGATGCGTGGCGATTTGATCGGCGTCTGGCGGACCGACTTCCAACGCACGGCGTTGGGCGTAGAGCGCCGCGGGAAGATCCCCGATCAGGAGTTGGACCGCAGCGAGCAGGCGCCAGTTTGGCGCGGATGGCGCCACGACGGTGAGGCGCTGGTACTGTTCGACGGCTTGGCTTTCGTGGCCGGCGGCGGCGAGCAATCGGGCGTAGAGGGAGAGGGCCGGGGGGTGGGCGGGATCGATTTTGAGAGCACGTTCGAGCCATTCGAGGGCCTGGGGCCATTGCCCCGCGGCGGCGTGGGCCGCGCCGAGGTTATAGAGCGCGAACGGGTCGTTTGGACGCTCCGCAGCCGCACGGGCCAGGAGGGGGATGCCCTCCAAAGGGTTACCCTGGCTGACTAGCTCCAGCCCGCGGCGTTCGGCGGCACTCTGCGACACCTGGGGGCTAGAACTTCAGGAAGAAGTTGCCGCTGCCTTCGGGGTCTTCGACGACCTGCGGGGTGGCGCCATCGATTGCTTCCAGTGGGAGCACGCCGATTCCGGCCGCGCCGGCGAGGGCGGTGAGGCGGATATGCGAACCCTGCGTGGACAACATAGTTTCCGCGGTGGCGGTACCCATGGTTACTCCGGGCACAACCTTGATCACGATGGAACGGCTCATCGGATTCTCCTTCCTTCTGTTTCCTTGTTACAAGCGCATGTCGCGCAGCAGTTGCTGGAAGCCCTGCTCGTTGCGGATTGGATCCCACAAGGGTAACACCTTGAGATACAACAGGCCGCGATCCTTGACACTGGCCGCCTGGCGAAGATACTGCATGGCTGAGTCCGATTCGTGGAGCATTGTATAAACAAGCGCCAGACTTACAGGTGAATCCCGAACGGTTTCCGGACGCGCGAGCATTCGGCCCAGGTAGGCCCGGGAGGCGGGGGCGTCCCCGCGCATGGCGTGGAACATGGCGAACATGTAGTCCGACGACGGTGTGGACGGATTGGCGCCGGCGGGGGCGCCGGCGCCTTCGAGCTTGGCGACGGCGGCGGCTTCGGCGAGAGCGAGATTGAAGTAGCGCTCCGCTTCGGCGGGCGACTGGGCGAGTTGACCCTGGGTGGCGTAGACGGGACCGAGGTTGACGTGGGCGGACATGAAGTCGCGCTGGGCGAGGGTCCATTTCAAGTGGGCTTCGGCCTCTTTGGGACGGCGGGCGGCCTGCAGGGCCATGCCGTAGGCGGAGTGGGAGGGATAGTCGTAGGGATCGAGTTCGATACTTTTGCGGTAGAGAGCGAGGGCTTCATCAAGGCGGCCGAACTGGAGGATTAAGCCGCCGAGGCGGCGGTAGGCGATGGGCAACTTGGGGGCGAGGCGAATGGCTTCGCGGTAACTACGTTCGGAGCCCTCCCAATCCCAGGAGAGCTGACGGGTGGCGGCGAGGGAGGTATGGGTTTCGGCGAGGTAGGGGCTGAAGCCGACGGCGCGTTGGGCGGAGGCGAGGGCGAGGGCGCGAAGTTGTTCCTGGGAACCCTGCTTCATGTCTAGCTGAGTGCGATAGGCATCGGCGAGGGCGGCGTGGGCGAGGCCGAAGGCGGGATCCTCTGTGAGCGCCATTTGGAGGGACTGAACGGCGGCGCGCACACTTTCGGGGCGGCGTTCTTCGAGGAGGTGGAGAGCGCGCAAGTAGGCGTGGAAGGCGGCGGGGCTTTGGGTGGGAAGGACGGCGGGGGCCTGGGATTGGAAGAGGCCGCGGAGGCCGCCGGCGAGGCGAAGACCGGCGCGTTGGACGGGGCCGGCGGAGGGGGGATTTTCGTTGAGATGAGAGCGGACGCCCTGGACGATTGACTGGACGACTTCGGTTTGGAGGGCGAGGGGATTTTGGAGATCGCGATCGTAGGAGTCGGCCCAGAGGACGGTATCGCCGTGGGCGTGGTCGGAGAGGCGGACGGAGAGGCGGATGCGGTTGGCGTGTTTTTGGAGATCAGCATCGAGAAGGAGGGGGTCGGGAAGTTTGGCGGCGGCGGGATCGGAGGAGTGGCCGTGGAAGGGCTTGACGGTGAGGCCGTCGACTTTGACGAGGGAGTTAACGAGTTCACTGGTGAGGCCGGAGGAGAGGTAGGCGAAGGCGGGGTCGGCGGTGAGGTCGTGGACGCGGAAGACGACGAGAGGGGTTTGGGTTTTTGGGGTAGCTAGGGATAGGGCCAGGAGGGTGGCGAGGAGGAGGGCGGCGGCTACGGCGATGGGGCGGAGGGGGATGGATTTGCGAGTTTGTTTTGGGGATTCGAGGGCTTGGACGAACTGGCCAGCGGAGGGGAAGCGATTGGCGGGGAGGTGATCGAGGGAGCGGAGGATGACGGCGTCCCAATGGGAGGGGAGGGCGGCGTTGCGGGCGGTAGGGGGGGATGGGGAGTTCGCGGAGTTTCTGGTAGTAAATGGCCCCGACGGAGGTGGCGTTGAAGGCGCGGGAGGCGGTGACCATTTCATCGACGACGAGGGCGAAGGAGTAGAGATCGGAGGCGGGGGTGGGTTTGTCGTTGCGGAGTTGTTCGGGCGCCATGAAGTAGGGCGCGCCGGCGTTGACATCGAGGGTGGATTGGTAGAGATCATCGGTTTCGGCGGATTTAGCAAGACCGAAATCGGTGACGACGGCGCGGTTGACGCCGTTGGGTTCATTGACGAGGATGACGTTGCCGGGTTTGAGATCGCGGTGGACGATGCCCGAGGCGTGGAGGGCATCGAGGGCGGAGGCGATTTGGCGGGCGATGGCGAGGGCTTCCGGGAGCGGGATGGGGCGGGTGTGTTGGAGGTATTCCTGAAGCGTCTGGCCTTCGAGCCATTCCATGGTGAGGCACACGATGGGGGGGCCGGAGACGGGCGAGGCGGAATCGCGGTGTTCGACGAGATCGAAGACGCGGCAGAGGTTGGGGTGGGAGACGGCGCGTGCGACGCGGATTTCGCGTTCGAAGCGGCGGAGGGCGTCTTGGTTAGGGGCCCAATCGGCGCGGATAGTTTTGAGGCCGACGTTGATTTTGAGGCGTTCGTCGAAGGCCTGGTAGACCTCGCCCATGCCGCCACGGCCGCGGATCTGGACGATGCGAAAGCGGGCGGCGACAAGTTGGCCGGGGAGAAAGACGGTGGGGGCGGAGGGGGCGTCTTCGGAGGAGGCGCGGGCGGAGGCGCCGTCGTAGGCGTCGATGAGTTCACGGACGGCGTGCCAGATGTCGGGATCGGTGGAGGCGGGATCGGGAAAGAGGGAGCGTTGGGACTGATCGAGTTCGAGGGCTTCGTCGAAGAGGGCCTTTACCTGGCTCCATTTTTCCGGGCTAAGCATGTGGAGTCAGGCCGCCTCTGGCGGGGCCTGGGCGGCGAGGGAGGAATTGAACCAGGCGATGGCGAGGAGCCAATCGCGTTTGGCGGTGCGGGTATGGATTTTGAGGAGATCGCCAATTTCGTCGAAGGTGAGGCCGCCGAAGCAACGGAGTTCGACGACGCGAGCGGCGCGGGGATCCTGGGCGGCGAAGTGGGAGAGGAGTTCATCGAGGTGCAGGAGTTGTTCGACGCCGGGGGCGGCGCTGGGGATATCGCCATGGAGGGGGAGCCATTCGAGAGCGCCACCGCGTTTGGCGGCACCGTTGGCGCGGGCATGATCGATGAGCAGGCGGCGCATGGCGGAGGAGGCGATGGCAAGGAAGTGTTCGCGACTGCGCCAGAGAAGGTCGTTCTGACTTGCCATACGGAGGAAGAGTTCGTTGACGAGGGCGGTGGGCTGGAGTGTATGATCCTTACGTTCGCGGGACATACGGTAGGCGGCTATTTGGCGCAATTCGGGGTAGATGATATCGAAAAGGCGACCGCGAATCTCTGGTTCGCTCCAATGGCGAAGAAGTTCCGTCACCTCACCGGGGCCGGGATTGGACACCCTTCCTCCTTATCCGTTAGCTGGAAATAGCGGGGGTTTTGCCGATTTACTGCGATTATGATAACGGCCGGAGAATGGCGCGTCAAACCGTTTTTACACGAGGGCGCGGGCGAGGCCGGCGAGCGTGGTGGCGGTTGCCTGCAGAGAGGGCACGGCGCGGGCGAGGCCGGCGGCGGCGCCGGCCGTGGCGACATCGAGGAGAGCCGCGGCAGTGACGGGTTTGTCGGCGGGCGAGGGGTTGGGGAAGCGTTCGCGGATGGCGATGATGATGCCGCCGAAGGCGAAATCGAGGAGGGGTTCGGGGTCGAACCAGCAGGGGAGTTCAGGGAGCGGAGCACCGGGATGGGCGGGCCAGGGGCGAACGAGATCGACGATATCGGCGGGGGCGAAGCGTTCGAGGATTTCGATGAGCCAATCGATGGTATGGCGCTCGCCGAGAAAGGCGCCGACAACTTCGCGGGAGTGGCGGCCGATGGTGAGGATCCGGGAGGGATCGACGTTTTGGAGGGAGACGGGGCCGCCGGGGGTGACGGCTTCGAGCATGCGGTTTTCCCAGATGCTGATCCAGAGGCCTTCGGCCATGGCCTGCATCCAGAGCGGGCGGGGGATGAGCCAGATGAGGATATTGCGGTAGTATTCGCGAAAGGATTCGAGGTGGGCGAGGGCGGCGGGATTGGCAAAGCCGGTGCCGCCGGTGGTGGTATTGCCGGCGAGATTGAGATTGAGAAAGTGATGCCAGGTGGCGTCGGTAACGACGCGGCCGGTGTTGGCGCGCCAGCCATCGTAGGCGCAGATGGCGCCGAAGGAGTGGGCGATGGTGGCTTCTTTGGAGGGAAGGCGCTGGAGGAGGCCCGGGAGGACGGTGGAAGTGGCTACGATTTCGGGCTTTATGCCAAGGGGAAATTCGTCGAAGTGGATGGTTTCGCCGGCACCGAAGCGGGTGCGGGAGAGGTCGGCGGGGACGATGCATTCGCCTTCGTGGGGGTGATCGGGCAGGACGCGGATAACGCCATGGCGACCGCAGAGGAGGGGGTGGACATAGGAGACGTCGCGGGAGGCGAAGCGGCGGGTGACGGGGACGGGGACGATTTCCTGGGGGATGTCGTCGGACTGATTGCCGGAGTAGGGATCGGCGGGGTTGGCGAGGCGGCAGGTATCGTTGCGAGTGGCGTTGGCCATGTCGGGGCCTGGGAGTTCGCCGAAGGGGCCGGAGGTTGCAAACCAATGGCGCATGGCGCGAACGCGGGGGATGGACCCGCAGAGGCTGGAGCCGAGGCCACCGTGATCACCGAGGGCAAGGACGCCGCGGCCGGCTTGCATGAAGTCGCAGACGGCTTGGATTTGATCGTTGGGGAGGAGGCCGAGCCACGCGCCGAATTTGAACTCCGCGGCGACATCGCCGAAGAGCCAGACCTGGTGGTACATGGCTGGGGAGAAGTGAGTGGGTTCGGCGAAGTTGAAGCCGATGATGCGATGGGAGATGGCTGTGTCGGCGGGGGCCATGAATTCCGGCGGGACATCCGGGTTGCGGTGGGCGACGGTGATTGCAACTTTGAGGAAGGGGCGGGGAGGGGTGGCGGTGAGGGAGTGGATGAGAGTGGAGAGACCCCACTGGGTGTCGGAGAAACCGAGGCGGTCATCGGCGACGAGCAGGAGACTGATGGTGTGGGGCGGGAAGAAGTGGGGGCCGGCGCTTTCTATGTCCGTGGTGAACGCAAGGTTCCGAGCGGCGACGCGGGCGAAGAGGTCCTGGTCTGCTTGCGAGATAGGGTTCGGCATACGTGACTTAGGCAGTTAGTTAGTGAGTGTCGCGCTTCCGGGAGGGGGATTGCAAGTAAGTTAGCCGGCGTCTTCGAGTCTTTTGCTGTGTTTGTTGAGGAGGTCGATGAATTTACGTTTGGTTTTGTGTTGTTCGCGGAGGGAGGCGAGGTGGCGGTGGAAGTGGGGGAGGGCGCCGATCTTCTTCAGAAGTTTGGCGGCGCGGAGGAGGAGGGCGATGGGGACGTCGTAGTTCGAGTTGCGGATACGGGCTAGTTCTTCGTCGGCTCGCTTCAGGAAGATGGGCGCGGCGTCGCCGGGGTGCTTCTTTTCGCGGGCTTCGGCTAGTTGGAGCCACAAGTACGACGCGCAGCCGGCGGATTGGGCTTCGCGCCAGGCTTCGTCGGGGTTGCCTTCGGCGAGGAGGATTTCTACCAAGGCGGAATGGTCTTGCTTGCCCTGCGATGCCGCGATTTTGCTGCGGATCAGGCCGAGGGCGCGGTCGCGGTGTTCCGGCCAGTCGTTGGCTCGCTCAGCGTGGCGCTTTAGGACTTCGTAGAGCGGGAGGCCGGGGGATTCGGCGTAGGATTTCCAGATTAACTTGAGGGCGTCCGCAGGGCGGTTGGCCTGGTGGTACGCCTCCGCCAGCATGTCGCGGAGGGCGACGGTGGTGGGGTAGAGCTTGTGACCGCGCTCCGCCCAGGTTAGGGCTTGGGGGTTGTTGGCGGCCTGGCGGCAGGCGGCGATGATCCGTTGGAACTGCGTCGGGGTGGAGAGATCGCGGGCGAGGACGGCGATCAGGTCCTCGAGCTTTCCGGTAGCGCGGGCGATGGATTCGAGGATCCGATCGCGCTCCTCGGGACGGGTGAAGGTGGCGTTTTCGGCAAGGTCCCGGTAGGCGGCGAGGCCGGTGGGGCCGAGCACCTCTTTGTATGTCTCGGGGGCGCCACAGAAGAGGTAGAGGGACGACGTGGTTTCGAGTTGGAAGAGGCGCTGGGCGAACTGGACGGGGTTGGGTTTGGCGAGGAGGGCGGCTTGGAGATGCATGTCCTCGATCCGGTCCTGGAGGAGTTCGAAGTCCTCGTCATCCTCGTCGGCGTACTCGTTGACGGGGATGAGCGCTTTGGCGGCTTCTTCGCAGATCTCGATGACGGACTCCGGGGCTGTGGGGAGGAGTTTTTCGATGGGGTCGAGCGCGGTGTGGACGGCTTCGGCGTACTCGATGAAATTGTCCGACGATTCGCGGAGCGCCTTCAGGAGGGCCCGGCGGAGGGGGGCGATGGCGGCATCGGGACCGGCAAGGAGGGCCTGGTATTCGTAGAGGCGGTTTTGGAGCGGTTCGTTATCGGCAGCCCATTCGAGGATGAGTTCAGCGAGGCGGGCGGGGGGTTCGGCGCTGAGCTGGGCGCGCAGTTCTTCGATGGGGAAGATGTCTTCGGGCGGGGGATTGTTGAGGAACGCGATGGCGACGGCGACGCAGTGTTTGCAGAAGTCGCCTTGTTCGCCCATGGGACAAGTGCAGTCGTAATCGAGATCCTTGCCGATGGCGGAGAGTTCGACGGCGTAGACGCGTTGGCCGAGGATGTAGGCGCGGACGCCTTTGAAGGTGCTGGAGAGCGACTGGACACGGCCGCGGGCGTAGTAGTCCTGCCCTCGTTGGATGGTGACCGGGGAGGCGAGGGAGCGGATGCGGGAAGCGGTGAGGAGCGCCTTTAAGAGCTTCATTCGGAGTAGGGCGGGTTCCAGATCCAGGGGAGGACATTGTTGGCTTTGGCCCATTGGTTCCACTGGGCAGCCATGGACTTGACGCGCGCGGGGTGCTGGGCGGCGAGGTTGTTGAGCTCCGTGCGGTCCGCCTCGATATCGTAGAGTTCCCAGGGCCCGGTGGGGTGGACGGCGGTGAGTTTCCACTTGCCTTGTCGAACGGCGCGACTGCCTTCGTGTTCCCAGAAGAGGGGGCCGCGTTTGGGCTTTTTGTTTTGGAAGAGGGCGGCCATGTTTTCGCCTTGCGTGGGCGCGGCTGGCGTGGCGCCGGCGATGTGGGCGAGGGTGGGCAGCACGTCGATGAAGTGCCAGGGCTGGTGGTTGATGGCGTTTTTGACGGGGATGCCGGCGGGCCAGTGGGCAATCGTGGGGCAGGAGATGCCGCCTTCGTGGGTGTAGTGCTTGTAGAGGCGCCAGGGGGTGTTGCCGGTGTTGGCCCAGGCGGAGCCGTAGCTGTGATAGGTGCCGGGCTGGCCCATTTTGGCTAGCGATTCGCCGGTGTGGAGGGTGTTGGTTGGGCCGCTGGAGACGTCGAAACCGAAGGGGTCCCATTCGGCGCAGGCGCCGTTATCGGAGGTGAAGAGGATGAGGGTGTTGGCGAGCTGGTTGGTGGCTTCGAGGTGTTGGAGGATGCGGCCGATGTTTTGATCCATTTGATGGACCATGGCGGCGAAGGTGGCCATGCGGCGGGCGAGGTCTTTTTGGCGGTCCTTGGGGAGTGAATCCCAGGGCGGGTTTTGCTTTTCGGCCCAGCCGTTGGGGGTGGAGACGCGGTTGGGACCGACGACGGAGCGGGGGGTGAGTTTGGTGGTTTTGGGGAGGAGGCCGGCGGCGAGTTGGCGCTGGTGCCGTTGCGCGCGGATCTTGTCCCAGCCCTTTTCGTAGACGGGCTGGTAGTGATCGATCAGGTCTTTGGGGGCGTGGAGGGGGAAGTGGGGGGCGTTGTAGGCGAGGTAGAGGAACCAGGGAGTTTTGGTGTCTTTGATGAAGCGGAGGGCGTGGTTGGTGAAGGCGGTGGTGGCGTGGAAGGGTTCGGTGTTTTCGACGGGGCGGCCAGCGGGGAGGCGGGTGTATTTGGCGGGATCCCAGAAGGTGTCGAAGCCCTGGATCATGCCGTAGAACTCTTCGAAGCCACGGGCGACGGGGCCGGGCTGGCCGAGGTGCCATTTGCCGCACATGAGCGGCGTGTAGCCGGCGCGGCGGAGAGTGGCGGGGAGGAATTCGGCGGCGGGATCGACACGGCCGGAGTAGCCGGGGAAGCCGGGGCGGGGCTGGCCGCCGGTCATGTTCCCCATGCCGACGGCGTGGGGGTGGCGTCCGGTCATGAGAGCGGCGCGGGAGGGGCAGCAGCGAGCGTTGTTGTAGAGCTGGGTGAGGCGGAGGCCGTTGGCGGCCAGGCGGTCGAGATTGGGGGTTTCGATTTCGCCGCCGAAGCAGCCGAGATCGGAGAAGCCGAGGTCATCGGCGAGGATGAGGAGGAGATTGGGTTTGCGGGCCGTGGCCGCGCTGGCGGCGGCCACGGTGTGCAGGAAGGCACGGCGCGAGAGCATTGCTTGTTAGGCGAGGGCTTCTTTACAGAAGTCGAGGCACTTCTTCATTTCGGCCATGACGGTGGTGCCTTCGCCGATCGCATATTCCAGTTCGACGTTGGCGGGCCACTTGTACTTTTCCTTCTTCATGAGCTGGAGGACTTCCTTGATGGGGGTGGAGCCTTTGCCCCAGGGGAGGTTGTCGCCGCCTTCGGTCTGGTACTTGCGGTCTTTCAAATGGAAGCTGGTGATGCGGCTGGCGTTGGCCTTGATGAAGGGGATGGGGGAGCCGTTGATGGCGGTGGTGAAGTGGCCGCAATCGAGGTTGATGGAGTTGTATTTGGATTGGGCGAGGGCGCGTTCCCAGCTGGAGGCATTGACCTGGGTGTGATTGTGATAGCCGGCGTAGATTTTGTGTTTGGCGGCGAACTCGCCGATGCGCTGGGTGAGTTTTTCGTCCTTGGGCAGCTCCATGGTGACGGAGTGGGAGCCGAGGGCTTTGGCGACGTTGAAGACGTAGTCGTACTCTTCGTTGGACATTTTGTCATCGAGGCTGAGCTTGACGATTTCGATGGAGACTCCGGCGTCGTTGTACATCTTGCGGAGGTCCTTGTACTTCTGCATGGAGACGGATAGGCGCCAGGCTTTGCGTTCGTCGGCGAGTTTCTGGAGGGTGGCGCGTTGTTCGGGGGTGAGTTCGCGGCGGCCGCCACCGAAGGCCGGGGGCCGGGAGGGGGGAGCGCCGGCGAAGTTTTCGGCGGCGTCGCCCATGAGTTCGACGGCGCTGATGCCGAGGTCGGTGCAGTATTTGAGGAGCTCCGGCGCGGAGCTGGGGAGGGAGCGGAAGCAGTAGGTGATGGCGCCGATCTGGACGCCGCCGAACTTGGAGTTGGGCTTGGCGGAGAGGGCGGAGGCGGGGAGGGCGGCGAGGGCCAGTTTGCCGAAATCGCGACGGTTCATGAGGGCATTATTTCATAGGGAGGGGGAGTCCGTTGTTGGAGAATTATTGGGAGGTATCTAGATGCGGATAGCTGGATCGAAGACCGGTATGCCCTTGGTAGCAATTTTGTTCCTGACCTTGCTTGGCACCGCGAGGACGGCGGAGGGAGAGGCGATTTCGATTTGCCGGGCGATCCAGTTGGGAGCGGCTGGGGGAACGGTGCAGCGGCAGGTCGTTGGCGTTGTGGAGCAGGGGGGGCATGGGTCGGCGCTGAGGGATCGAACGGAATCGGAGGTGGAAATCCGGGGCGTTCGTGTACCGTGCTTGCTGTTCATGGATTCGGACAACGATCCAAAGCGCTTTGCGGCCGTCGAGCAGAAGCTGCGTAAGATGCGGCGAGCGAAGGGGAAGCCGCTGGTGCTGGAGGTGGTTGGGCTGGTGGAATCGGAGGCCAGCCGGGCAGTCACGGTCGTCCAGAAGGACCAGCGCATGCGACAGGGCTATGGGGATCAGGCAGCGTATGCGGGGGTTATCGTTGTACGGGAGGTTGTCCGGCAGGTTGTGGAATTGCGATAGATCCGTGATTTCGGCCGGAGCGGGGTGCGCGGCGGCGTGGTGGCCTTACGGCGCACCTGGACGGGGTGGTGCGCTGTCGCTGGGGAGGCAGAAAATGCGTGCCTGACACGGGTTTTTTGGGAGGGGGTGGTGGATTCGCTATCATGCGAACTTCTGGAGATTTCTATGCGCCTATTGAATGCCCTTTCCCTTTGCTTGTTGTCCGCGGCGGCGGCGATGTGTCAGGCGGTGCCTTACCGGATCTCGACGTTCGCCGGGACGGGGGCGGTGGTGTTTACCGGAGAGGGCGGCGCGGCGACCGGGGCGCGGCTGGTGGACCCGGATTCGGCGGCGCGCGACGCGGCGGGGAATATCTACATCACCGACAGCTTCCTGAACCTGGTGCTACGGGTGAGCCCGAGCGGGGTGAT
>JBIKOG010000140.1:0-19885 GCA_044358225.1 Bryobacteraceae bacterium | reverse complement strand
CTTTTCGGAAAGGCGGTGTTGCAAATAGGGGAGATATAAGTTTTTTCGGGCTGTGAACGACTTTTTTCAAGCGGACGGAATCGAGTTACTCTGGGGGGTGCCATTTCTACGCAGCGTTCTTGCCGTTGTGTTGGGATACGCGGTTTTTGCCGTGTCGGGTGGGTTGCTGTTCAAGGTTGCCGGGCGGGATCCGCATGCGGCTCAGGATTTGTGGTTCGTGGTTTGGGCCGTGATTTTTGGGATGGTGTTTGCGGGGTTGGGCGGGGTGGTTGCGGCGCGGTTGGCGCCGTCGCGGGGGGCGGTTCATGCGGGGTTGGTGACGGGGTTGATTGCGTTGGGGGCGACGGTGTCGTTGTTGAAGAGCGCGGGGGCGACGTGGTCGCAATGGTCGGCGATTTTGTTGATGGCGCCGTGTGCTTGCGGGGCGGTGCACATGCGGAAACCGCGGACTTCCGGCTAGCTGGTCCCCCTTGCGCGACGTTGCGGTGTCGTCGAGTGGAGGGGGACGAAAAAGCCGACCGGCGTCTTCAGCGATCCTTTGCATCATTCAATCCGGGCATTTTGGCCTGTATTTGATACCATCTTCGCTAATCAAGCGATGATCGGCACAACTGTTGGGCATTACCGGATTGTGAGTAAGCTCGGCGAGGGCGGGATGGGTGCTGTTTATCGGGCGACCGATACGAAGCTGGGCCGGGACGTGGCGGTGAAGGTGCTGCCGGAGTCGTTTGGGTTGGATGGGGAGCGGCTGGCGCGGTTTACGCGGGAGGCGCAGGTGTTGGCGTCGTTGAACCATCCGAACATCGCTTCGATTTACGGCGTGGAGGAGCGGGCGCTGATTATGGAGCTCGTGGATGGGGCGGAACTGAAGGGGCCGGTGCCGGTGGAGACGGCGCTGGGGTATGCGCGTCAGATTGCGGAGGCGTTGGAGGCGGCGCATGAGAAGGGGATTGTTCACCGGGATTTGAAGCCGGCGAATGTGTTGGTGACGGCGGATGGGGTTGTGAAAGTTCTGGATTTTGGGTTGGCGAAGGCGGCGGAGCCGGTGGCTTCCGCAAACCCGGCGAACTCGCCGACATTGACGATGGGGGCGACCGAGGTTGGGTTGATTATGGGGACGGCGGGGTATATGTCGCCGGAGCAGGCGGCGGGGAAGGTTGTTGATAAGCGGGCGGATATCTGGGCGTTTGGGGTGGTGTTGTTTGAGTTAGTAACTGGAGAGTCTTTGTTTGCCGGGGAGACGGTGTCGCACACGCTGGCGCATGTGCTGACGCGGGAGATTGATTTGAGCCGGGCTCCGGCGGCGGTTCGGCCTTTGCTTGAGCGGTGCTTGGACCGGGATGTGAAGACGCGGCTGCGGGATATTGGGGAGGCGCGGGTTTGGATTCAGCGGTTTTCGGTGGGGCCGGTGGAGGTGGCGGCGCCGGTTTCCGGGCGGCGCGGGGCTCTTGCTGTGTTGGGCGCGGGCGTGTTGGGGGCTGTGGCCGGGGGATTGGGGGTGGGGTGGTGGAAGGGCGGGAAGGCCACAGGGGAGAAACCGTTGCAGCGATTCACGGTTGATCTGCCGGGGCAGACGGGGGAGGGCGGCTTGTTGTCTCCGGACGGGACGAGTATCGTCTACTTCCGCCGTGGAGCGGGTGGGGAGCGGCAACTCGCGATGCGGCGGCTGGGACAGAGTGGCGCGACGGAATTTGCGCCACTTGGGAGTTGGCCGATCTTTTCGCCGGACGGGCAATGGGTGGCCCATACCATCGGTACAACGGTAACGGCGGTTTTGGTGAAGGTACCGGTGCAGGGCGGGGCGCCGGTGGAGATCGGGAAGGTGCCTGGGTTTCGCGGGGGCTGGTGGGGCGCGGATGGAACCATCGTTTACGGGACTGCGCCCGGAGCCCTCGCGGGCGGTAAGTTGTACCGGATCCCGGCGTCGGGGGGGAACGCCGCAAGCGGTTGCTGACCCGGCGAGCAGCCAGTTACGGCACTACGAATTCCCGCAGATTTTGCCGGATGGGAAAACGGTATTGGTGACCTCGGCCGGCGACACGCTGCTAACGATTTCGCTGCAGACCGGTGCCGCGCAACGTGTGGCGGAAAATGCCGGGTACGGCCGGTACCTGGAGCGCGGACATATTGTGTTTGTCCAAGGCGGGAGACTGATGGCGGCGGTGTTTGATGTGCCATCCCTGCGCATTCAAGGCACTCCGGTGGCGATTGCGGATGACCTGATTGCCGACCTTACTGTGGCTATGACACTGCCCTTCAGCGTGTCCACGAACGGAATGCTGCTCTACCAATCGGGTGTGAACAACTCGACCTGGCCGACGGTGTGGATGGACCGGAACGGAAAGATGACGCAGATCGGGTCCCGGACTCTGGCGATCTCCCATCCGCGCCTGTCGCCGGACGGGAAGCGTATGGCTGCATTGGCGGCGACCGCGAATGGGTTTGATTTATGGGTGTTTGACCTCGAGCGGGACGGGACGCCGGCGCGGATTGTGGAGAGCGTCTCTCCCGGTGAGTTGGTTTGGACACCGGACGGGAAGCAGATCGTCTTTGCATCGAAGGACGGCTTGTGGGTAGCCAATAGCGATGGTTCGGGCACGCCGTACCTGTGGCTGGAACGGGGCCGGGGAAGGCGTCCGCAGTCGTTTGCACCGGGGGGACGCCGGTTGGTGGTCGCCGTAGCGAATGGTGGTGGATTGATGGTTCATGTGGTGGATATCGAGATCGGGGCGGACGGCAAGTGGAAGGCGGGAAAGGCGGAGAAGTTGTGGGCGGATGATTCGTTCCAAATTGACGGCGAGGTTTCCGCGGATGGACGGTGGATCGCCTACGCGACCAACGACGGAAGGGTGGAACAGGTGATTGTGCGGCCCTTTCAGGGCAACGGACCGAAGGTACGGGTGACGACCGGGGGCGGGAAGATTCCCCGGTGGTCGAAGGCGGGGCGGGAGTTGTTCTATCGGGACTCGGGGCAACGGATCATGGTGGTTTCGTACACAGTGAGTGGGGATACGTTTCAGCCTGGCGTGCCGGAGTTGTGGAGCCCGCGGGCGGTGCGGCGCGGCGGGGTGTATCCGAATTACGACGTGGCGCCGGATGGGAAGCGGGTGATTGCGTTTCCGGCGGCGGGGGAAAGTGTGGACGGGACGGCTTCGGCGCAGACGACGGTGTTGGTGAATCTCTTTGACGAGTTGAAGCGGCGGACGGGGAGTTCCGGGTAGATAGCGCGGGTGCGATCATGGCGCTGAGACGTGATTCGCGTTGTGATTGACACGAACGTTCTGACGAGCGCGATGCTTTCCCGTGCGGTGAGAATCGGCGCGTGTTGGGAGGGTGCAGCCCCTTGTGGGCAGGCGCTATTGAGCGAGTGGGTGAAGAGCTATTCTTCGTGGCGGCCGAATGTGCCGGATGAGGTGGATACCCATTTGGGGGAACTGGCTGTAGCGGCGTCCGCGGACCGGATGGTCACTCACAATTACCGCCATTTGTTGCGAGCGGAGTTCCGTTTTTCCGGGATACGAATCGTCAGCCCGGCGCACTTGTTTGAGGCCCTTCGATGAGTACACTTACGATCCGGCTTGCGGAAGAGAAGCACGCGCGGCTGCGGCAATTGGCGGAGGCGCAGGGTTTGAGTATGAACAGGTTGATTGACGAATTGGCCGCGATCGCGCTGGCGCAGTTTGCTGCCGAGATTCGTTTTCGGGCGCGGGCCGGGAGTGCTCCGGGATCCTGGGCTGAGCAACGCCGAGATGGGGGGGGCCGGAAGTTCAGAATTGGAGAACGGGACAATCTTGCTTCGCTCGGCCAAACGCGACATACGGGGCATGAGCGAATCGAGCCCCGAATATTCTGCCTTGGCTTGCGGCTTGGATGATAACCTCCTTTTCATGATGCCGAAGGTCGTACGAGGGGGAGTTTTCATCGCACTGTTGTTCGCCACGGGTTGGATTGCCGCCGCGTTGGAGCGGCCGGTGTTCCGGGTTGACGTGCCCTATCCGACCAAGGATAAGCCGCAATCGAAACTGTGGTTCGCGCGAGGAACGTGGTGGGCGTGGCTTCCCGTGCGGGGCGGAAGCAGCGTCTGGAGGCGGACCGATCAAGGCTGGCAGAGGCAGGCCCATCTTGACGAGGAACTGAAGGGCTTGCCCGGACAGGCTGACGTATGGGCCGATGAGGATATGGCGACTGCAGTGCTGGTGGCGCCGGACCGTCTGGCCGTGGCGGGCTTGCGGTGGGACAGTGGCGCCCAGCGATATGAAGCGGACAAGTCGCCGGCAACGTTTCGGACGCCGCCGCTGGAAGGCAAGGAAGGCGGCATTGAAACGGCTACGATCGCGCGCGACGGCCGTGGACGGTGGTGGATTGCCTACAACTTTCGCCGGGAAATGTTCGTCCGTCATTCAAAGGGCAGCGCTGCTGGTGAGTGGTCCGAACCCATAATGGTGAACACGTCGAAGGCCGCTGCCGACGACATCTGCGCGATCGTTGCTCTGCCGGGTAGCGTGGGAGTGATCTGGTCTGACCAGGCGCAGGACGGCGTCTACTTCCGGCGACATGACGACCGGGCCGCACCGGGATCCTGGCGGACGATCGAGACGGTCGAGATGGGGGGAAAGACCGCCGACGACCACATCCACACCGCGGTGTCGAGGGATGGCAGGCTGTATGCGGCCACCAAGAACTCTTTGGATTCTGTGGGGAAGCCGCAGCAGGTGCTTCGCGTGCGGGACCGCCGCGGCAAGTGGACGAACTATCCCTACGCCATGCGGACCGCGGAGTGGCAACCCAGCCGGCCGATCGTGTTGCTGGGAGGCAATCCGGAAGAGATATTCCTGGTCCATACCCTGTACCGCATGGATGGCGCCGTGCCGCGGGTGGACGTGATCGCGTGGCAGTCATCGAACCTGTCCCGACTGGACGTGACGCCAACGGCGCGGGTCCTGCTGGACACAGGCGGGCGCCTGAACGACGTAACCGGTTCCAAGCGGCATTTGCCGACGGGACAAGTGTGGATTGTTCTGGCTTCGGACCAGGCGGGCAATGTGTACGAGATTCGATTGCGCTGAGCTGAGGGTGAGTTGAGATCTGATTTGCCGCCGCACCCAGTTCGGTGGATTGTGCTCTACGCTGTACGAGAATAGTCGTGTGGTGAAGGATGCCGCTCGCTATTTGTCTTCCATTCGGACGCTGCCGGAGCGGCTGCCGGTGGAGTGTGTGTTTCCGTTTTCGTTGCCTTTTGTTTCGCGGCTGTATTTGACGTTTCCGGCGCCGGTGACGTTCTTCGTGGGCGAGAATGGCACGGGGAAATCGACGCTGTTGGAGGCGATCGCGGACCTGTGCGGGTTTCCGGTTTCCGGCGGCGGGCGGAATGAGCAGGAGGCCGGGCATGGGCCGGAGCAGGAGAGTCCGTTGCGGCGGGTGCTTCGGCCGGTGTTCCGGAATCGGCCGGTGGATGGGTACTTTTTCCGGGCGGAGTTTCAGGCGCATTTTGCTTCGTTGTTGGACGCGCGGGCGTTGGATCCGGACTTTCTGGGGGACCCGTTTGCGCGGTATGGGGGACGGTCTTTGCATGCGCGTTCGCATGGGGAGTCGTTTTTGGACGTGTTGCAGAACCGGATGGGGGATGGGCTGTTTCTGCTGGACGAACCGGAGTCGGCACTTTCGCCGCAGCGGCAGTTGGCGCTATTGGCGCTGATGCACGACCTGGTGGCGACGGGCGGGACGCAGTTTGTGATTGCTACGCATTCGCCGATTTTGTTGACGTTTCCGGGGGCAAGGATTGTGAATTTTGATGATCCGGGGTTGCCGGTGATGCGGCTGGAGGAGACGGCGCATTATCAGATTACGCGGGGGATTTTGGAGGCGCCGGAGAGGTATTGGCGGCGGTTGATTGAGCCGGGGTGATGGGGGGGGGGGGATGGGCGGGCGAGTTTGGCGTCTGGGGACACCCGGCCTGCGGCCCGCGGGTGTCCCCGTGGGTGGTTCGCTGCGTGGGGAGACATGGGGTGGATGGACGGGCGAGGTTCGCGTCGGTCGTTCTTTCCCACTTGCTTGCAGGGCCGTTAGCGGAACTCGATGGCGGTGAGCTGGTTGGACCCCTTCTGGTATTCGACGCGGACGGGGAGTTTTTGTTCTCCACAGTTCAGGGTGTGGCGGACGGCGCCGGTGCCCCGGATTGCAATGGCGTTGGGCTTTTCGACGCGGAGTTGCAGGGGCCCGGTGGCGGTGGTTATGGTCGCGATGGGGGGCGTGGCGAGGCAATCGAAATCGGTCAGTTCACCTTCGGCTGACGCGTCGCCGCGGAGGCCGTTCCAACTTTCGGGCATTTGTACTTCGGGTTTCTTTTCTGCCATGGACATGGCCGGTTCCTCCACGAGACGGTTGATGGCGGCGGCCATTTCGCGCTCGGCGGGGTTGCGGGCGGCGAGACGGCATCGGATGGCGGCCTGGCTGGCTTCCTTCCTCTTTCCGGCGCGCTCAAGGGCCAGGGCCAGGGCGTGCCAGAACGTGGCTTGGCGGGGGAGGATCTGGGCTGCTTGCTGGTAGGAATCGATGGCGTCCTCCAGGTTGCCGGCTTTGGCGGCGTCGAGACCCCGGAGGAAGTGGGCTTCGGCGTGGTTGGGATTGCGTTCGAGCGTGGCGCGGAGGAGTGCGGCGGAGCGGATGGCATCGCGCCGGTTCTCCCGGAAGATCATGGCGAGTTCGAAGTAGGGCGCGGGGTCCGGTGTGCCGGAAGTGACGGCTTCGGTGAACCACTTTTCGGCTGTAGGGACGTCGCCGGTGCCGAGGGCGAGGAGGCCGCGCTGGGTGGGCGTACGGGCCGTTTTGGCGGCGAGTTCGGGCCGGCCGGAGGCGAGGGCGAGGCTGATGACGAGATCGGCGGCGGCGTCGGGGGAGAGGGTTGTGGGCGGGCTGGCGGGGTTGGCAATGGGGTCAGCCGCGAGGCGGGCGGTGAGGAATCGGCCGGTTTCGACGGACCGGCGGGCGGCTTCGAGCAGGAGGCCCTGGCGCATGCCGAGGGTGGCTTCGGCGGCGCGGGCGAAGGGGACTCCGTCGGCGAGGGCGGTGAACAGGGCGGGGGCCTTCTCGCGGATGCCGGGGGTGGTGAGCAGATAGTGCACGATGGCCCAGCTTTGGGCGTAGAAACGGGTGATGCGGGAGCCTTCTTCGCGGAGCGCCGAGTCGGGCCGGGCTTCGAAAAATTCGCGTTCACCGAGCCAGGGGGATTGATTGAGCAGGCGGACGTGCGGTTCGATGGCGCGGCCAATGGTCCAACCTTTGTTGTCGAATTGGGCGGTGGAGTAGAACTCGGCCAGACCTTCTTCGAGCCAGAGGGGGCGGCGGGGGCCGGCGTGTTCGAGGAAGGCGTGGACGAGTTCGTGGGAGAGGGCGCGTTCGCTATCAGGGCGGCCCCAGTGGACGACGATCCAGTCTTCGTTGGCGCTGGATTGGAAGAAGCCGCCGACGGTGGCCGAGGGGCGGAGGGCGGCGAAGAGATCCTCCGATGCGACGAGGACCACCCGAAGTGGTAAAACTTTTTTAGATCCGCCGAGAAGCTGGCGCATCTGTTCTACACGGTGCGCCATTTTGGCGGCCGATGGACCGCCCGCGCCGGAAATCACGTTGAACCCGTCGCCCTGTATCGCCGTCCACCGGGTATCCGCATTTAAAGTACTTTCAATACCTAGCGTGAGGACAATGAGGGCAATAACTTTTTTCGATTGGACCATGTCGAGTCGCACCCGTACCCTGGAGTTGTGTCTATGACGACTGCGGACATTCCTCCACCCCAAGTATCGCTCCTCCACCGCGTAAGCAGCATTGTGGCGAGTGAGCGATCCCTTGACGAGATGCTCGGCGAGATCATTGGGTTAGCTGTACAAGTTACCGAATGTGACGCCTGTCTGGTTTATTTGTTTGAAAAGGAGACCAACGAGATCGTATTGTGCGCCTCGCAGGTCCCCCACACCGCGGAAATCGGCAATTTACGAATGAAGATCGGTGAAGGAATCACCGGTTGGGTGGCCGAGCACAAGGCCGTTGTCGTACTGTCGGAAAACGCATCGCAGGACAAACGTTTCAAGAAGTTCCGGGGGCTGGTGGAAGACACCTATGAATCGTTCCTTTCCGTGCCATTGGCGACGGGCGGGGACCTGATTGGTGTCATCAACGTTCACCACCGGGAGACGCATCTTCACGCGCCGGAAGAGGTTTCATTGCTTACGTTTATTGGGGAGCAGATGGCTGGCGCCGTGGCCAAGTCGAAGCTTGCCGAGGAGAACGCACGGCTGAAAGAAGAGACGCAGGAGATGAAGCGGAAGCTGGAGGAGCGCAAGGTTGTTGAGCGCGCCAAGGGCATCATTCAGCGGCGTCACGGCTTGAGCGAGGAAGACGCCTATTTGCAACTGCGGAACGAAAGCCGGCGGCTGCGTCGGCCGATGAAAGACCTGGCGGAAGCCATCATTTTCACCGAAGAGTTGAGCAAGCGCACGGGTACCGATTAAGGTCGGCTACACTGTCAGTTTGCGCCCCTTTGTTCCTTTTATCGCCAATCCTCACTTGGCGACCATCGCCTCTAACTTCTGGCCCCGGTTCCGTGAACTGGAACAGGTAGCGGCCAGAGAGCACCGTTTTGTACCCGAGCCGGGAGTTGCCATCCGAGTGGTGGAACAACGCCCGGCTCGCCTTTTTCGCGGGACCTTCGTTTTGGTGCATGGGCTGGAGGGTTCGAGCGAGGGCGGGTACATGCGTTCGATGGCGTGGAACGCGTTGGAGGCCGGCTACGCGGTGCATCGTGTAAACATTCGCGGGTGCGGCGGGACGGAGGGGTGGTGTTCCACCTTGTACCATGCGGGGTTGACGTCGGATTTGCGGGCGTATTTGGAGTCTTTGCGGGACGCCGGGCCGGTGACGCTGGTGGGGTACTCTTTGGGCGGGAACGTGGCGTTGAAGCTGGCGGGGGAGTTGGGCGCGGACGGGCCGCGGTTGTTGCATTCGGTGGTGGGCGTTTCGACGCCGTTGGACCTGGCGGCTTGTGTGGTGGCGTTGGGGAAGCGGGCGAATTTCATTTATCAGGACCGGTTTGTGACGCGGATGCGGGGGCGGTTGGCGGAGCGGCGGCGTTTGCAGCCGGAGGCGTTTGCGCCGATTTTTGAACGGACCGATGTCAATGCGGTGAAGACGGTGTTCGACTTTGACGATCGGATTACGGCGCCCCATTTCGGGTTTGGGGATGCGCCGAATTACTACAAGACTCAGTCTTCGCAGGGGTTTTTGGCGGGGATCGGAGTGCCGACGCTTTTGTTGACGGCGCAGGACGATCCGCTGGTGCCGTTTGCGGTGTATTCGCATCGGGCGATTGCGGAGAACTCGCGGATTGAACTGCTGGCGCCGCGGCATGGCGGGCATGTGGCGTTTTTGGCGCGGCAGACGCCGCGGTTTTGGGCGGATGAGGCGATTCTGGATTGGCGTTCGCGGATCTAGAGAAACAGTTCGGCGAGGCGGTTTTCGAGTAGGAATTGGGCCAGGCGGTGGGCGCCGTGGCGGGCGTGGGGGCCGGCGTGGATGTAGAGATGATATTGGCCGTTTGCATGTTGTTGGGCGTGGGTGGCGAGTTCGCCGTGGTTGAGGAGCCAGATGCGGCGGGTGGGCCTTTGCCGCCGCTGGGTGTCGGGGCGAGATTGGTTCTTACCTGAATGGTAAGGGTGCGGGTGCGGGTGGGGGAGTAGGCGACGAGATCGACGCCGATTCCATGCCGTAGCGGAGCAGTTCGCCGAGGCGGCCGATCTGCTGGGTGGAGAGCGTTGGGGCCGGCATTTGTTACAGAGTGGCAAATTGGCGGAACAAACGGAAGATCGGATTCGTCTGGCTTGTTGGAATCTATGGCCAGTTCAACCAACGCCTCGTTCGCGGAAGCCGCCCGCGTGGCTTTCCGCTCGCTGCGCGCGAGTAAACTTCGCAGCTTTCTGACGCTGTTGGGCATCATTCTGGCGACCACGACGCTGATTGCGGTGATGTCGGTGATTCGCGGGATGGACGACTATATCGCCAATACCGTGGCCGATATGGGCGTCGATGGGTTCCGGGTGCGGCGGATGGTGATGATTGGCCAGTGGGACCCGAAGAAGTTTCTGGAGATGCAGCGGAAGAATCCACAGTTGACGCGGGAGGAGTTTGCGTTCGTGAAGCGGGAATCGAAGCTGCTGCGGGAGGTGGGGATGGAGATTTCGCGGCAGGGCGTGACGACGTTTGGGTCCGAGCGGGTGGACGGGATTGAGCTGCGCGGGGTGAGTTCGAACGTGGGGATCATCACCAATACGCAGATTGCCCAGGGGCGGTTTTTGAGTGAATCCGACGATAGCCGGCACACGCTGTCGGCGGTGATCGGGCATGAAATCAAAGAGCGGTTTTTCCCGGCTGTGGACCCGATTGGTAAGACCATTCAAGTGTCGGGTCGGCCGTTCACGGTGGTGGGGGTGGCGAAGGAGCAGGGGAGCGTGTTCGGGCAATCGCGGGACCGGTTTGTGATCATTCCGGCGGAGACCTATTTCAAGATGTTCGGGTCGCGGACGGGGATTGGGTACGCGGCGCTGGCGATGGACCGGAACCACCTGGAGCAGGCGCAGGACGAGGTACGGAGTTTGCTGCGGGCGTGGCGGCATGTGCGGCCGGGGGAGGACGACAATTTCGGGATCTTTTCGTCGGATTCGCTAGTGGCGGCGTGGGACCGGATGACGGGGGCGATCGCGGCGACGGCGGTGGCGATTGTGAGCGTCTTCATGGTGGTGGGCGGGGTGGTGATTATGAACATTATGCTGGCGGTGGTTTCGGAGCGGACGCACGAGATTGGGATCCGGAAGAGCGTGGGGGCGCGGCGGCGGGACATTTTGAACCAGTTTCTGGTGGAGTCGTCGGTGCTGTCGGCGATGGGCGGGTTGGTGGGCGTGGCGATTGCCTGGGTGGTGGCGGTGGTGGTGCGGAATACGACGTCTGTGCCGATGGCGGTGCCGTTGAGCGCGGTGGTGATTTCGGTGGGATTGTCGACGATGGTGGGGCTGTTCTTTGGTATTTACCCGGCGCGGCAGGCGTCGATGTTAGACCCGATTGAAGCGTTGCGGGCGGATAAGTAAATGAATGAATTGACTCGAATCTGGTTTGGCGTGCAGCTGGCGTTTGATACGTTGCGGGCGCATAAGTTGCGGGCGTTTCTGACGGTGTTGGGAGTGATTATCGGGACGAGCACAGTGATCGGGGTGGGGTCGATTCTGGCGGGGCTGGATTCGTCGATTACCGGGGTTTTGCGGAGTTTTGGGACGGATAACCTGATTATCACGAAGTGGGATTCGCCGATGAGTTTCGGGCCGCGGTCGTTGGAGGAGCGGATGCGGAAGCCACTAACACTGGCGAACGCGCTGGCGCTGAAGGAGCGGAGCACGAATGTGGAATCGGTAAGTCCGTATCTGTTTCCGGACTGGGGGATTCATAAGGCGAAGTATAAGGGAATTGACGCGTTTAACATACAGATTGGCGGGACGGACCCGGGGTACGTTACGACGGGTGTGGAGATGCGGGAGGGGCGGTTTTTTACGGACGCCGAGAACGCGCATCATTTACCGGTGGTGGTGATTGGCGAGGACATTGGGAAGGCGTGGTTCCAGACGACGAGCGGGGTAGGGAAGTGGGTGGAGCTGGACGGGCATATGTTTGAGGTGATCGGGGTGATGCAGCGGCCGACGCAATCGATGCCGGGGGATGAGGACCGGCGGATGATGCTGCCGTACTTCACGATGCGGAAGCTGTTTCCGACGGCGAAGGAGCACATGATCATCGTGGCGGCGAAGCCGGGGCACGTGCCGGCGGCGATCGACGAGACGCGGGCGGTGTTGCGGATAGAGCGGCGGGTGGGGTTGTCGAAGCCGGATAATTTCTCGATTTCGACGGCCGAGCAGATGGTGGAGCAGTTCCGGGGCGTGGTGGCGATGATTGCGATTGTGATGGTGGTGTTGAGCTCGATTGGGCTGTTGGTGGGGGGGATTGGGGTGATGAATATTATGTTGGTGAGTGTGACGGAGCGGACGAAGGAGATTGGGACGCGGAAGGCGTTGGGGGCGCGGCGGCGGGATATTATTATTCAGTTTCTGACGGAGGCGGTGGTGTTGACGCTGGTGGGCGGGTTCCTGGGGATTGGGTTGGGGTGGCTGATTTCGCAGGCGGCGTCGCTGGTGTTTCCGGATTTGCCGACGGCGGTGCCGCTGTGGGCCGTGGCGGCGGGGGTGGGCGTGTCGGTGGGCGTGGGGCTGTTCTTTGGGATTTGGCTGGCGAATAAGGCGGCGCGGTTGGACCCGGTGGAGGCGTTGCGGCACGAGTAGGGGCGCGCCTACGGGATGGTTGTACGGACGCGCGTTGGCGAATCCCAGACCATGACGGCGCGGTTCTTCGGGGTGTAGGCCGGCCATTTTGGATCGCCGGTTTTGGCGAAGTTGGCCCAGGCGGCGCCCATCTTGCGGGATAGCGCCAGGGACTCCGGTGTGGCGCCGGAGTAGCGGGGAAGGAGGTCGGCGTTGTCGAAGGTGAAGGCGATGTCGCTGGAATGAAACGTGCCGGGGCGGCCGTCGAGCACGGGCGTGCGCCAGACGTATAGGTATTGATATACCGGCGCCTGGGCCGCCTGCCGTTCGGACTGGGCGACGACGTTTTGGCGCATCAACGCAGTGGAAATCGCGCCCCAGATGCCGAATGGCGTCTCCTTCGGGTACTCGGCACGGTAGGCGGCGATGACCTGGGCGCTGGCTTTGCTGGCGAGGTCGGCTTCGGTGAAGGTGGCTACATCCGGGTTGTCGACGGCGTTGACGAACTCGTTCAGGCAGGAGCCGACCAACAGCGGGATGCGCGCGGCGAGCGCCGGGGCCGCCGGGTCGAACGGGTGGGCCGGGACAACGGCGCCGTCGAGCGTGGGCGACCAGTTACGGCCAGCGGCCAGGGCGGCGGTGACCAGCGCCGACGCGGGCACGGTGTGGAGTTTGTCGAGGTTGTTTTTGTTGATGTTCAGATGGGCCAGCGCGGTGGCGGCGAGCTTGGCGGTGACGTCCGGGGTTGCCGTGCGCAGGGCTGATCCGCTCATCACTCCCGCGCGGTGAAACAGGCCCTTGGCCGACGGCATGGCCATTAGGTGCGACACCTTGCCGCCGCCGCCGGACTGGCCGAAGATCAGCACGCGATCCGGGTCGCCGCCGAAGTTGGCGATGTTGGCGCGCACCCATTCGAGGACGGCGACGTTATCGAGCAGTCCCACGTTCGCCGAGGCCTTGTACCGCTCCCCGCCCACCTCCGCCAGGTTCAAATAGCCGAACAGGTTCAGGCGGTGATTGTGGGTGATGACGACGACATCGTGGTGGCGGGCCAGGTTCTCGCCGTCGTAGCTCAACAGGTCGTTCCCGGAGCCGCCGAAGTAGCCGCCGCCGTGCATGAAGACCATGACGGCGCGTTTCCCGGTGGCGCCGGGCGTCCAGACGTTGAGTCGCAGGCAGTCCTCGCCGCGCTGCCACCCGCCGGTGCGATAGAGGAGGAAGTTGTCCTCGTCGGAGCGGGAGGTGTTGTTGCCGTTTTCGCTGATATTGAGGCTGGCCGGGCAGGCCGGGCCGTAGGTGAGGCAGCTGCGGACGCCCGTCCAGGGCTCCGGTGCGCGCGGCGGCTGGAAGCGATTGGCCCCGCCGGTGGGCGCGCCGTAGGGGATGCCGCGGTAGATGTCGACTCCCTTGTACGAGTAGCCGCGGACTTTTCCGGCGGTGGTTTCGGCGGGCTTTGTCACGAATACGTTCGCCGAGAGCGCGGCGGCGGTGGAGAGGAACAGGTGTCGGCGTGTCATCAGAGTTCTCCTAAATTGCGGGTTTTGCTGGTGTCACGGTACCAGGGGAAATCTGAGGGGGGTGGGGGCACTGACGGGGGTGTTGAAGATCATCGTCATGCGCTTGTCGAGCGAGTAGGCTGGCCAATCGGGTTTGCCGCGGCGGGCGAATTGGGCCCAGTTGTGGGCCAGGGCCTTCGACACCGGCTCCGATTCCGGGAACCGCACGCAGCGCATGGCCAGCGGCAACTCGGCCGTGTGGAACGCGCGGATCTTGCCGTCCACCAGCGGCGTGTTCCACTCGAAATGGTACATGTAGACGGGCGATTTGCCCTTTTGGATTTGCAGCTGCGCCTGGCGGATCGCTTTCGACCGGGCGTCCTTATCCGTTGCGTAGCGGAACCAGATGTCCGACGGCGTCGCCTTCGGGTACTCCGCTTTATAGGCCGCCATCGCCTCCGCCGGCATGCGCGACGCGAGGCCCTTTTCATCTAGCGAATACAGCGCCTCGTCCTTCAACGTGAACAGCGCCGTTTCGTCCTTGCAACAGCCGATGATCAAGGGCACGTTGATGACCGGGGCCCCTTCCCACAACTGGCGGGGGATGGACTTCCCATCGACAGCCGGCTGCGTTTTCATTCCGTTGGTCGCGCGCCATAGCTCGGCGGCTGGGAGGGTTTTCAATCGATCGAGCGGCACTTTCGCCAGCACTTCCCGCGTGTTCGCCGCCGCCTCATCTGCCGTTTGCACGGCCAGTAAAGACCCGCTCTCTACAATCGCCCGCCGGAACAAACCCCGCGCGGCCGGCATGCCCAACAGCGCGCTGATCTTCGCCGCGCCCCCGGATTCCCCGAACACCGTCACATTCCCCGCATCGCCGCCGAACGCGCCGATATTCGCTCGCACCCATTCCAACGCCGCGATCAGATCCAGTTGCCCGATGTTGGCCGTCTCCAAGTGCAGATAGCCGAAGACGTTGATCCGGTGATTCACCCCCACCAGCACCACGTCCTGCTCCGGTGGAAAGCGGTCGGCGAAGAGTGTTAAATGGGACGAGCCGGCGGAGAACCCGCCGCCGTGAATATAGACCATCACTGGCCGCTTGCCGCGCGTCGACGGCGTCAGGACGTTCACCACCAGGCAGTCTTCGCTATCGGGCTGCGCGGCCAGCTCCGCGCGGCCGGCGGACCCGCGGAAGTAATCGCCAATGGTCGGGCTGAGGAAGATGTTGCCCGGCCCCTGCACGCAGCGGGGACCCGTTTGGGTGCAGTTCCGCACGCCGGTCCACGGCTCCACCGGGCCCGGCGCCTGGAACCGCCGCTGGCTGGCGTAGGGAATGCCGCGGAACACGGTGACCCCGTTGGCCCGCGCGCCGCGCACGCGGCCCGCCGTGGTTTCCACCGTCTCGGGCAGCGCGGCCAGCGCTGTAAACAGAAATTGTCGGCGCAACATAGTGGGGACAGTATATCGAGTGCACCCAAATCGACGCTGGTACCATCTTAAGAAGAGTCGTAACATGCGCCCCATAGCTCTATTCCCGTTGCTGGCAGCCAGCCTGTTCAGCCAAAACCTTGCCGATTTTGAAAAGAAGGTCACCGAGTTCACACTCGCCAACGGCCTGCACTTCATCGTCATGGAGCGGCACGAAGCCCCGGTGGTTTCGTTCCATCTCCACGTCGATTCCGGTGCCGCCAATGACCCGGCGAACGCCTCCTCCACCGCCCACATGTTTGAACACATGATCGGGAAGGGAACCACCTCCCTCGGGACCAAGAACTGGCCCGAAGAGGAGAAAGCCCTGGCCGCCGTCGAGCAGGCCTACGACAAGCTGGAAGAGGAACGCGTCAAAGGCCGCCGCGCCGACAAGGCGCAGATTGAGCGCCTGGAAGCGGCGCTGAAGAAGGCCATCGATAAGGCCAACAGCTTTGTTGACCCCAACGCCTTCACCAAGGAAATTGAACGCAACGGCGGCGTGGGATTCAACGCCTCCACCGCGCTCGACTACACCAACTACTTCTACAGCCTGCCTGCCAACCGCACCGAACTGTGGTTCGCGCTGCAGTCGGAGTGGACGGCGAAACCGGTGTTCCGCGAGTTCTACAAGGAACGTGACGTGGTGCGCGAGGAACGCCGGATGCGAGTGGAATCGAGCACCCAGGGCAAGCTGATCGAAGCCCTGCTGACGACCTCCTTCACCGCCCACCCCTACCGCAACTTCATCGGCTGGGCCAGCGACATCGAGAACCTCCGCGCCAAGGGTGGCGCCGAGTTCCACAAGACCTATTACGTGCCCGGCAACATGTGCGTCGGGATCGTTGGCGACGTCAACCCGGCCGAGATCAAGCGGCTCGCCGAGAAGTACTTTGGCCCCATCCCGGCCGGCCCGCTGCCCCCGCGTCTGGTCACCAAGGAGCCGGTGCAACTCGGCACGAAGAAAGTGGAAATCGACGACCCCGCCCAGCCGTTCCTCATGATTGCCTACCACCGGCCGGAGGGCACCCACGCCGATGACGCCGCCCTGAGCGTGCTGAACGGCGTGCTGTCCAGCGGTCGTACCGGCATCCTGTACAAGGAGCAGGTGCGCGACAAGAAACTCGCTCTCGGCAACCAGACCATCCCGCAGTTCCCGGGCGGCAAGTATCCCAACCTGTTCCTCTATTTCGGCGTTCCGAATCAGGGCAAGAGCGTCGTCGACCTGGAGAAGAACTGGGAGGAGATCGTCACCAAGATCCAGAAGGAGGGTGTGGACGAGCCGACCGTGAAGCGCGTGAAAGTGAAGATGCGCGCCGGGCTGCTGCGTGCGCTCGATAGTAACTCCGGCCTGGCCGGCGCCTTCGCCTCCACCTGGATGGAATATGGCGACTGGCGTAAGTTGTTTACTGACTTGGAGGAGCTCGACAAAGTGACTCCGGCCGACGTGCAACGCGTCGCGAAAACCTATCTGACCGCGAATAACAAGACCGTGGGCATCACCGTGCAGCCCAAGAAGGAAGAGGCTAAGTAAATGAGATTCGGAATACTCTTACTCCTTGCCGCCGCAGCCATGTTCGGGCAGGCCGCTGCCCCCCGCCCCGCCGCCGCACCGGCCAAGCCCGGCGCCATGCAGATCGGCGCGTGGAAGAACCTGAAATATGGCAAGTTGGGCGCCGTGAAGATCCCGGAGATCGAAGTCTTCACACTGAAAAACGGGCTGAAGGTATATCTCCTGGAGAACCATACGCTGCCGTTTATCAATGGCACGATCCTGGTCAAAACCGGCAACCTGCTGGACCCGGCCCCGAAGGCCGGTCTGGGCGAACTGGCCGCCAGCGTGCTTCGCAGCGGTGGATCCAAATCGAAGACCGGCGACCAGATCGATGAACAGTTGGAGAACATCGCCGCTTCTGTTGAGTCGAACCTCAGTGAGGAAGTCGCCACCGTTGGCTTCAATTGCCTGAAGGAAAACATCGACGAAGTGCTGGGCGTCTACTTCGACCTGCTTTCCCAGCCCGAGTTCCGCCAGGACAAGATCGACCTGCTGAAGACCCAATATCGCAGCGCCATTGGCCGCCGGTACGACGAAGCCGACGATGTGAATCGCAGTGAGTTCCAGGCCATCATTTATGGTCGCGAGACGCCGTTCGGCCGCGAGGTGGAATATGAGACGCTCGACGCCATTACCCGCGCCGACCTGCAGAACTTCCACCGGCAGTATTACCATCCCGCCAACATGATGATGGCTGTTTCCGGCGATTTTGACAAAGCCGCGATGAAGGCCCGTTTGGAGCAGGTGCTGGGCAATTGGACGCCGGCTGCCGGCGCCATCCCTACCTTTCCGAAAGTAACTCATCAGGCCAAGCCCGGTATCTACGCCGGCGATAAGAAGGAAGTTACGCAGACGTTCCTCTCCATCGGTCATATGGGTGGCCTTTTGAGCGACAAAGACTACCCGGCGTTGGAGGTTCTTTCCGACATTCTCGGCGGCGGTTTCGACAGCCGCTTGTTTAAGAAGGTTCGCACTGAACTGGGCTACGCCTACAGCGTCGGCGGTGGCTGGGGCGCCGGTTATCTGCACCCGGGCACATTTCGAATTTCGGCATCAACGAAGACCGAATCCACCGTTGCCACCATCCAGACGATCCTCGACGAAGTGAATAAGATCCGCACCACCGGTGTGACGGACGAGGAAGTGTCCACTGCCAAGGATAAGGTGATCAACAGCTTCGTCTTCAACTTCGACAAGCCGCAGAAGACGCTTTCGCGCCTCTTCCGCTACGACTATTACGGCTACCCGAAGGACTATTTGGCGCAGTATCAGAAGTCGATCGCGGCGGTGACCAAGGCTGACATTCTCCGCGTCGCCAAGCAGTATATTGACCCGTCCAAATTCGTCATCACCACCATCGGCAACATCGATGGGTTCAAGACGCCGCTGACGGATCTGAAGATGCCGATTACGAAGCTGGAACTGAAGGTGAAGGAGCCCGCCAAGCCCGCCGTCGAAGTCTCCTCCGCCTCGCTTGCCAAGGGGAAGGCGCTGCTCGGGAAGATGCAGACCGCCCTCGGCGGGGCCGATAAACTGGCCGCCGTGAAGGACGTCACCATGACCGCCAACGCCACGCTCGGCAACATGGCCGTCAAGCAGAAGGTGCTGTTCATCGTGCCCAACCAGATGCGCCAGGAGCAGGAACTGCCCTTCGGCAAAGTGCTGGTGAAGTGGGATGGGAAAACCGGTACCTTCCAGGCGCCGAACGTTCCCGCGCCGATGCCGATGCCCGCGCCGGTGGTGAAGCAGTTGAACGAGGAGCTGTTCCGCAACCTCTTCACCCTGTCGCTCAGCGACCGCGTGGAGGGTCGCACCGTCAACGCCCTTTCGGACACGGAGTTCGAAATCACCGACAAGTCCGGCAACACGGCGAAGCTCACCGTCGACCCCGCTACGGGCATGCTGGTGAAGCTTGCGTATAAGGCCATGGGGCCGCAGGGGCCGTCCGAGGTGGAGAACATCTACAAGGATTGGCGCGACGTCAATGGCGTGAAGGCGCCGTTCCTGGTGGAGATCAACCAGGGTGGCAAGAAGTCCAGCGAAATCAAATACGAAACCATCGTGGTGAACGCGGGCGTCAAAGCTGAGGAGATCATGAAATAGTGCGGTTATTTGGACTCGCAGTACTCCTAGCGGCGGGCCTTGCCGCGCAACCGGCGACGGTGCGCGGGAGGGCCATTGTCGATCAGTCGCTGGCGGCCGTGGGCGGGAAGAACTTCCTGTCCATGACCGACCGGATTGAGCAGGGCCGGTTGTACTCCTTCTACCGGGAGCAGTTGAACGGCCTTGCCACTGCCAGGGTCTACACGAAGTACGAACAGCCGGGTGGCACGCTGAACATTCGCGAGCGCCAGTCGTTCGGCAAGAAGGAAGAGGACTACGCCTACCTGTTCACCGACAAGGAAGGCGTACAGGTCTCCTACCGTGGGATCCGGCCGCTGCCCGACGGGCAGTATGACCGCTACGTCGATACCACACTCCGCAACATCTTCTACATCCTCCGCTACCGGCTGGACGAGCTCGGGATGATCTTTGAGTTCAAGGAGACCGCCGTGTTCGACAACAACCCCGTTGAGGTGGTGGATATCGCCGACGGGGAGAATCGGACGGTCACCGTCTACTTCCACCGCACCACGCACCTGCCGGTGCGCCAGATCTACCAGCGCCGCGACCCGGAGAAGCAGCGGAAGGTGGAGGAGATGACGGTTTACAACAAGTATCGGGACGTGGGCGGGGTGATGTGGCCGTGGAGCATCGTCCGTTTCCGCGATGGGAACAAGATCTTTGAGATGTACTCGGAGAGCGTGACGATCAACAACGCCAAGCTCGACCAGGGTCTGTTCGCCCTGCCGGCCAACGCCAAGCGTCTGAAACTGGACTAGCCGTTTTACAAACGCAATAAACAGGGTCGCGGTAGGGACGAATCTCACGACCCGCCCCCCGCACAGATCCGTACGAGCGGCACTACCGCATACGGCTCCTACCGCAAATAAGTAGCGTCAAAACGATCGGCGGGA